>CAZAQL010000166.1:0-3926 GCA_964487295.1 uncultured bacterium | reverse complement strand
GCGGAGGACCTGTCGGACGGGTTCACGCACGTTCGGCTGTCGATCACGGTCGGCACGGCGTCCAGCGATGGCTTCGGCGCGCTGATCGGCTTCGACGCTCGCTACGAGCCCGAGACCGACGCCAGCACCGTCGCCGAGATCGTCTGACGGGCCTCGGCCCACTGGAAGGCGGGGCCCCCGCAAGGGGGCCCTGACACCGCATGCGCTACGGCCTGACCGTCACATCCGAGCCGAACTCCGAGCCGGTCCCCACGGCGGACGCGCTCGCGCATCTGCGCGTCGACGACTCCCTGGAGAACGACTACATCACCGCTCTGGTGGCTGCCGCCCGGCAGCATGTGGAGGCCCGGACGAACCGGGCACTGGTCACGCAGACGCTGCAGATGACCCTGGATTACTTCCCGGGGGTGGCGAACAGCATCCTCGACCTTCAAGGGGAGGTCGTCGGGCATGGCCACGACCCGGCCATCCGGCTGCCGCGGTCTCCGGTTCAGTCCGTGAATTCCATCACCTACATCGACGACGCGGGCACGACACAGACCCTGGCCGCGTCGAAGTACGACGTCGACACCTCGAGCATCGTTCCGCGGATCACGCCCGCATACGGAGAGGTCTGGCCGATCACGCGCCCGATTCCGAACGCGGTCACCGTGGAGTTCGTCGCGGGCTACGGCGCTGCAGGGGACGTCCCGCAGGCGCTGAAGCAGGCGGTTCTGATCCTCGTCGGGACGATGTACGAGCATCGCGAATCCGTGGTGGCGGGGGTCACGGTCTCTGCCGTCCCGCACACCTTCAACTTCCTCATCGCGCCCTACCGGGTGGCGACGCAGGCGGGGACCTGAGATGGAATCGAAAGGCGCGAAGCGCAGGACCCTGATCGAGCTGAACGGCTCCTGCCGGGTGGCTGGTGAGCCGCGAAAGGCGACGGTCGATCGTCGAACGGCCGCCGTGATCGCAGCCGCGCATGATAATCGCCAGCGCTTCGCCCGCATCGGCCCCGCGAAGATGCCCGAAAACCTCGAAGAGCGATGCTCGTTCGATCGCTTCGAGGTGACCCAGGCGGCGAGCCTTGTGAACGAGCAGGCTCAACAACGAGCATCGATCGATGACATCGCGGGCTGCAGGCACGACGTCACCGAGCTCCGTCGCGACGTCCTCGAGATCGTGGCGCCGGCGTTGTTCGTGAAGCGAGCCGTGACGCGTGATGCGGTGCACGGTGGCAGATGGGATCAGCGAGAGTCCGGTTACCGCGTCCAGGAACCGACTCGACCGATTTGAACGCGGGTTGCGGCCGAACGGCAACCAGACGAATGGCCCACGTCCCTTGCGGGTAGTATCGGTAGCGGGCTCCCGCTCAACGACCAGTTCGTCGGGTGGATGCGTCGCGTCGGCCACCACGGCCTTCAGCAGACGAAACGCGTGCCGCTGCGAGATCGGGGTGGCGAAGAGGAACCAGATTCGACATCCCAACGCCCCGGTCTCTTCGAGAAGCGTCGAGAGACGCATCCGAGTCGCGCCGACAATCAGCGCCTGCGCATGTGATCGCACACGGAGCGCGACATCCTCGCGCCGGGTCGGATCGGCCCCGTTGCACAACGCGCGTACATTCTTCCCTCGCGCCCGGACGTGAATCACCGCCGCTCGGACTTTGCCACTTTCGTCGCGCAGGTACACGCCGCAGCGCCGAGTCCCGCCGGCGTGTAGGTGCAGCGCCGTCGTGTCGATGGGACGGGGAACGTGCCGAAATCGCAAGTGACCGCGCGAGTCTTCGAGCTCGGCGAGGTGGTGTTCGCAATCACCGGCGACCAGTTCCACGAATCGCGCCAGGAACTCCATGTCGACCGGCTCGGAAGAGGTGTCGACGGTATTGGGCCCGGCGGGGGACGCGGCGTCGGCGAGGGAGAGGTGTCCGGCCCGTCCCAGCGTCTGGGCCCAGACGTCCGACTCGCGCTGCATCCTGGCGACGTCCGCCGGGTCCATGGACAGACGCCGGGAGATGGCTTCCAGCATCGGGAGGTCCGCCGCCTCGAGCAGAACCCGCAGCTCGGCGAGGGCAGCTCGCGCGATCATGTCGTACTCTCCCGACGCCGAAGCCCACGCGTCGAACAGTTCCAGATGAATCGACGGCGCGACCCGCTCTCCGATACGAAGCCGCTGCTCGGCCAGACCGGAGAGGCTCTCGTCGTCCTCGACGTCGCCTGCCCGCCTGACGAGCGCGCTGAGGAGAGCCATCGAAGAACAGTCGCCACGTCGCACGGGTCCATACCAGTCTTCCCAGTGGCTCATGAAGTCGTCGAGCCGGGTTGGAGAGGCGTCTTGCTCCAGCAGTCGGGAGGCACGTTCGTTCAACACCCGGTGAGCCGAGCGGGAGAGCTGCGCCCCCTGGTGATCGAACCGGCGGCCCAGGAAGTCGAACCCCGCGGACACGCGGCCGGCCCGTGTTTTCCGCGCGCTGAGCCGCAGACCGAGCCGACCGAGTTCCTCGCCCAACAGGGCGGCGGCGTCGGCACACTCCTCAGCGTCATGACCGAGTACGAGGATGTCATCCGCGTAGCGGAGATATGCGAACCCGAACCGGGTCATCGTGTCATCGACGGGCGTCAAGTAGACGTTGGAGAGCAGCGGCGACAGCGCGCTCCCCTGCGGGATCCCCTCGTCGGACTCGATGAACGCCACGCCTTCGACTGCCCGCGCGTCGATGAGCCGCCGAACGAGCTTCACCAGCCGCGGCTCGTGACCGTCGGCGGCCAGGCCCCCGACCAGCCGTTCGCGCTCTATCGTGTCGAAGAACGATGCGATATCGGTGCGCAGAAACGCGCGGAATGCGTCGGCGAGCAGCCTGACGACTCGACCGTGTGCCTGCCGTACGGAGCGCCCCGGCCGGTAGGCGCAAGACGCGTCGGAGAACCGGCGGGCGTAAAACGGGCCCAGCACATTCGCGACGGCGCGCTGGACGATGCGGTCCTCGACCGTCGGGATCACGAGTTTGCGTTCCGGGTCGCACGGTGGAGAAAAGCGCATCCCCGGCGACGGCCGATAGGCCCCCTCGAGGAGGCGGCCAGAGAGGTCCTTCAAACGTCGCATGCGCCCCCGCGCGAATGCCTGGACCGTCATCCGGTCGATGCCGGGGGAACTGCCACGTTCACGGACGTGGTCCCAGGCTCGCTGCAGATTCGCCAACGTCGCGACAGCCTCGATTGTGGTGGAGAGTCCTTCGGATTCCATCGTCGCCTGTCCGCTCGTCACTTCAAGAGCCATGATTCGTAGTCCGCCCCCTCTTCGAGCGCCCGGGCCATCGCGAATGCCTGTCGGTCGACGATGTCGCTCATCTGCAGCCGGCCCTCGTGCTCGCTGACGAAGTGGCGGGCCTTCCAGACCCGCCCGAGTTCGCGGATGAGGATCGCCCGCCCGGTTCGACCGAGGTAGACGGCAGGCCGGTCATCGTCGGGTTCCTCCGCGTCGACGTCTGACAGGGTCGTCACGTCGACGTCGGGGTTCTCGAAGTCGTGCAGAGCGAGCTGACGCCGATTGACGAGACGGAGGACGAGCCTGTCGACGACTACCGGACGGAATTCCTCCATCAGGTCGAGCACCATCGAGGGTTTACCACGGCTCGTGGCGTGAAATATGCCGACGTACGGATCGAGCCCGGCTCTGCGAACCGCTGTTTCGACGCGGTTTGCGAGCAGCGCGTAGCCGAACGACAGACACGCGTTGATCGGGTCGCGTGGAGGGCGTCGGTTTCGACGTTCGAATACGAAATCGGGGTGCTTGATACCGGTAGCGAGTCCTCGGAAGTACAGCGAAGCGCCCTGACCCTCGAGCCCGCGTGCTTCGTCGACGTCCCCGGCCTCTTCGACGCGCCGGCGCAGGTGTCGCATTGCAGCAATGGCACCGCTCAGATCCTCGGACTTGTTGGACCGACC
>CAZAQL010000165.1:0-4012 GCA_964487295.1 uncultured bacterium | reverse complement strand
GACCACGCGGCTCAGCGGACCGGACACAACTCGGACGCACGCCTAGTTGCCGGACACAACTCGGACGCACGCCTCGTTGCCGGACACAACTCGGACGCGCGCCTCGTTGCCGGACACAACTCGGACGCGTGCCTCGTTGCCGGACACAGCTCGGACGCGCGCCTCGTTGCCGGGCGCGCGTTCTGCTGCTACGCTGATGACATGACGATGCCACCACGACACTCAGCCTTGCCGAAGCGCCTCATCTGTCCCCTGCTGGCGCTCGCCATGTGGTTCACGGCACACGCGCTCCTCACCGGCTGCGCGCCCCCTGAACCGACGCGACCCAACATCGTGGTCGTCGTGCTCGACACGGTCCGCCGGGACGTCACGGGCTGCGGCGACGGCGAGAGCTTCACGCCGAGGCTGGACCGCCTCGGGAGAGAGGGAACGGTGTTCGCCAACGCCTGGACGGCGGCCCCGTGGACGCCGCCGTCACACGGCTCGATCTTCACGGGCCTCCTCCCCTCCTCGCACGGATGCACCGCGAGAAGCCCGCGCCTCTCGCCCAACGTCGTTACACTCGCCGAGCGCCTCGGCGGCGCCGGTTACCAGACCGCGGCCTTCCACAGCAACCCCTGGCTGACGGAGGAGATGACCGGACTCACTCGCGGGTTCGACGTCGTGCGCGCCGAGACGACCATCGACATGGGAATCTTCGGGAGGACGGAGCAGGGCGGCCCCCAGACGGTCAGGAACGTCAAAGCCTGGCTCGATGAGAGGGATCGGGGACGGCCCTTCTTCGTCTTCGTCAACATCCTCGAGGCGCACCTGCCGTACGACCCTCCGCGCGAGTACCGCGAATTCCTGCTGCCCGACCTGCCGTCGGACGACCGTGTGGGGACGGACTGGGCGAACGAGTTCAACGCGGGGCTCCACCCGCCTGAGTCCGTCGACTGGGATCGGGTGCGACAGCTGTATGCGGTGGACGCCTTCACGGCGGACGGGCATCTGGGTGCGATCCTCGACGAGATCGAGAGGCGCGGACTCCTGGAGAACACGGTGGTCATCGCGACTTCCGATCACGGCGAGAACCTCGGAGAGCACGGGTACATGGACCACCAGTTCGGCGTGTTCGAGACGCTGCTGGCGGTCCCGCTCGTCGTGAGCGCTCCGGGGCGGCTGGCATCCGGACGTCGCGACGACCCGGTGCTCCTGACCGACATCTACGCCACCGCGCTCGACGCTGCGGGCGTGGAGAGCAGTGGGGCCGGAACGCCGAGCGTGTCGCTGCTCGGCGAACCGTCGCCGGCGGACCGACCGCTCGTCGCCGAGTACTCCGGGCCTCCGGACCTCCTGCTCGACCGGCTCCGTGCGCTCAACCCGGAGCTCGACACGTCGGGGATGGAAGTGGCGCACGCCACCGTGCGCGCCGGCCCGCTGCGCCTCGAGATCTCGCCGGGGACGTCGCCGACGCTCCTCGACATGACGCTGCCGCCCGAAGCCCGGACGGACCTCGCGGAGGCCCGTCCCGAGCTCGTGCGGCAGATGCTGTCACTTATTCCGAGGGTCGATCCGCCGGAGGGCGGGACACCCGAGATCGACGAGGAGATGGCCGAGTGGCTGCGTTCGCTCGGCTACATGTAGTGTGCTCCACGGATGACGAACCGAGCCCCCCGCCGTCCGGAGACCGCGGGGGGCTCTCGACGTCAATGCAGCTTCATCAGAATCGCTTCGTGTATGTGTGGCAGTAGGGCTGGTGCCCCTTCCGCTCGTAGTAGTCCTGGTGATAGTCCTCAGCATCCCAGAACGTCTCGACGGGCTTGAGTTCGGTTGCGATGTCGTAGCCCTTCTCCTCGAGGATGCCGATCAGCCGCTCCGCAGTCTCCCGCTCCTCGTCGCTGCCGTAGAAGACCACGGACCGGTACCGCTCGCCGATGTCGGGCCCCTGCCCGTTCTCCTGCGTCGGGTCGTGGATCTCGAAGAAGTACCTCGCGAGCTCCTCATAGCCGACCTTCGACGGGTCGTACTCCACGCGCACGGTCTCGAAGTGGCCCGTGCCCCCGGAGATGACCTGCTGATAGGTCGGGTCCTCGGTCGTCCCGCCCATGTAGCCGGACGCGGCCGAGAGAACACCGTCCTTCGATTGGAACAGGTGCTCGACGCCCCAGAAGCAGCCGCCCGCGAAGTAGGCGTACGCGGTCCCGACCGGCCGCTCTTCCGATGCCTTCGCGACCGGCCTCTCGTCGGACGCGGTCGCGGAATCCGGCCTGAACACCATCGAGATCGAGTTGACGCAGTGCCGGACGTTCTTGTCGGTCAGCTGCTCTCCCTCGAAGACGTGCCCGAGGTGCGCGCCGCAGTTCGCGCACAGGATCTCGGTCCTGCGGCCGTCGGCATCGGGCTCGCGGCGCACGGCGCCCTCGATCTCGTCGTCGAAGCTCGGCCACCCGCAGCCGGACGTGAATTTGTCGGTCGACCGATAGAGCGGTGCGTCGCACCGCTTGCAGTGATACGTGCCGGCCTCGAAGTGGTCGTCGTATTCGCCGCTGAACGGACGCTCGGTGCCCTTGTGAACGATCACGCGCTCTTCCTCGGGCGTCAGCTCGCGGTGGTCGTTGTTGCTCATCTCAGTCCCCTGTTCTCCACACGCCGTCGTCAGTGGAATGAAAACGGCACAGAGGATCATGATCGCCGCCAGTCTCTTGAGCACGATCAGCCTCCTGCCTGGGTATCAATGCCATCCGGTGTTTGGATTCGGTTCCCGATGAACGGATTCCCCCGCGCGCGGCCTCCGTAGCGTTCGAACGGCCTGACGCATGAATTCCGACCTCCGGGCGAAACCTCGGCATCTCAGACACATCTATGTATGATTGTCCAGGAGGATGATGTTCGCTGGGTTTCATCGTCCGCATCCGGGCGAGAACGGCAGGCCGCCGGAGCATCGGCTGCGCACACACGAGTCGCCTGCTCGCGCCTTTCCACCCTTCCAGAGACGAGAGCCCTGAATCCGGTTCCATGCGGAAGGAGGTTGATGGTGAGCAAGTTCGCACGAGCGTCCGTGGTGATCGTCAGTCTGGTGGTATTCCTCGTGCCCGTCCTGGCCGACGCTGCCGGCGCCGACCGTGGCTGGCTGTACAGAGACCGGCTGGAGATCGGCCGAGCGCTGATCGAGGTGCAGTCGACGAACTGGCCGACGGTCCTGCCTTACTACACGAACGACATCGAGTACCACGACCCCATCGTCGACATCTACGGTATCGACACGATGGCTGAGTTCCTCGGTCGCCTGTTCGGGAACTCGCCGAACCTCGTGACCACGATCGAGGACGAGACTCTCATCGGCGGCACGTACACGGCCAGCTGGACGATGGCCGGTGACTTCGCCGGCGTCCCCTACACCGCCAAGGGTATCTCGATCATCAAGTTCCGCGGCTGGACCAGGAAGGTGTACTACCAGCGGGACTACTACTCCGAGGGCGACATCATGGCCAGCATCCCCGGCCTCGACGAGGCGATCTGGGGATTCCGGACCTACTACCGCTGCGCCGTGGACCCGACGTACGACTGCCCTCTGGCCGGCACCGCCGGCTCTGACCGCGCGGAGGACCTCGACCTGGCGGTCGAGACGCTGGACGTGGACGAGAGCGAGAACGAGGACCGCGGCCTGTTCTGGCTTCGCCGCCGGCGCATGGAGGTCGGTCGCGCGCTCGTCGAGATCAATGCCGGGAACTGGCAGTCGCTGCTGCGGTTCTACGCGCCGAACATCGAGTACTCCGACCCCATCGTGAACATCAACGGCATCGAGACGATGACCGAGTTCCTCGCCCGTCTCTACTCCAGCTCGCCGAACCTCATCACGACGGTCGAGGACGAGTCCCTCGTGGGTGGCATCTACACGGCGACGTGGACGATGGCCGGCGACTTCGACGGTGTTCCGTTCAGCGCCAAGGGCATGTCGATGGTGAAATTCCGCCCCTGGAGCGTGCGGGTCGTCTACTCGCGCGACTACTACACCGAGGGCGACATCATG
>CAZAQL010000164.1:0-4155 GCA_964487295.1 uncultured bacterium | reverse complement strand
AGAGGTCGTTAATCAGGTCTCGCGCTTCGGCCGTACTGATCATGGCTTGCCTCCTTCTGTGCGGGCGTCTCGCGTGATGTCACTCATGGAAGGGGGGCCGACGACCTCCGGCGGGGACATGGTCTCTGCGGACTCAGGCGTCTCCCGTTCCGACCGCCGGATGCGGGCCTCGGCACGCTGCCGGCGCTTCTTCGCGACTTCGTAATCGAGGCCCACTTCACGCGCGTGCTCAGCAACGGTTTCGCCATACAGGCGCGTTCCGACGAGAAGCAGGAAGTCGCTCTCGCTGATCAGACCAGCGTCGAGATGCCCCCTGAGTCTGGTCACCTCCCGCTCATGCGCTCGCCTGAGGTCGATGGCGTCAATGTCGATGTTGATCGCGCCGCCACCCAGCCACTTCACGTCATCCGGGTCAGATGCGAGCTCACGGCGGACGCGCCTCCAGCGTCGCCGGTACTCCTCGTAGACGTGGTGGAACGTGTCATTCACGACTTTCTGGACCAGCCGCACCGGACGACGGTCCACATCGATGCGGCTGACTACTCGGAGAAACGTCCAGATCACGTTCTGCCGAAGCTCAGCGGGGTCGTCGTCCCAATGCCACTTCCTGTGCGATAGCGATTTGAGGCCGGGCCAGAAGATCATGAGGAGGATCGTGCGCCAGCGGGGATCCTGATCCTCCCCGTGCACGCGGAAGATCGATCGGAGTATCTTGTCCTTGTGAGGGTCGGTCGATGTGCCGCGCCTCATCGACGCGACAACCTGCTCCCATGTTCTGAACTGCCGCATGAAGGGGCTCTTGCGATGCAGGTATTCGAGCAGCCCCTGGTACTCATCGGTCCGCAGCTCCCGCTCCAGATCTCTGCGGTCCCGGTCCCACGACGTGGTAGCCAAGACGCCTGGCCTCTCCGGCCGGGCGTCTCGCACCTCCTACTGGCCAATCAGGGCGTCAGGCGCCTCGAGGTTGTCGCATCAGATCCCGCACATCACTCCGGTGCCGTGCTGCCCAGTGCCGCCGCCACGGTCTCGTCCCGCAGTTCGTTCAGCGTCCCGCAGTTGCGGCAGACGCTGGTCACCGGGAACCCGACGAGGTACTCATGGCCGCGAGAGAACCGGATGTGCAGCCGCTCCCCGCGCACGACCGCGAGGAGCTTCCTGCAACGGATGCAGCGCCACTCCTGTTCCATAGGTCTCTCCTTCCGTGGTTGTCGTTCTGTCCCACGGGGAGAGTCTGGTGGGTTGGTCTGTACGCGGAATGTATGTGGCCTGTACGTGGACTGTACGGATGAGGAGAGACTGGGTGGTTACGTCAGGAACGCGGCAGGAAGATCAGTGCGAAGCGGCAGCCGGGATCGGGCTGGAACAGATACTCGGCGTGCTTGTCGAACTTCATGGACTTGAAGAGGCGCCACTGCGTGGTGCCGTCATCGGAGCGGTACTTCACATCGATGGCTTGGCGGGCACGCTGGAAGATCTGCTTCCCGGACTCCTGGTCATCATCCGGGCCGTCGACGCCGGGGTCGAAACGCCCGGTTCTCTCAACCGCCGCACGGATCATCCGGAAATGGCTGGCTCGGATGCCGTCCTCCCGCCGGCCGGACTTCCACACGACGCGGGCCTTCTCGTCGGCCAGGATGTCGTACTCCTGAGCCGTCTCTATCAGACGCTGATACCCCGCCTCATCGAGATCCTGCCAGCCATCCTGAGTACGAACCTGGGCTACCAGTGGACCCGATGTCATGTGTGTCCTCCGCCCCGTGCCGCCCAGCACGCGGAGCGGGTCGTCAGACGTTATCAGCTGGCCGCTTGCGACCACTTGGATCACCCCGCGAAGCGGGACGACCGGAATGCCAAGCGTCGCCATCTGACGTGTCGTGTCGGCATTGACGAAGCGGTCTGTGGGGACGAGGACGGCGAAACTCTCTCCCTCTTGCTGCGACCTGAGAGCTTCAAGCGCGGCCGCATAGTCCCCCGGGTTGCAGCGGGCGGCGAAATAGACCGCGTGTCGAATCGACGTGTCCGGCTTGAATGCCCCAGCGCGATACACGCCCCTGAGGCCGGGGACCGATTCGACCTTCCCGCCCGTGTAGAGAGGCCCGCGGAGTGCCTGGCAGAGCCGTTGGGTATCGACGCCGAGGACCTCGACATCCTCAAGCGTCAGATCGACGTCGTCGCATTCCGGAGGTACGTTGCCGCAGATCGCACGGAAGGTCCCGTCGGGGCGCTCAATGACCTGGCGAGGACACCCGGACCCGCCCGGGTGCGGGCACGCCACGGTGTCGGCCACGCGAAGGAACGTCAGATGCCCGCCTGCCTCAAGGGCGGCGACAAGTTCGTATCCAAGCGATGTCCGCAGGTCACACCGTGGGCCGGCCAGCGGGAAGTTCGTCTCCAGGAGTTCCCAGAACGGCGAGAGGTCAATCCCCGTGGCCATCGCCCGGTTCTCCAACCTTGAGGTAGCCGTTCGCGCGCATGAAGGCCTCTGCGGGTACGCCATCGCGGTCATGGTCGTAGATTGCGACATTCGGCGGACGCAGCTCCAGCTTCCGCGGCCGCCCGCCGCTCGTGTACTTCACGAGAAACGCGGCCCGAACCAGGCTACCCTCAGCGAGATTAGGCTTTCCGTATCTGGCGATGCTCTCGGCAAGGTTGTACGCCTTCGATGTCTGCATGAAGCGCTGGTCGTTGTCGATCTGGATCCACACCTCCGTGAGCCGGACCGATTCGATACCTGGCACAAGCCTCATGGCACTCGTTCCGCGCTTGAGCGGCGCGAGCGTGTAGAGGTCCTCCCCGGGGAAGAACTCTGCGTCACCGAAGAGCACGCGGCCGAAGGCATCTCGGTAGTGTTCTTTCTCAGCGCGCGTCTGCGCGTTGATCTTCAGGATGTACGTTCTGTTGTCATAGATCACCGAGTCGTGCTTCTGGGGACGATAGGCGACTCGGGAGCGCCTCAACCGCCTGTCGAAACTCCCCTCGGTACGGAGCAGCCGCCCGTGGGTGACGACGAACCTGATCTCGCTGCCCTCCTCGTAGACGTAGATCTCACAGGCCGGGCTCCGGTCCTTCGACTCGAACCAGGGACCGAGCACCGCCTTGAGCTGCTGCAGCTTCTTCAGCACCGAGGCGAGCTCCAGACGCCTGCTTCCCTTGGCCTGGTATTCCTGGTAGTTCTTGATCTTCCTGTAGAACGTCTGCTCATGGCACATCTGGACGAGTCCCGGGTGTCCTGACTGGACCATGATCGCAAACTCGCCGGGTGTGAGGTCACTGCCATCGAGGTTGATCCCCTGCCTCTCCGCCTCGTGCTGTATCCGGTCGTGTCCGGACTCGTCGGCGAGATCGTCGAGCACATAGAGCGTCTCGAGGAGATCGGCCGGCATGCTCTCGTCCGGCTGCGTGAAGACCTGGAGAAGCCGGCGATCGGTCGCGTCGTTGTTCCTGAGGTTCGCGATGTCGATGCCCTGTCGCTTGAAGTACTCGCGATGTGGCTCCAGAAGGGGCCGGAGATACTGCGGCTTGTCGATGCCTTGAATGAAGGCGAGGTCACTGAAGTTCTTGAAGCGAAGTCGCGGCATTGCTCTTCCTCCTACCGCTTCACGTCCATGATGCGCACCACACCCACTACCTTCCCCTGAATCCTGAACTCGCCTTCTCTCACCCGGATGGCCTTCATCCTCTTGTTTGCAGGCTCGAGCCGGACGCCGCCGCGCTCGCGGTAGAAGCGCTTCAGCGTCGCCTCGTCCTCGATGAGGGCCACGACCATGTCGCCGTTCTCGGCGATGTCCTGCTTTCGTACGACCACGTAGTCTCCGTCGAGAACGCCCGCATCGATCATGCTCTCGCCTTCGACTTTGAGAGCAAAGCCCTTCCGCCCGCGCAGCACATCCTGGCCGACGACCACATTGCCACCATCATCCTCGATCGCCTCGATGGGCTGACCGGCCGCGATGCACCCGACGATCGGGACTTCGATGCCGGCCTTCCTCAGCTCACTACGCCCGCCGCCTTTCTCAACGATGAGCGAACGCGCCCCCAGGTCCCCCCGCCTGAGATAGCCTTTCCGCTCCAGTGCCTTCAGGAGCTCGAAGACGGTGGAGCTCTTGATATCGAAAGCCCCACCTATCTCCCGCACGGTCGGTGGCATGCCGTTCT
>CAZAQL010000163.1:0-4207 GCA_964487295.1 uncultured bacterium | reverse complement strand
ATCATCGGATACGAACTCGATGGAAGGCCTCCGTGGACGGAACCCGTCGACGACTGGGACGACCTGTTTGGTGATGAGTGCCCCGCGTACGCTGGGGACGGAGGAGTGCCGTTTTGAGCATGCTGCTTGACGCCGCTTTGCGCTACGCCGAGTCGGGCCATCCGGTCTTCCCCTGTGAAACGGGAGGAAAGGCGCCGCTCACTCCTCACGGCTTCAAGGACGCGACGACCGATGGCGCTCAGATCGAGGCGTGGTGGAAGCAACACCCCGACGCGAACGTGGCGATGCCGACGGCTGGTCTGCTCGTTGTGGACGTGGACGGCGCGGACAACGCATGGCCGGATGACCCGGCGGAGGTTCTGGATCTCGCGGGCGGCGCGATGTCACTCACCCCGCGCGGCGGCCGCCACTACATCTTCCGTCAGCCGCTGGGCAAGGGGTGGGGGAACACTGCGGGCAGGATCGCTCCGAAGGTCGACACGCGCGCGAACGGGGGCTACATCCTGCTCCCGCCCTCGGTCGTGGATGGGAAGGAGTATCAGTGGGGCGAGGCCTCGACGCTCGACGAGGTCGCGGCGCTGCCGCGGCCGCCCGAGTGGCTGACGGCCGAGCTGGACGCCCTTGGCGCGAACGGGGCGCCCACGGGCGCACACAGGGCGACACTGGGCGACGATCTCGCGCCGGATGGCAACGTGATACCAACGGGCCAACGGAACGCCACACTCGCGCGACTTGGTGGGACGATGCGGCGGGTGGGCATGAGCGAAGAGGAGATCCTCCCGGCTCTGCTCCAAGTCAACCAGCGGCGATGCCAGCCGCCGCTTCCTGAGGGCGAAGTCCGGCGGATCGCCTCAAGCATCTCACGCTACGAGCCCGATGAAGTAGCCGTCGCCGTGGCCGAGAACCACTGGGCGCGGGACATGGAGCACGCGGCACCTCCTGAGGATAGGTTACCCGCGCCATCCGATCCGGGTCCCATGCCCGATGACCTTCTGCGAGTCCCGGGGTTCGTCTCAGAGGTGATGGACCACTGTCTGGACACGGCGCCCTACCCGAACCCGGTGATGGCGTTCGCCGGCGCGCTCGCGCTCCAGGCCGTTCTCGCCGGGCGCAAGGTCCGCGACCCGGGCGACAACCGAACGAACCTCTACCTCTTGGGACTCGCGCACTCGTCCGGGGGAAAGGAGCACCCCCGGAAGCTCAACATGGAGATCCTCCACGCGATCGGACGCGCCGACCAGGTGGGCGGGCGGTTCGCGTCGGGGGAGGGCCTGCAGGACGCGCTCTTCGCGGAGCCGTGCATGCTGTTCCAGACCGACGAGATCGACGGGATGCTCCAGTCGATCAACAAGGCCAGGGACGCAAGGCACGAGAACATCATGGGTACGATGCTGACGCTCTACTCCGCGGCCAACTCCATCTTCCCCATGCGGCGGAGAGCCGGCAAGGAGTCCCCGGGGACGATCGACCAGCCCTGCCTCGTCGTCCTCGGCACGGCGATCCCGAACCACTACTACGAAGCCCTCTCGGAGCGGATGCTCACGAACGGGTTCTTCGCTCGGATGATCGTCCTCGAGTGCCGCTACCGCTCGCCCGGCCAAGATCCGCGCATAGAGCCTCTGCCCACACGGGTGCTCGAGACCGCCAAGTGGTGGGCGGACTTCCGGTGCGGCACGGGGAACCTCGATAGCTGGCATCCGGTGCCTCAGGTTGTCCCGCACACGGCCGAGGCGGGGCAGGTTCTGACAGAGGTCCGGCTGGAGGCGGAGCTTGAATACGCGAAGGCGGAACGGTCGTGTGACCCGGTTGCGACCGCCGTGTGGGGCCGCGCCAGCGAGCACGCACGGAAGCTCGCCCTGGTCTACGCCGTGAGCGAGAGCCACGAGAACCCGGAGATCGGGAAGGCGGCCGCAGAATGGGCCGGACGGTTCGTGATGCACCAGGCCAGGAGGATGCTCTTCATGGCACAGTCGCACGTTGCGGACAGCCCGTTTCACGCCGAGTGCCTGAAGTTCATGCGGAAGCTCCGCGAGGCCCCCGACGGAGAGCTCGGGCACAGCGTTCTTCTCAAGCGGATGAAGATGGACGCGAAGAGCTTCGGCGATCTCGTGAACACCCTGGAGCAACGCGGGGACATCGTCATCCGGACACAGACGACCGCGACCAAGGCAGGCCGCTTCTACAGGCTCACCGAAGTGCCTTCGGAAGCCGGGCCGCAGGCTGGGGAGGCTCATCCAGCCGCCGAATCGTACACCTGAGCTATTGGGTGAATCGGGAAGAACTCCCGCTCAAGGGGCGTTCAGGGGGAGGTGAAGGACTGTGAAAGAAAGTGAAGGATTAGCTGCCGGGAGAGACCTAGAACTACATACTCTCTCTATCTTTCTCTCTTTCACCACCCGCCTGCACGCTTGTATAGACCCCCCTTCTAGTGTGTGTGTGTATGGGGGTGGGGTGAAATGGAGAAGGTTTCATTCCGGACCGCTCGACGCTCGGATGTTGGGAGATGAGTGACGATGTGCGAACGCTCACCAAGCAACAATCGGGCACCGACCCATACGCTGACACCAGGGCGGACCGCGAACGCTCACCCTCCGCGTGTTTGTGCGTTCAAGACGTGTCCTGTCTGCGGCGCGAGACTGCCGCGCGAGCGAAACGCGAAGGCCAGATGCGAGCGGGTCTATTGCTCCGACGCGTGTCGCGCGAAAGCGTGGCGGAGCCGCAGACGCATCCTCGCAGAGAGAAACCAGCCGAGTGTTGATGGGCACGGCGGTGGGTCCGCGCGGTGACTCCACACCCTGGGGTTGCTGTGGCTCACGCTTTTCGGACGTCCAACCATGGTTGTGTGAAGGGCTTGTCGGGTCAGAGTCGAGGCTCCACAAGCGCTCAGAATCGCCGGAGCGGGGGACTCCAGACTGCATCTAAGTTACCAGCAGTAGGCTCTTAGGGGGGCAACGCCGTGGGCTTGCAGTCAGTCAAGAAACATGGTAGGATGGATAGTCTGTGGTTTAGTCTTGACAGAGTCCCTGCGGAACTGCTATCCGGTTCGATGCGAGTCCCACTCGAATCCCACCCCGGTGGCTGAGCAGCGAGCACTAGCTAACGGAAATGCGAAGGGTTCTGATCCAGTCGGGAGACAGGCAATGGCTAACGTCGCGATATCCGATGTCGTTCTGGGCACCCTCCACTACGCCGAAGAACTCGAACACCCATGGGTGCTCGAGTCGCTCGTGCATCTCGTACCACTTCTGCTTCAAGAGAGAGAGCAGGAGGAGCTCGGACTCCAGTTCTTCGACAACCTCTATCCCTACTCGAGCGAGGTCCAGAGCAAGCTCGACACCGCGTGCGACTGCTCCCTTGTGTCGGCACGCATGAACGCGAGAGGCAATCCCCTCTACGAAATGCAGTACGAGCTCACGCCTGAGGGAACCGCGTACTTCAACGAGTCGCCCTCTGAGAGACTTGGCGATCTAGGGCCGCGTCTCGCCAGTCTGGTTGGTGATGCATTGCAGGCTGACCATTGGGAGCTCGTCAAGATGGCCAGGGCGTTGCTTGACGCAGAGTAGCGCGACGTCCGAACGCGGGGAAGACCACGTGACCGCAATCGGCCGTCTCTCTGACCCGCCGAAGCACTGAATCCCACACTGACGTGCCCGTGACGACCTTCGTTGTGCCAAGGAGGGTTGGCGATGTCGCTAGTCATCCGAGACAAGGTGTATCGTAGTATGGTGCTCCCAAGCTGTCTGGAGCCTTTGCTGCGACACCGGCTTCTGCAGAGGCTGAGGGGGATCAAACAGCTCTCCTTCGTCGGGCTCAAGTACCCTGGAGCGACGCACACGAGGTTCGAACACTCATTGGGCGTTGCGTATCTCGCACATGAGATGATGTCTTCACTCATGTACAGAGGGCTTCTTAAGTTCGAGGCAGCGCTTCTGCACGATGTAGCAGCAGCGGGTCTCCTTCATGACATCGGCCACGGACCTTACGGCCACGTGTTCGAGATCTTCTATGAGAAGTACTGGCAGGGCCAGGCAGGTGAGGCGATCAGCCACGAGCAAGCCAGCCGAGACCTGATAGAATCCGAGCTCTCCGGTGTGCTGAAAGACGCAGGTCTGGACTCCGGGAGAATCTGCCGCATACTCCGCGCCTATACCTTCCCTGTGACTGCGCGCGGGACAGATGCTCTGGGAGCATCGAAACTCATCTCCTC
>CAZAQL010000162.1:0-4316 GCA_964487295.1 uncultured bacterium | reverse complement strand
CGTACCCCTCGCGCTCGAGCATCATCGACAGGTACTCCCTGATGCTGTCCTCGTCGTCTATGACGAGTATCCTTCCATGCGGCATGCGCTCCTCCCCCGGGGAATCCCCTGTCTAGTCGCTCGCTTCGTTCAGGTAGATGACGAACCGGCTCCCTCGGCCGGGTTCGCTCTCGATCTCGAGTCTCCCGCCGTGGACCTCGACGAGCTTGTCGACGATGGCGAGTCCCAGTCCCGTCCCTGACTGCTTCGTGGTCCAGAACGGAGCCAGCATCTCCTCGCGCGTCGCTGCGTCCATGCCGACGCCGTCGTCCTCCACGACGACCGCCACCTGCCCGTCGGTCCCCGTCCGCCCCGACGCGCTCACGCGCTCACCGGCGTCCGTCGTCACGCGGACGGAACCCTCACCCTCGACGGCCTCCATGGCGTTGACCACGAGGTTCAGCAGGACCTGTTTGAGCTGCTCGGCGTTCCCGCGCACGCGGCGCCCGCCGCCGCTCACGGAGAGCGCGAGGCCCGCACCACATGAGCGGTGCGAACGGGCGATAGCCTCCACCTCGCTGAGGAGGGAGTCCATGAGCACGACGCCGTTCGGCGGGTCGACGACCCGCCCGTAGGTCAGCACATCGTTCGTGAGCACCGCCAGCCGGTCGCTCTCACGGATGATGAGATCCACGAGCTTCGCGTCGTCGCTGCCGGCCTCGACCCCGTCGCGCAGCATCTCGGCGGATCCCTTGATCGCGTTGAGCGGGTTCCTGATCTCGTGCGCCACGCCGGCGGCGAAGCCTCCGAGCGAGGCCAGGCGGTCGGCGTGCAGGCGCTCGAGTTCGCGCCGTCGAGCCTCCGTGAGGTCCTGGAAGATCACGATGACGCCCGCCGCGACGCCCTCGTCGTCGCGAAGGAGCGAGGTCGAGAGACCGACCGGCAAGGACCCGCCTGGCCGCTCGATCGAGATCTCGCCGCGCTCGGTGGTCGCCCCCTCATCGAGCGCCGCCCGAACGTGTTCCGCGAAGGCGGGGCGCTCGGCGAAGACGATCTCAAAGTGCGTTCGGGCCGCCTCCGGCGCCTCGATCGCGAGGATGTCGCGACCCCGCTCGTTGAGCGAGAGCAGGCCGCCCGACATATCGAAGAGGGCCAGGCCGCTCTGCATGCTCTCAATGAGATTGTCGATGTGCACGTGCGCCGCATCGAGTGCGCTCTCGACCTCGCCGAGTCGTTTCTCTCCCTCCCGCACGCGACGAGACAGGATCCCGACGAGCACGGAAACGACCGTGAGCGCCACGGCGAGCACGAGCGTCTCGGCGAGCACGCCCGCGCCGTGAGATCTGACGGCGCTGGGAGTCTCGATCACGAAGAGAACGGCGAACGCCGCGAGCGACGTGACGGTGACGATGGCCCCGGGCTTCGGGCCAAGCGCGGTCGAGGAGACGATGACCGGCAGGAAGTAGAGCAGCTTGAAGGGGCTCGACAGACCGCCGGATGAGAGCACGAGAAGGGTGACGAGAACGACGTCGGCGACGAAGAGAGCGACGAGGAGCCCCAGACTCTGCCGGCCGCTCCTTCGCGACCAGACCGCGTACGGAATGCTCACCGCGGCGACCCCGATGCCCAGAAGAACAACGGGCGTCACAGAGATCTCGTCGCTCAGAAGCGCCGCGGTGACGACGACGGCGGACACGAGCAGCCGTCCCACGATGATGCCGCGTGCCGCCGGCTGGCCTCCGCTCATCGCTCCTCCCGCTCCTCGCCCTCGGTCGACGCATCCGGACTTGAGAGCACGACCTCCGACCGGATGGACTCGAGCGTCGCGGGACCGATGCCTCGCACTTCGACGAGGGCCTCGAGCGACTCGAACGGCCCCTCCCGGTCCCGGTGCTCGACGATCGCCGCCGCCTTGACCGGTCCGATGCCCGGCAACGCGACGAGTTCATCCACGGTCGCGGTGTTAATGGCGACCGGACCGCGCGGTGCGTCCGGAGTGACTTCGTTCCGCGAAGCGGCGCTCCCGGGTTCGACTCCGGACGGTCCGAGATCCGGCAGCAGCGCGGGGTTCACCTTGCGGACCCCGAGCACGATCGATCCGACGGCCAGCACGACCGTCAGGAACGCGATGACCGCGCGCTCATCCCGTGTGAGAAGCCCCTTCACATCCCCTCCCGGCCCGCCGACCCAATGTAGCCAATTGCAAAACGCAATGCAAACGAATCCTCAGGGAGGGCCTTGGAGTGCGGATGATCTCATGGCCGGGATGCGGCGAGCGCATGGGCTCTCGCCGTCCTCAGGCCGAGGGGCGGGAGAGCATCAGTTCCAGAAATCCCAGGTGAAGGCGTACGTGACGCGCGGCTCGGAGAGAGTGCGACCCGGCCATCCGCCGGAGTCGATGTCGAGGGGATCGTCCACCGCGATCATGAAGTGAGCCGGCCCGACGCTCCCCTCCGCGCGGACGGAGGTCCGCCAGAGCGTGTCCTCCACCTCACCGGCCCAGTCGCCGCGCGCGAGCCCGCGCTCGTGCTTCGCCGAGAGCGTCAGCCGGCCATCCAGCGTGTTCTTGAAGAAGCTCCGGTCGAGCCACAACGACGCGTGAGCGGAGAACCAGGGGACCGGCGTCAGCGCGTTCAGAGGTCCGTTCTCGTCGACACGGATGAGGTCGATGGCGGCCCGAAAGCCGCCGGCAGTTGGAGCGGCGGCCTCGCCCCAGATGCTCGCCATCCCGGCGGTCGCGTCCTCGCCTGATGTCGGGGACAGCGCGCCAGACCCGTCGTCGGCCAGGACCGTCGGCGACCAGATCTGCGACGCCTCGATCGTCGCTCCGCCGGCGAAACCTCTCCGCTCCACGGCCCATCCTATCCCGACCGTCGCCGCGTGCTCGGGGTCGAGCGATGCGTTCCCTCGCGTCCGGCGCTCGATGTCACCCACGATCGCGCGCTCGGCGCCGGCCAGCTCGAGCGCCGTCGGAAAGCGCCCTCCGATGTCGAGCGTCATCCAGGGACCGGTTCCGCCCCCTCGTATCACGAGACACGACAGCTCGGGCAGTATCTCCCCTCGCTGTCGCGCCATGCCCACCGACGCCAGTCCTGTCCAGCTTCCGAGCTCCATCCCGGACTCGACCGCGACCGCGACCGACGCGCCGGCGACGTTCCACGCGAGGAGCTCTCCGGAGGCGGAGAGGCCGGTCGCCGCGAGCCGCAGGCTCCGGACCGGACCCCGGTCGAGTGGGGCGCTGAACGTGACGCCCGTCCCGGACGTGCTGAGATCACCGGAGCCCGGGCGCCGGTCCGTGAGTCGCGTCTCCTCGTGGAAGACGCCGAGACGAGTGCGGCCGTCGGTCAGCACGAGATCGGCGGCTCCCATCGCGAGCTCCTGTTCCGCGCCCACGACCCCGTCCTGACGCGGGATGCATCGCGAGGCGCCCGCGCTCGCGCCGTTGATCTCCGCGCTCCAGCCGCTCGCGAGGTCGACGACGACCGCGGCTCGCAGGATCTCGCGGCCGTGCTCCGCGCCCGGTCCCGGACCTCGTCCATCCTTGCGTTCGGAGAACACAGAGAGAGACGTCCGGCCGCCGAGTGCGGACCCGAACTCGATCGACCGGCTGCGCCGTCCGGCGTCCCCGCTTGCCATGCCGATCCGCGAGTAGGGGGTTCCCGAATACCGCCGTCCAGAGTGATACTGGATGCCCGTGGCGCCCTGCCGTGCCGTCGGAAGCCCGCCCCCGGGCGCCGCCGAGAGGATCCCGGCAGCCGTGGCCGACCTCCAGGACAGGTCGATCCCGCCGGGGACGAGGACGGCTCCGCCCTCCACGGCGACGGCATCAAGAAGCGCAAGTCCGTGCCCGTGCCACAACGATCCCGTCCTGCCTCCCTTCGCGCCGTGAGCGATCGTCGGCGGCAGTCCGCCGCGCGTCACCGCGGCCCACTGTCCCGACCATCCCGACGACACCGCGCGGAGGCATGGGGCCTCGTCGAGCGATCCCGTCGGATCGTGCTCGACCACCAAGCGAAGTCCGACCGTCTCGCGCACGGCGAGCGGGTGCGGCCACCGCTCGAAGCCGAGCGAGCCCGGAAGGGCAACGGCTCGGACCTCGCCGGCGTCGATCGACGGCCCTGAGAGGAGGAGCGCCGTATCGGCCACGGCGAACGCGGTATCGGCCACGGCGAACGCGGTATCGGCCGCGGCGAACGCGGTATCGGCCGCGGCGAACGCGGTGTCGGCCGCGGCGGACGCGGTATCGGCCACGGCGAACGCGGCGTCGGGCCGCGCGGACGCCGGGTCCGTCGTGAACGGTTCCTGCGCGACGGCCTCCGTGGAGTGAGCGGCGAGCA
>CAZAQL010000161.1:1571-4362 GCA_964487295.1 uncultured bacterium | reverse complement strand
CAGCTTCTTGCCCCCGGCATCCACGAAGTGCGTGATGCCGTGGGCCAGGCACTGTTCGCGCTTGCCGATGCGCTCCGCGACGATCTCGACGCGTCCCGCGCTCAGCATGTGCGCTCCGAGGAACCCATGTGCTGCGAGCCAGGACCGGCTCCACTCCCCCGTAGCGGGACTCGCCTTCGAGATCACCCAGACACGACCGTCGAAGAGCGTGACCAGCTCGGCGACCGCCTCGAGCGCGCCGGGCACCGGAGGCGCCGACTGCGGGTCGCACGCAGCGATCCTCGTCAGGTCCCGCCCCGCCGAGGAGACCAGCACCCCGCCAAAGTCAAGCCCCAGCGCCGGCTCTGCTCCGGCCTTGATGCCCGGTGAATCCTCCATCGCTGATCTCCTCACGCTCCTTTTCGAACCCCGCGGTCGGCTAATCCAGATACCCGATCGACCGGGTCTGCTCGATCGACACCTCAGCATTGATGTGCACGCGGTGCCAGCCCTTCAGGTGGACGGTCGCATGGTCCGCATGGCGGACGTACCCGCGCACGTAGATGTGCGGGTTGAGGATGCGCGTCTGCACGCCCCCGCGACCGAAGCGCTTGTCGGCGCGCCTGTGCTTCCGGTACTCATCGCGGGTGTAGATGCGCCCGCCGACGACGTACACGAGCTCCCCGTTCTCCCGGTAGAGCTCCTCGCACATGTGCGGCTTGCTCCGGAACGTGCGCTGGAGCGGCTCGTTCCTGTGGATGAGCGCCTCGGGGAACACGCAGTCGACCGGCACGAAGAACCACTCCCCCTGCCGGACGAACATCTCGTTCTTCCGGTTGGCCGTGGCGCCCGGCGGGAGCCGGCGAGCCAGCTCCCGGACCTCCGGCGGCATGAGCGCGAGCTTCGCGTCGCGCACCGTGCTAACCCGCCTGTCGACCTGGGCTACGAACCAGTCACGCTCGTCGTGCCCGCAGAGGAACCGCTCACCGGCGCGGCTCAGGAGGAGCAGGTGACGCTCCTTCGGCCGCGCCTGCAGCACGTCAAGCTCGGGGCCCGTGTGCCGCGACCGCGCGATGTCGAAGATCGAACCGCGTTTGTCGCGGACGATGTCGATGCGAAGCGGCTCGGGCTCACGCACCCAGTAGCGCGTACGCTCGCGCTCGAGCGTGCGGAACCGCACCCTCGCACCAATAGACTCGAAATGGCGGCGGATGATCTCCCGCTCCATATCCCACCTCCGTTCTGGTCCCGCCGGCCGGGAGCCAACGGGAACAGCCCGCCTCCGCATGCGCGGAGGAGAACGGCCGGACCGAAGCCATTGCCGGCTTCAGCCCTACCACGCAGACAGCACTCTCAGACCATCGTCAGCGGCGTACACCGCTCACAACGCTGAGAGCCACCCTGCTTGCCGCTCTAGGCATTTGTGGGACATGAAGGAGTCTCCAATCAGGAATGACAGGAACTGACAACTATGAACAGTCTAGCCATGTCTGGTCGTAGTGTCAAGCGGAGCGGCACGACTCGGTGAGCACCTCCGGTGTCGGCATTCGGCACTCCGGAGCGCTACGGCCTGATGATTACCGGCGTGCCATCAGGGACGGCGCGCCACAGCTCCTCGATCTCCGGACTCGTCACGGCGATGCATCCCAGCGTCCAGTCGCCCGTGGGGTGACGCCCGGGCTCATCGGTCGAACCGTTGGGCCAGCCGTGGATGAAGATGTCCCCTCCCGGGGAGACACTGCGTCGACGTGCCCGCTCACGGTCCTGCGAGTTCGGGTACGAGACGCGAAGGGACAAGTGGAACGCGCTGTGCCGGTTGCGGCCGGAGATGTGATACTGCCCTTCTGGCGTTCTTCCGTCTCCCTCTTGCTGCTTGTGCCCGACCGGGTCGAAGCCAAGGCCGATGTCATACGCCTTCACCTCGCGCCCGGCGCTGTGCAGCTGCAGCTCGCGCTCTGCCTTGAGAACGACGAGCGAGTCGGCCACGACGCCCGCCTGGAGCTCTCTGTCAGGGTCGTCGGACTCGCTCACATGCTTCAAAGGTGTCGAGTCATCTCCCGAGCAGCTCGCCATCGCAACTCCTGTCAGGATGGCGGTCATTGTAACGAACACGGTCCTTGCCCTCGTCATAATCCAACCAATCACGGTTCAGGCTGATGCATCCACGTCCACGAGAACAAGATGATCGGACTCAGCCGCCCGGTGCAGTACACCGAGAAGACGAACGCTGTGGCACACGAGGCGCACGGCGAGCAGTGACTCGGCTTCCACACCGAAGCGCTTCGCCACCGCCTCCGCCTCACCTCCAGACACGTCGAGGAAGCCGTCGAAGAGCTTCCGCATCATCTGATTCGAAGGACGGTGCGTCCTGTCAACCAGGAAGACGCCATCGGACCCGCCCCTGCTCCTCGGATGTTCAGGATCGAACCCGTACGCGGCGTTGCTGACGGCCGAGCACATGTGGGGCGTCGCCCAGCACCTTGCCCTCTTCGCCTTCCGGCGGAAGCGACTCGTCAGGTAGAGACGTAGCTGACGACCGTCTCGCTCGAACGTGCCGAACTCCGCCATGATGTCGTCAGCCAGGTGCTTCTCGACGTCCCTGAGTCGCTGCCTGATCTCGCCTTTGTCCACTCGGCGCTTCCTCCGTCGGAGTTGCAGCGCGACCGCATCAGAGGTGACCGATGTACCCCACGACGGCGAACCTCGCCACCGGCTCGACATATCCGGCCAGCAGCGCGAGACAGGCATCGAGGTCCCGATACGCTGCCGGGCTCTCGGTGCGAAGCGATGCGTCCGATATGAAGTCGGGTAT
>CAZAQL010000161.1:0-1561 GCA_964487295.1 uncultured bacterium | reverse complement strand
TCCTTTGCGGCCCCCCTCGACATGACGCGCCCGGTCCCGTGGCTCAGCGAGTTCAGAATGCCATCCACGCGATCCGTTGCCCTTCCGAAGAAGACATCTCCGGACATGTGGGACGGGATGACAACCAGCCCGCCGGCCTCAACACGAACCGCCCCCTTGCGGATGATGGCGCCACCCCCCTCCAGCAACTCGAATCCGTTGTGCGATGCATCCAGCAGCAGCGTCGTCTCCCCGAAGTACTCCTCCACGCGCTTCTGAATCGCCGCGCGGTTGCTCTCCGCCCACTGGACGACGCGATCGAACTCCGAGTCGAACCGGTTCGGCTGGTCGATCAGATCATCAACGAGCCCGGACTCGAGTCGCGAGCCGGTGTGAACGAGGAAGTGAACAGGCCCATCGTCGTACGGCTCGAGAGCGTCCAGGAAGTGATTGCCCCCACCCAGATCCCCCAGCCCGCCCTTGGTGAGGCGCAGAGCATGCGCCAGATCGTTCCACCGCTCGGCGCTCCAGTCCCGCGGGTCGACCGAGGACCGCAGGAGTCTCATACCGCAGCCGCAGTCGGAGACAGCGAATCGCCTCCAGTCGTCCTGATGGGTGCGCACGGCCGTGCCCGTCGGAAGCGGCGACTTCCCTGGACACGCGTCCGGAAGAAACACGACGTGCTCCGCCCGCAGGTCGTGGGGCAGCCATGAGTGCAGCTTCCCGAGAGGCTCGGCCGACAGATTCGTGATACGCATGCTTCCGCCTCTTCCAGCAGGACGTTCAGGCTACAGTCGCGGATTCCAGTCAGATCTCATCACCGGAGTCCCGTCCGAAACTCCAGATGGCGATCCGAGCGATGTTGCGCGCGTCATCGATGCCACGGTGATGCGTCCCCTCCAGCTCAAGTCCGAGGAGGCGAAGAGCGTACCGCCGGCAATCCGTAAGCTCCCCCCGTCAAGCGGACAGTTCACAACTAGAGTTTCCGGCCTGCACCCTCTCCCGGAACACGGACGGCGGGATCTTCCCCAAAGCGTCGTGCGGTCTCTCTTCGTTGTACTCGATCATCCACTCCCAGGCGATCTGACTGACCTGATCAAGGTCCTCGAACAGGTACGCGCTGAGCACCTCGCTCCGGAACGTGCGGTTGAACCGCTCGATATCCGCGTTCTGGTTCGGCTTGCCCGGCTGGATGTACCTGATCTCGATGTCGCTTTCCTTGCACCACATCCGGAACGTCTCGCTCAGAAGCTCCGGGCCGTTGTCGAAGCGGATCGCCTCGGGCGTCCCGCGCCAGCTCTTGACCTGATCCAGGACCCGCACCACGCGCGCTGCGGGAAGCGATGTGTCCACCTCGATCGCCAGAAGCCTCCCGGAACGCCCTCGTCCAGCACGTTCAGCGTCCGGAACGGGCGCCCCACGTACAGCGTGTCATGCATGAAGTCGAGCGACCACACATTGTTCGGCTGCGCCGGCACATCCAGTGGCTGAGGTGGACGATCGCTGAGCCGCCTCTTCGTCCGCCGCCGGTGGTTCAGCCCCAGCTCGCAGTACACCCGGTGCGTCCGCTTGTGGTTCCACG
>CAZAQL010000160.1:0-4412 GCA_964487295.1 uncultured bacterium | reverse complement strand
CCCACGAGCCGCCGCGCACCTTCCGCGAGGCGCTGCAGCTCACCTGGTTCGTGCAGTGTGCGCTCCAGATTGAGAGCAACGGCCACTCGATGTCGCTCGGCCGCGTCGACCAGTACCTCTATCCGTTCTACGCCGCCGACCGCGCCGCGGGCCGGATCACGCCGGACGAGGCGATGGAACTGCTCGAGAACACCTGGGTGAAGCTGCTCTCGGTCGCCAAGATCCTCGCGAGCGACTTCTCCGGACGGGACCGGCGGCTCTACCAGACCGGGGCGACCGGCGTGGCCTTCGCGGTCAACATCGCGCTCTGTTTCGTCTGGATCCCGCCGCACGGGATCGTCGGTGCGGCGTGGGCGTCCACCGTGGCGTACACGCTTCAGAGCGTTCTCATGCTCGTCTTCTTTCGGAGGCTCTCCGGGAAGGGATTCCTGGAGAGCACGATCGTGAGGGGAGAGGACTTCGCGCTGTACGGACGGGCGGCGAGAAGACTGCTGTCCAGGGGAGCTTAGGCCCGGCGAGGCGGCCGGGTCCATCACACCCACCGAGTCCCCGCAGAACCTTCCAACACAACGCCCTGCAGACCGAGAGCGAGCCCACGGATGGTGACCGGCGGTCAGACCCGCTTGCCGGTCCGAAGCCTCGCCGAAGGCCGGTGCGCGGGCGCTTTGCCTTGCCCGTGCACCGCCGGCGATGGTATCCTTGACGGTCGACCGCCTTGCGGCCCGGGCAGGTCCGCGCGGCGCCCGCCGGGAGCCGCCACGGACTCCGGAAACCGCGGGCGGGTCGCATCATCTGAACAGGCAGCGGAGCAGCTTTCCGGAACCTCAGGAGCGGGGGAGCGTGACGTGGCAAAGCCCAAGGTAGCCTTCTACTGGAACGCCTCGTGCGGCGGGTGTGAAGAGGCCGTCGTCGATCTGGCCGAGGACATCCTCAAGGTCGTCGAGGCCGTGGACATCGTCCTGTGGCCGGTAGCCATGGACTTCAAGCGGTCCGACGTGGAGGCGCTCGAGGACGGCGAGATCGCCGTGTCCTTCATCAACGGGGGCGTGCGGACGACGGAGCAGGAGGACTGGTCGCATCTTCTGCGCCGCAAGTCCGGGCTGGTCGTGGCCTTCGGCGCCTGCGCCTGCCTGGGCGGCGTGCCCGGGCTCGCCAACTTCTACGACAGAAGGGCGCTCATCGACAACGTGTTCCACGAGCTTCCCACGAACGACAACCCGGACCGTACCGAGCCGCAGCGCGAGACGAAGATGCCCGAGGGCGAGCTCGAGCTCCCGGGTCTCTACGACCGAGTCTACGCGCTCGACCAGGTCATCGACGTGGACTACTACCTCCCGGGATGCTCGCCTCCGCCGAAGCTCATCATGGAAGCGGTCGAGGCCATCCTGAGCGGGAACCTCCCGCCGAAGGGCGCGACGCTGACCACGCCTAAGTCGCTGTGCGACGAGTGCGCCCGCAACGAGACGAAGCCCGACAAGATCAAGATCCACGAACTCAAGCGGCCGCACGAGACGATGATGGACCCCGAGAAGTGCTTCCTCGCCGAGGGCGTCATCTGCATGGGCCCGGCGACACGAGGCGGGTGCGGCGAGCGGTGCATCAACGCGAACATGCCGTGCCGCGGCTGTTTCGGTCCCACCGACGAGGTGCGCGACCAGGGGGCGAAGTTCCTCTCCGCGCTCGGGTCGATCATCGACACGAAGGATCCGGAGGAGATGGAGCGCATCACCGAGTCGCTCCCGGACCCGGCCGGGCTGTTCTACATGTACAGTCTCGCGACGTCGCTCCTCCGGCGGAAGCAGCACGACGACAGCTGACGGCGTATGCTCGGCGGGCGCCCGCGGAAGCGTCCGCCGGCGCGCGCCTGACGGACTTGCAGGAACGACTGACGACGACTACCTGACGGACGCACACGGGGACAGCACGCGCCGGGCGCACGCGCGCCGGGGCCGCGCGATGGAGGTCACATGGGCAGGCGAGTCACGATCGATCCGATCACCCGCCTCGAGGGGCACGGCAAGATCGAGATCTTCCTGGACAAGAACGGCGACGTCGAGAATGCCTACTTCCAGGTGCCTGAGATGCGGGGGTTCGAGAAGTTCTCGGAGGGGCGGATGGTCGAGGAGATGCCGCGGATCACGCCGAAGATCTGTGGCGTTTGCCCGACGGCGCACCACATGGCCGCGGCGAAGGCGCTCGACGATCTCTACAAGGTCGAGGTGCCCCGAACCGGCCGCCTCATCCGCGAGCTCATCTACAACGCGTTCACGTTCGAGGACCACGCGATCCACTTCTACTTCCTGGGTGGTCCCGACTTCGTCGTCGGGCCGACCGCTCCGAAGGCCGAGCGCAACATCCTGGGCGTGATCGGCAAGGTGGGTCTCGAGATCGGCGGCCAGGTCATCGATATCCGCCACCGTGTCCGCGACATCATCACGACGCTCGGCGGCCGGGTCATCCATCCGGTCTGCGGGCTTCCGGGCGGCGTATCGCGCGGCCTGACCGAGGAGAATCGCGAGGAGTTCACGAAGACGGCGAAGGACGCCGTCGAGTTCGCGAAGTTCACGCTCCAGCTCTTCGAGGACGTCGTCCTCAAGAACAAGGCCTACGTCGACCTGATCGTCGGCGACGTCTACCAGCACCAGACCTACTACATGGGGCTTGTGACGGACGACAACGAGGTCGACTTCTACGACGGGTGGCTCCGCGTCGTCACGCCCGACGGCAAGGAGTTCGCGAGGTTCAAGGTCCAGGACTGGCTCAAGCACATCTCGGAGCACACCGAGACGTGGAGCTACGTGAAGTTCCCGTTCCTCAAGAAGGTCGGCTGGAAGGGCTTCGTGGACGGCCCCGAGAGCGGCGTCTACCGCGTCGCTCCTCTCGCGCGGCTCAACGCGTCTGAGAAGATGAGAACACCGAACTCCCAGGCGGCGCGTGAGCAGCTGTTCGAGACGCTCGGGTTCCCGGCGCACCAGACTCTGGGCTACCACTGGGCGCGCGTCGTCGAGATCATGCAGGCGGCCGAGCGCATGGTCGAGATCATGGCCGACCCCGACATCATGGGCGACCACATTCGCAACATCCCGACCGAGACCCCGACGCGAGGCGTCGGTGTCGTCGAGGCGCCCCGGGGCACGCTCATCCACGACTACACGACCGACGAGCGCGGCATCGTCAAGCAGGCCAACCTGCTCGTCGCGACCGTCGCGAACGCCGCGCCCATCTGCATGTCCGTCGAACGCGCGGCCCGAGGTCTGATCAAGGGCGGCAAGGTCGACGACGGACTTCTGAACATGGTCGAGATGGCGTTCCGGGCGTACGATCCGTGTTTCGGGTGCGCCACACACTCGCTGCCGGGCCAGATGCCGCTCGAGGTCGTGGTCAGGGACGCCGACGGCGATGTCGTCAAGCGGCTGTCCCAGTTCATCAAGGACTGACGAGGGCGCCGCGTTCAGAGGGGACGACACGAGAGATCCGACACCCCGGCGTCACGCGAGTGATGCCGGGGTGTTTCTCTGGGCGGAATGGTCGCGCGTCGCAGAGGCGGAGGTGACGTGAAGACGCTCTTCCTCGGGCTGGGAAGCTCGGTGCTCACGGACGATACGATCGGCCTCTTCATCGTGCGACGCATCGCGGAGCTCGTGGGAGCCCGCGAGGACGTGGACACGGTCGAGAACGAGGAGGGCGGATTCTCGCTGCTCGACGAGTCGCTCGGATACGATCGGATGGTCGTCATCGACTCGATCATCCTGGGAGACGAGCCCGGAACGGTGACACGGTTCGGTCTCAAGGAGCTCGAGCGATCGATCCACTCGTGCACGCCGCACGGCGCGAATCTCGCGACCGTGCTCGAGCTCGGCCGCGTGCAGGGGATGGGCGTGCCGGACCAGGTCATCGTCTACGCCGTCGAGGTCTCCGACGTGCTCTCGTTCGGCGAGAGGCCGACCCCGGCGCTCGAGGCGAAGGTCGACGCGATCGCGGAGCGCATCGTGCGCGAGGTGCTCGGCGAGGGCGCGATCCGGGAGACGTGAGGAGCGCGGCCGAGAACCCGCGAGGCGGAGGGGTTGATGAGCGTGAACGAAGGGCTGTACAGGCTGCCGCTCTACTACGACATCGCCTTCTCGTGGGATCTCGAGCCGGAGATCGACGTCTTCGAGCGGATCTTCGAGCGGCACGTGCCGGGCCGCGTGGAGCGCGTGCTCGAGCCGGCGTGCGGGACGGGGAGGTTTCTGCGCGCGCTGCCGCGACGCGGATATCGCGTGACCGGCTACGACGCCGAGCCCGCGATGGTCGATTACGCCAGGCGGAGCGTTCGCGAGGCGGGCGTCGACCGCGGGGGCTCCGGGGGAGCAGGAGCAGCGGGCTCGGGGATGGGTGGGGTGCTAATGATACGATTTTCATAAAATGACGTT
>CAZAQL010000159.1:0-4522 GCA_964487295.1 uncultured bacterium | reverse complement strand
CACGACCACCACGACCACCACGCCGCCATGGTCGCTGACTTCAGGCGCCGGTTCTGGATCTCACTTGCGCTGACCGTCCCCATCCTCTTCTTCTCGGCGACCTTCAGATCGCTCGTCGGTCTGGGCGCGCCCCCGGCATTCCCGGGCGACAGCTACCTCATCGTCGCGCTGGCCACGGCCATCTACCTCTACGGCGGGTGGCCCTTCACGAAGGGCCTCGTGGACGAGCTCCGCGGGCGACAGCCCGGCATGATGACCCTCATCGGGCTCGCCATCACCGTCGCCTACGTCTACAGCTCCGCTGTTGTCCTCGGACTTTCGGGGAAGGCGTTCTTCTGGGAGCTCGCGACGCTTGTCGACGTCATGCTCCTCGGGCACTGGATCGAGATGCGGTCCGTCATGAGCGCGGGCTCGGCCCTCGAGAAGCTCGTCAGGCTCATGCCCGACACGGCGCATCGAGTCGTGGACGGGGGCACGGAGGATGTACCCGTCTCAGAGCTTGCGGAGGGCGACCGCTTCGTCATCAAACCCGGCGAGAAGTTCCCCGTCGATGGGACCATCGTGGAGGGGAGGACGTCCATCGACGAGTCGATGCTGACGGGCGAATCGAAGCCGGTGAGCAAGGGAGAGGGTGACGAGGTTGTCGGCGGCTCGTTGAATGGGGACGGCTCGTTGACGGTCGAGGCCACGAAGGTCGGGGAGGAGACCTACCTCAAGACGGTCGTCGAGATGGTCCGCAAGGCGCAGGAGTCGAAGTCGCGCACGCAGACGCTCGCGGACAGGGCCGCGCTCTGGCTCACGGTCGTCGCCATCACCTCCGGCGGCGTCACGCTCGCGGCGTGGCTCGTGGGGGGCGAGGAGTTCGTCTTCGCGATGGAGCGGATGGTGACGGTCATGGTGATCACGTGCCCGCACGCGCTGGGCCTGGCCATCCCGCTCGTCGTCGCCGTCTCGACCTCGCTGGCCGCGGCCAACGGCCTTCTGCTGCGCAACCGCGCACAGTTCGAACAGGCGCGGAACATAGACGTCGTCGTCTTTGACAAGACCGGCACGCTCACCGAGGGCGTGTTCGGTCTCAAAGCGGTCGTGGTGCTGTCGGATCTGGATGAGGATGAGATTCTTCGACTGGCCGCCTCCGTCGAGAGTCGCTCCGAGCATTCGCTTGCCGCCGGCATCCTTCAGGGTGCGCGCGAGCGTGAGCTCGATCTGTCCGAGCCGTCCGAGTTCGAGGCCATGAAGGGTAAGGGCGTCAGGGGGGTGGTGGACGGGAAGGACGTGCTGGTCGTGAGCCCGGGGTACCTTCAGGAGAACGGGCTCAACGCGGCCGAAGAGAAGCTGTCCGAGCACAGCGAGCAGGGGCGCACCGTGAGCTACGTGATCGTCGAGGGGGAGGTGGCGGGAGCGCTTGCCCTGGGCGACACCATCAGAGAGGAATCCCGAGACGCTGTCCGTTCGCTTCAGGACATGGGCATTCGCTGCATCATGATGACCGGCGACTCCGAGGACGTGGCGAAGGCCGTCTCCGACATGCTCGGACTCGACGACTACGTCGCGGAGGTCCTGCCCGACGAGAAGGCCGCGCACATCGAGAGGCTTCAGTCCGGCGGGACGCGCGTGGCGATGACGGGTGACGGAATCAACGACGCCCCGGCTCTGGCGACCGCTGATGTCGGGATCGCCATCGGCGCGGGCACCGACGTGGCCGCGGAGACGGCGGACATCGTGCTGGTGGAGAGCGACCCACGGGACGTGGTCCAGATCGTGAAGCTGGCCAGGGCGACCCACAGAAAGACCGTCCAGAACCTCTTCTGGGCAACGGGCTATAACGTGATCGCCATCCCGCTCGCCGCCGGGGTCCTCGCGGGTCAGGGCATCGTTCTCAGTCCCGCGGCCGGGGCCGTGCTGATGTCGATCTCGACCGTGATCGTGGCCGTGAACGCGAGGCTGCTGCGGCTCAAGTAGAAGCCTCGCTTCGTAAATGCCGCAGGATCAGGCGAGCGCGCTTTCCGCACCGGAATCGATCGCGAACAGGCACGACGATCCTGCGGTCTCCACGAGCTTGGCGAGCTTCTCGTAGTCCGGGACGCCCTCGATCGGAATGATGTTCAGGTCCGCGGCGGGCGCGTCCTTCAGAGCGGCTCTGATGGTCCCCTGCCCGACGTACGTCCGGGCATCCGGCATGCGGGCCGCCGACCTGAGGTCCTGGAGGAAGACCTCGGCCTTCCTGAGTTCGTCCTCCTCGCGAGCGTTGACGCAGAGCGTCAGCCGCCCGTCCCAGTTCACCGACAGCTTGTAGGCGATGAGGAGCGCGAGATCGACTCCGCCGAGCTCCATCTTGAGCTCCCAGTCCGGGCTTCTCTCGTCGACCCACGCGTTGATCGTGTCCTCGAGCCCCAGCCCGGCGGCCTCGTGCTCCGCGAGCAGCAGGATCCCGACGTGCTTCTCCTTCGCCCTCTTGATGACCATCGAGAGTTCTTCTCGGCGGGCTTCGGTCTGCGGCATTCTCACCAGGAGGACGTTCGGCCTGAACATGGTCCCGATCATGGCCTCAAGACTCGCCATCAGGTTCTCGCCGAACGTGCCGGCCTCGACCACCGTCGATGACGTGAACACCCCTTCCCTCCGGAGCGATTCCTCCATTCGCGGGAGCTCCCCGGCGAGCTCCTCGCCCTCGCCCATCTCGGCCAGACCGAGGAGCTTCACGGAGCCGCGCTTGTAGGCGATGTTCCAGACGAGCCGATAGAGCCCTCTGAGCTCTGCGATGCGCTCGACCGGGACGACGACATTCGACCGCCAGACGCGCTCGCTCGGCGTTCCAAGCCGAGCGACACGCCTTGCTGACCACTCCGCGATGGCCACGAAGAGACCGCTCCTCACGTCGCCGAACGGAGCCTTAAGCTCCCTGCGGACCAGGAACCAGTACATGATCAGCACGACCAGCGCGGCGACCACGCTGAAGGCCGGGTTGACGATGAACATCACCACGAAGCTCCCGACCCCTCCGATGGCCGGCACGAAGATCGGCACGCGGAAGAGCGGACGGAAGCTGACGAGCCCCAGGGACTGCTCCAGAAGAACCACGATGTTGATCATGGCGTATGTGATGAGGAAGAACATCGTGATGAGGGGGGCGATCGCGTTCAACTCGCGCAGCATCAGGGCGCCGAAGACCACGGCGCCGGTGGCGATGAGGGCGTTCCTCGGCTCCTTGTTTCCCCCCAGCCGGGCGAACCAGGCCGAGGCGGGGACGATGCCGTGCTCACCCAGCGCCTGGAGGATCCTGGGGGCTCCAACGATCGACGCCAGTCCCGATGAGAACGTCGCGCCGAGAAGCCCCGCGAGCACGAGCTTCGGCCACGCGGCGTTGTCGATGAGCGCGGTGTAGCTGGTTCGCAGTGTCTCTGGAGATGCGGACTTCGAGAGCCAGTATGCGAGCCACAGATAGACGCCCAGGCTGATGCCGATCGCTGAGAGAGTTCCGACGGGAATCGCGCGGCGCGGGTTCCTGAGTTCGCCCGACATGTTGACGCCGGCCATGATGCCGGTTGCGGCCGGGAAGAAGACGGCGAAGACGCCCCAGAAGGAGACGCCCCCTCCGGGAGATTGCGGTCCACCCAGGAAGGTGCCCCACCACTCTATGGGCGATGTCATATCGCCTCCGAACATGGCCGCGGCGACGGAGATCAGCGAGCCGACGATCACCGCAAGGACGACGAACTGGATGCGGAACGCGAACCCAGCGCTCACGTAGGCGATCGCGAACAGCGCGATGAAGACTCCAAGGTCGACGAAGATCGCCTGGTGAGCGGGGAAGAGCCACAGCCAGCCCGTCCTGAATCCGAAGATGTAGAGCGCGACCGCCAGCGTCTGCGAGAGGTAGAGGGGCAGCCCGATGCTGCCTCCGACCTCCAGTCCGAGCGCATGGGCGATGATCGAGAACGCCCCGCCCGCACCCACGCGGATGTTGGTGATGATGGAGGAGAGCGAGAGCGCGGTGAAGAAGGTGACACCGAAGGAGATGAGGATGATGAGCCATGCGCCGATCAGCCCGGCGTTTCCGACGACCCAACCCGCGCGCAGATACATGATGACGCCGAGGATCGTGAGAAGCGTCGGCACGAACACGCCCTCGAACGTTCCAAAACCCCTGCGCTCGACTCGCTTCTCCTCACGAACCTGCTTCTCCAGCGTGTCCCTGGAGTCGACGTCGGGCGACTCGGGCTGCGGCTCGCTCTCCGGAGGTGTGCTCTCCCTGGTCTTGTCCTTTCCTGTCACGCTGGCCTCCTGGCTTTCTCGGCAGTGTCCCGCCACCATAGCCGTTATATCACTTTCGGAGGCAGAACGCCGCTACCGATGGCCCCGGCACCAGTCCCGGCCCAGATCTGGCCCCCGGCACCAGTCCCGGCAGGGCCGGCACCACGTTCGGCACCAGCCCCAGCGGACCGCTCCGGCGAAGGTGGACGATTGCCCTTGACTTGGGAGCGCCCGGTGACTATGCTGTAGATAGCAGAGGCGACCACGT
>CAZAQL010000158.1:0-4734 GCA_964487295.1 uncultured bacterium | reverse complement strand
AACTCGTAGTGCGCGTCGGGAGCGTTGCGCGGGTGGATCGAGGTGTTCCCCTCACCGTCGAGCGCCTCGAAATAGTAGATGATCTCTGTCCCGGCAGCGATCATCCCGGGCGGCATGCGGACCTCCCATGCGTCCCCGCCCACAGGCGAGAGCGCCCGGGATTCCCACGTCATGCCCCCGTCGCCCGAGGCGACGACCCACGCCCCGGCGATACCGTCATCGTCGAAGATGTCGATGGGCGCCACGTGCGCCGAAGCTCCAACCTCGTCAAACGTGTCGTAGAACGCATCCCACGGGCTGTACTCCCAGTCGGTCGCTGTGAGGTCGACGGGCGTCCCGACGCGAAGTCGGTCGATGAGGAAGCCGCTCCCGTGGCTCTCAGGAGAAGGTGCCGGTGCATCGTTGTAGACATCAGCCATGATCCCGAGCCATCGATCCTCACCGTTATCCCAGTCGACCGTCTCGCGCATCGGAGCGTACCAGAACGAGTACGGCCCCCACACAGTCACCGCCCCGCTCAGCGGGTTGTCGGAGTAGACGCACTCGGCATCCGGGCTCGTTGTGATAAGCACCTGCGCATGATCGTTCGCGTCGTTGCTCAGCGCCACCCAGCAGTCCCACTGAGCGACGATGAGGTCCAATCCCCCAACGTCGACCGGCGGGCTCCGAAGCCGGCTGTGCTGCCCGTCGACAACGCGGCCGGTCACCGGGTCGACGGCCGCCATCCACCAGCCGCGTGGTCGCCAGGCGCATCCTTCGACCATCGTCTTCGGCATCCACGTCCGCTCGTAGACCACGCTCGCCTGGCCGGTCGGTGGGATGTCGTCGTGAACCCAGCCGTTGTCGCCCGGGGCTTCACAGTCGTCGAGCCACACGGTGACGTCGTTGACCTTCCACTCGATGTTGTCGAGCTGCCAGGCCCCGTCCTGGACGGGATGGAGGTACGTGTCGCCTGTGTCCTGTGATGAGTAGGACGCGTCCGACTCGAAACGGAACCGCAGGTGGATGTCACTGCCAGAGCAGTCCGAGAGATCCAGCATCGGGTGCCCGTTGTTGGGATCATCCCAGTCCGAGGGACGCCCCGGTGTCCCGGCGAACCCGACGTTCTCATAGGAGGCCAGCAGGATCCAGGAGGCGCCCTGATCCAGCGATACCTCGACATACCCGTAGTCGTATTCGCTCTCCATCGCGAAACGCTGGTCCCACTCGAGCGTCACGTCGTCGCCCGGCGAGCTCCACTGCGAGAGCGGGAACTCGCGCGAGAGACACTGCACCCAGTCATTCCCGTACCCGCGCGGCTGCACCCAGCAGTCGTCGTACTTCCCGCACCACCACGTCGAGTCGCCGAGGTGCGTGAAGTTCCGGATGCGGATCGTATCCTTGTGCCAGTAGTTCTCCTGACCCGCCACGCCCGAGAGGTCCTGCGACGTCCACCCGGCATTGTCGCCGGTGAGGTTCTCGAAGTCGGCGTCGAAGATCCAGAGCGTGTCCGCGGCGGCACGCGTGGCAATCGGGGCACGGCCGTCCCGGCGACGCGCTGGGTGCACGGGCGGGGTGTCGTGCTCGCGCTCGCACCCGTCGGCGTTCACACTGCCCCCGGCGACTTCGTCACCTCCGAGCGGCGCGGAACCAGACGGGTCCGCCACGTCGCGGGGCAGCCGCGACGCGTACGCCATCGACCAGCTCGCGAGAAGGATGATCGCGAGGAGCAGGCTGGCGGTTTCGATTCGTTGGGTGCCCTTCATCTGACCTCCTACTTCAACAGCACCAGCTTCCGACGCTCCGTTGTCACCGCTGCGACTCCGGCCATGCCGTCGGCTCCGTCACTATCTCTCGCCACACCGGAGACCACGGTCATCCGCGCGAAGTACACGCCGCTCGCCGCGCGGTCGCCCGTGTCGGTGCACCCGTCCCAGACCACGGCGTGCTCGCCCGCCTCGCACTCGTCGTCCACGAGCGTTCGCACGAGCCGCCCCGCAATGTCGTGCACGCGGATGGACACTCGGCTCGGCGACGCGAGAGCGAATGCGATGGTGGTCGTCGGGTTGAACGGGTTGGGACTCGCCGGCAGAAGCGCCGTCGCGAATGCATCAACGTCATCGACACCGGTCCCCGGCAGCTCGGGCAGCCGCCCCATATGTTCCAGCAGGTTCCCCAGGAGCGACACCCGATCGCCGAGCGCGTCGGCGTGCCCGCTTGCCGGCCCCTCCGTCATGCGCGCCAGGTCGAACGGCACGATCGCGATCGCGGCACCCGTGAGCGTGTCCACGCGGACCACGCCGGCCGGCTTCGTCTCCCCGAGCCCGTTCTCGTACTCGAGGATCACCTGCGCATCGCCGCCCGGCAGCGCGTCGATGACGTCCAGAAGCCCCATGTCCGGGCACCCGCATCGAATCCAGCAGTCGCCGTCGTCGTGCGTCATGATGCCGAGTCCGGCGTCGCGCACGAGAATGGACGTGTCCGGCTCGCTCACGAACCAGGCTCCCGGATGCCGGTCCACGTACTCCGCTTCGAGCCAGGTCGGGAAGAGCCCCACGGCGTCCGCGCCCTGCGCGACGAGTTCGTGGCCGATGTCGTTCCCGATGAGAACGAGCCGGCGAGGCGAGGCGAGCGTCGAGCCGGCGAGCCAGTCGGTGAGCGCGGTCTGCTCCGTCTCGGTCAGGGTCTCAAGCTCGAGGTCGCCGGTGAGCCAGACGTGCGTGTCGTAGTGCGAGTACGCCACCGGGTTCGTTGGACCGTCCGCCCGATGGACGTCTTGCGCGTATCCGAGGACCTCGAGCGCGGTCTCCGTCCTCTCAAGCGGACGGGGATCGAACGTGTCGGAGAACCCGCTGCCCTGCCCCATCCGCTTGTCGACCAGAAGAACGGCCGGCTCCTCCTCGGATCCCACGATCGGCAGGCGTCTGACGCAGAACGTCACGTCCGGCGCCGCGGACGGGAAGACGCCGGTGTTGCCCAGCGAGTCAGTCGCCTCGAAGTAGTAGAGGATCTCCGTATTGGGCTTCCACGCTCCGGACGGTATCCAGAAGTCGCACCAGCCGGAGGCGCCCGGTTCCACTGCCGTCGAGAACCAGGTCCCACCCCCGTCCGCGCTCGCGATGACGATTGCGGAGGCCAGGCCGTCCGGGTCGTTCACCCGGAACGCTCCCCAGTTATCAATGAAATCGAATGAATCCCACAGCATGTACTCGGACGGATACCAGAAGGACATCTCCCCCGCTCCGATCCGCGTGCCGATCCTCCAGCGATCCACGAAAAGACCGGCAGTATAGGGACCGGCCCCGAGGCTCGAGTAGTGCGCTCCGTGCAGGACCGTCGCGATCCAGTCACGGTCAGGGACTACCTCGACATCCGACCAGCCCCACGCGGCGTCGTACTCCCAGAAGCTCCACCACCGGCGCGGGGCGGGTATGGCCTCCTGACCCGGGACATCACCAACATCGCTCTCGATCATCGTGAAGGTGATGCGCTCGCCGGTCGGTTCCGGCACGTCCACCCAGCCGTGCCACCGGACGAGCACGTCGTCCAGACCGCTCACATCCACGGGCGGACTGACCAGCGCCGCGCTCTGGTTCTCGACGAAGAGCCCGGTCTCCTCATCCACGGCAGCCATCATCCAGCCGCTCTCGGCTCCGCAGGTGAACCCGCGGAACGTGTCCGGGTCGAGCAGACGCTGGAAGGTCACGCCGGCGGCTCCGGTCCGCGGAGCGCTGTGGTGAACCCATCCGTTCTCACCCGGGGACTCGCAGTCGTCCAGCCAGACCGTCTCCTCGTTCACCCTGAACTCGATGTTGTCGATCTGCCAGGCTCCATCGCGGACCGAGTGGTGGGGCGGGTTGTCGTACTGGTCCTGTGCCGAGTATGCCTCGTCGGTCTCCACGCGAAAACGGACGTAGATGCCCTGTCCGGCGTACTCGCTCAGATCGATCTCGTGGTGCCCGTTGATGTGGTCCCAGTCGACCGAGGGACCCGGCTTCCCGGCGAAGCCGTTGTTGACGACGGCCGCGACCGTCTGCCAGGACGCGGCGTAGTCGTTCGAGATATCAACGTAGCCGTAGTCGTAGTCGTGCTCGAGCGCGTACCGCTGATCCCACTCGAGGGTGACGCCATCGCCCGGGGCGCTCCACTCGTCGAGCGGCACCAGACGGTAGAGCCACTGGGCCCAGCTGTTGCCGTTCCCGCGCGGCTGGACCCACCAACTGCAGTAGGTCCCGCACCACCAGGTCGAGTCGCCGAGCCACTCGAATCCGTTGATCCGGATCGTGTCCTTGTGCCAGTAGTCGCCGTCGACCACGGGCGAACCGCTCATGTCGAATGTCTGCCACCCGGCGTTATCGCCCTGGAAGTTCTCGAAGTCGGCGTCGAAGATCCAGAGGGTGTCGGAGTCTCCGGCCCGAACGGCGTGGGCGTCGCCGCCGTGAACCGTGCCCGCCGCGCTGCTCACCTGTCGGATGCGCGGCGAAGACGTCGGTGGATCCTCGACCCACCTCGCCTCCGCCGCACATGCGCAGCCCGCGACGAGAGCGCCGACGAGAGCCACGCGCGCCGCCGTCCTCGCCGTTGCCCACGCATCAGTGACTCGCTGTGTTGCTCTCATGAGCTCCCCCTACTTCAGCAGCACAAGCTTGTGCTGCCGCGACACCGCGTGCCCGGGGCCGGCCGACGCCCCTCCGGGCGCGACGGTCATCCGCGCGAAGTACACGCCGCTCGCCGCGCGGTCGCCCGTGTCGGTGC
>CAZAQL010000157.1:0-4798 GCA_964487295.1 uncultured bacterium | reverse complement strand
ACGGGTGAACCCCATGGCCCCATCGTTCTCGAACCAGGCGCTGCCTCCCGCGTTCCCGCAGACGACGACGTCGTAGTCGCCGTCCTCGTCGACGTCCACCGGGAGCGCGGTGTGGGCGTTGCCGAGCGTTCCAACCGTGTGGCGCGTGAACGACTCAGCGCCGTCGTTCTCCCACCAGTAGGCGATGGAACCGCCCCACATGGCTCCGATGATGTCGATGTCGTTGTCGAAATCCATGTCGATGGCGCGGCCCTGAATGGCCCCGCCGACCGCCGTATCGAAGATGATGGGCTCGGAGAAGGCGCCTCCGGCGCCACGGATCCAGCACATGTTGTCCGGAGTGGTGTCACCGGTGATGATGTCGGTCCAGCCGTCCCGGTCGACGTCTCCGGCCGTGGCGAAGAGCGCCTGGCCGAAGTCCTCGGTGATGCCGTGCTCCGTGAACCCCGCTTCGGCCGTCGCGGCCGTGAGCGAGAGGAGCCCGAGAGCGATCACCCATGAGCGCATGGACGTCATGGTTCTCTCCTCTTGTGAGCATGGTCCGGGGGCGCTCCGGCATGCGTGTCTGGCTGCCCGGGGGGGGTGTTGTCCGGTTCGGTCGTGCGTCGAACCCGTTCTCACGCTGACCTGGCGGTCTCGGAAGCCCCCGGCGCCCCTGGCACGCCCTCCGCGGGCCCGGAAAGTGGCCTGCACGCCGGGGGTTCCTTGTCGCTCAAGGTCGGGATTCGTTGCGATACGGTCCGGAAGGCCGGACGAGAGACGCGCCTGCGAAACGGGTCGCCCCCCTTGAAGACGCTTGCCGCCGCGCCTGCGCGTTCGCGCCCGGCCGTTCTCTGGACCGCCACCGTGACGTCTTCCGAGCGAACCGGACTTCCCCCCATGTGCGTCGCCTTCTCGTCCAGCGCGTACTGGATCCGGCCGTCGGTCGTCACGGGCACATCCTCCGTTCGTACTGCGGCGCGCCACTGCTCCTCCTGCGACTCAGCGCGCCTCCGGAGCGTCCGGACGGTCCCTGCCGCCGGTCGCCCCTGTCGCTCATTCCTCCACCTGTCGTCTCGGGATGCCCCACCCGAACGACTCGTTCAGGTCCTCGTAGCCGGGGAGCGTCCCGGCGCCGAACCGCCTGCTCAGCGATCGAAGGTACTCGCGCATCTCGTCGGCCGTGATGTCTCCATCCGCGAGCTTCTTCGTGATGCCCGCAAGCACGAGGTCCGAGATGATGTAGATGCCGTACGTCCACGACAGCATCACGCTGTCGCTCCAGAAGGCGTCGTAGACGCGTCCGCCGTCCCGCTCGAGAAACGCGACAATGTGCTGACGCCCGTCCACGAAGAGGAGCAGCACGTCGACAGGCCAGTCGGTCCAGAGACTCGGGAGCTGCGCGCGGTCGATCACGAGCGCGCCGTCGATCTCCGTCGGCTCGTAGACCTCGGCGTACACGTTGACACCCCGGCTGACGGCCTCCTCGATCGCCGGGCGCAGCTGCGCGAGCGGCCCCGGGTAGATGTCGATGTAGACCGTCTGCTCGGATGAAGCGAGCATCCTCCTCGCGCGCTCGTACACCTGGTCGAGCGAGCTCAGTCGGTAGATGCCTCCTCCCCCGGCCTTCGGCCTGATAAGAGAGCGAACCTCGTCCAGGGCCAGCTTCCTGCGGCCCCGGAACCCGCGCTCCATCTGGTCCAGGAGCTCGTCGGGCTCGACCGCGGTGCAGAGCCTGAGCTCGCCTTCCGAGACGAGGACCGCGCCCTTCGACGCCAGCCCCTCGATCGCCTGGTACACGTTGGTCTTCGATCGACCGATCGCCTTGGCGATCCGGTAGCCGGTCGACGGAGGATTTTCGAGCAGATACACGTAGATCTCGGCCTCGAGCCGGGAGAGCCCGAGCTGTTCGAATGCGTCGATGGCGAGGGTTCGGCTCATCATGTCCTCCCGTGCGCCCCTGGAGAGGTGGCTTCCAGTAGTGGTACTGTAGAGCACCACTATCTCCGGGGCTCTGCAAAAGCCCCTTCTGCAGGGGCCTTCCGGCCCCACGGCCGGGGCTGCCGCCCCTGCGCCCATCCGGAGCCCAGGTCCTTCAGGGCGCATCGCCGGGCACATGCCCGGCTTCAGGCAGCACAGTATCTGACAGCACTCACCCCCCCGCGGTTGAACCTCGAAGCGGGGGAAATTCACGACCGATCATTCATGTGAAACGCGCCCCCTGGGCCGGACCTCGCGCCGGGGCGTCACCGCGCGGGCGCGGCCGCAGTCCCGACGTCCCTACCAGGAGCGCTGCGACAGGAACTCCTGAATGCTCCCGTTGAGATCGAGCACGAATCCGTGCTCCGGGTGATACGAGTAGTCGGGAGCCTGCGCCTCCTCGGGGAGCAGCGTCCCCTGGAACCCGTTCTCGTCCACGAAGAACGAGAGGCTCGTGCCCCCGTGATAGTCATTCCCTCCGGCCCGACCGACTCCAGGCGGGTAGTCGTACCGGTCGTCCCCGCCCCGGTCGACGAAGAAGCACACGCTGTTGTGTGCCGATGCGCCGAGCGAGAAGAAGCCGCCCCCGTCGTACGAATCGTCCCCGGACTCGTCGAGGAACAGCGTCACCGACTCGTCCCAGGCCAGTCCCTGCGCGACGCCCTGCCGCGTCGTGTAGCGGTCGTCTCCGCCGGACTCAAGGAAGACGCCGACGGCCTGATGCGCGCAGAAACCCTGGTTGTAGCGCGAGCCGATGTAGAGATCGTCCTCGGGGCCGCCGGCCGCCAGCAGGCCCATCCCGTAGTAGTATCCGCCGCCCTGCGAGAAGTTGCCCGCCTCCATGCGGTCGCTGCCTCCGGAGTCCGCCAGCAGCCCGAGCCCGCCCGAGGCCAGCGTGCGGAACCCCATCCCGCAGCCCTGCGACCACGCGTCGAAGATGCCGTCGTCGCCGTAGCCGGTCGGATAGAGACCCTTCGCGTAGTACTCGTCATCGCCGCCGCGATCGGCGATGAGTCCGATGCCTCCGGCCAGTCCGCAGGCCTGCACGTGGCAGTCGCCCTCGTAACGGTCGTTCCCGGACTCGTCGAGCAGGAACCCGGCGCCGAAGAGTCCGACGCCCTGACAGAACGTCCTGCCCCGGTAGACGTCGTCGCCCTGCACATCGTGCAGCCACCCGACGCCGAGGTATCCGGTCCCCTGCGCCCACTGGAGCCCGATGTACTGATCGTCGCCCCGCGCGTCGAAGAGCGCGCCAACACCCAGGCACCCGCTCCCCTGACAGCTCGTGGTGGTCGACTCGTAGGCGTCGTTCCCGTTCAGGTCGATCAGGACCGAGACGGGAACGTCCCACCCGGTGGCTCCTCCCGCGCTTCCGGTGTAGAGGTCGTCTCCACCGATGTCGAGCAGGAACGCGACACCCTCCTCTCGGTGCCAGTCATCGCCCGTACCGGCCAGGATGATGCGACCGTACTCGGTCTCTCGCTCCGCGAGAACGGGCCTGTCGAGCGAGTCGCGCATCGCCGCCGTCAGCAGCGCGACCGCCGGCGCCGTCCACGCGTGGTCAGTCAGCCCCGCGACCGCGCCCGCGCACTCCATGAGCGCCCCGTACTCGACGCGCGCGGCGATGTCGAGGATCCGGTTGTTGCGAGCGAACCGCTCGCGGTCCTCGTCGAAGTGGATGTAGACCTCGCCGGCGAAGACGTCCGAGAGCTCCCACCGGTGCTCCGCCAGGAACTCGCGCTCCTCCTCGCTCAACGCGGCGAACGCCAGCGCGTGGTAGCCGGCCGCCCGTTCGAGTGCGGCCTCGATCCCGTCGAGAAGGCCGTCCACCGCTTGGTTGCCGGGAGCAGCGGTCGTGACACCCGCAGTCCCGGCCGCCGCATCCCCGACGGGACGCGCGCGATCACGGAAACGCGGGATCCTGCCCGCCGCCGTGTCGGGCAGCGAGCGCGCCGACTCGAAGAGAGGTACGAGCAGCGGCGTCGTGACGTCGAGCAGCGCCCCCGGGTCGCTCGCCTCCGTGTAGTCGCGGACGAGACGGCGCGAGACGCTCTCGAGCCGGAACGGATCGCGGTGCACATAGATCATCGTCTCGAGCCGGAACGGGTCGCTCCCCGCGTGGCACCTCGCCAGCCGGTCGAGGAGGTCCTCGGTGTCCGCGCGGACGTCGAACTCCCCGACGAGCGACCAGACCGCCGCCGCCTGCTCGGCGACGGAGAAGTGGAGACCGCGCTCGATCTCCCGATTCGAACGGGGAGCCGGCCACCGAGCCTCGGGGCGAAGTCCGAGCACGACGGGGATGAGCCTCACGACGCGCTCGACCGACGCCTCCGCGTCGAGCCGCCGGCCCGGACCCAGGGCCTCGACCACGCGCCCGGGCCGCTCCCAGAAAGCGCGTTCCGCGTGGAGACCATCGACCGAGTCCGGCCCCGTCGTGGCGAATGCTCGGGACACCTCATCGCGGATGACCAGAAGGGGTAGCGGCGACCCCGCTCGCTTCCCCTCCAGGCGGGAGCTCAAAAAGGCGCGAGCGCTGTCCGCCGAACACCTGACCGGGTGGCCGGCCACCGCCACGATGATGTCGCCCTCCAGAAGGCCGGCGCTCTCCGCCGGGGAACCCGGGAATACGACGCTGACGCGCAGTCCCGACCGCACGTCCTCCACCATGCCCCGTCCCCAGGCGTCGGACGAGAGTCCGGGGACCTCATCGACCGGCTCCGTGTACACCCCCAGCCAGCCGCGGTCGTCGACCGCGGGTTCCTCATCCGCCGACGCGGGGCCCGCCGCCAGGAGCACGGTCCCCAGGACGGTGAGGACCAACGCCGCGCGAGAGGCCGCG
>CAZAQL010000156.1:0-4847 GCA_964487295.1 uncultured bacterium | reverse complement strand
GCCGGGTGGTCGGTTGGCCGCTGCGCGCGACGGTGACGCTCGCCGTCCTGTTCGTCATCGTGGCGGGCGTCCTGGGTGTCAGGCTGCACATCGAGGAGACGAGAGCGGACGGGATCGTGCTTGCCGACGAGCTTCTCGCGAGAGCAGGTCCGGGGGAGGACTTCGTGCTCGAGTTCACGGTGCACGAGGGGACCGCCGTGGCCACTCAGGACGAGCGCGAGGAGTGGACGCGGATCACGCTGCCGGGAACGGACCTGGTCGGCTGGGTGCGAAGCGACGGTCTTGAGATGATCTGACGGTGACAACGACGAGACGGCGTTCTTGGCCTGAGGGAGGTTTCGTGGAGCGTGCTGGAGGTATGGCGGTCGGCATCGCCGGAGCGACCGGAGCGGTCGGTCTTGAGATGCTGCGAGTTCTGGAGCAGCGGAGCTTTCCTGCCGACACCGTTCGCGTTCTCGCATCGGACCGTGGCGGCGATCGCCGGCTTCGGTTCAGGAAGCGCGACCTTCCGGTCGAGCCGCTCACGGGAGCGGCGCTCGATGGGCTCGACATCGTGCTCTTCGCGACGTCCGCGGAGGTCTCTCGGCGGTTCGTTCCCCAGGTCGTCGACCGCGGGGGAGTGGCCATCGACAATAGCCGCGCCTTTCGCATGGACGATGACGTTCCGCTCGTCGTGCCGGAGGTGAACGCGGGCGACCTCGCGCGCCATCGCGGCATCGTCGCCAACCCGAACTGCTCGACGATCCAGATGGTCCAGGTTCTGAAGCCGCTCCACGAGGCCGCCGGGCTTGGCCGCGTCGTGGCGGCCACCTATCAGTCGGTGTCCGGGACCGGACTCGCCGCCATAGAGGAGCTTCGCACGCAATCGCGCGCGGTTCTTGACGGCGAGGAGACCGCGCCGAGCGTCTACCCGCGCCGCATCGCGTTCAACTGCCTTCCTCACATCGACGTCTTCGACACGGAGGGCTTCACGCGCGAGGAGCGGAAGATGATCGGTGAGACGAGGAAGATCCTGGCGCTGCCCGAACTGCCGGTCGCGGTGACGTGCGTGCGTGTTCCGGTCTTCCGTTCGCACGCGATCGCGCTCGCGGTCGAGCTCCGGGACGACCTCGATCCGGGCGAGGCACGCCGGCTTCTGGCGGCCGAACCGGGCGTTCGTGTCCTGGACGAGCCCCGGAACGCTGAGTATCCGACGCAGGCCGAGACCGAGCGTACTGACGAGACCTGGGTAGGCCGCGTCCGCAGGGACGAGTCGGTCGAGCGCGGTCTCTTGCTCTGGGTCGTTTCAGACAACCTCAGAAAGGGGGCGGCGCTCAATGCCGTCCAGATCGCGGAGCGCCTGATCGATGCCCATGCTCGCTGACCTGACGCTCGGGCGCTATGTCGTCGCCCGGTCGCCTGTGCACAGGCTGGATCCACGAATGAAGATGCTGGCCGCCGCGGCGGTCGTCGCGCTGGTCGTGGCGCTCGTGAGCTGGCAGGCGTATCTGCTCCTGAGCGCGCTGGTCGTGGCGTGCACCATCGCGGCCGGACTCGGCGTTGGCTTCATCGTCCGCAACATCCTCTCGCTTCGGTGGCTGCTGCTCGTCGTGTTCCTGATGCACGGGCTTCTCGCCGAGGGTGAACCGGTGGCGTCCTGGATTCCCTGGGTCACCGCGGACGGGCTTCGGACCGGTGGTTTCTTCGCGTGGCGCGTCGCGCTCATGGTCGCGACGGCCGGGCTCCTGACGGCGACGACCTCACCCGTCGACCTCGGCGACGCGATCGAGCGGCTTCTGAGACCGTTCGCGTGGCTTCGCCTTCCCGTGCACGAACTCGCCATGATCACGGTCATCGCGCTCCGCTTTGTTCCGACGTTGCTCGAGGAGGCTCGTCGCATCGTCAAGGCTCAGCAGGGTCGAGGAGCGAGCTTCGAGGGCGGTCTGATCGCGAAGGCTCGCGGGGCGCTCCCTGTTCTTGTCCCGCTCTTCGCGAGCGCGTTCCGACGCGCCGACGAGCTGGCCCTGGCCATGGATGCTCGCTGCTACCGGGGAGCCGTGGGCCGCACGAAGTACATCGAGTTGCGTCTGGCACGGAGGGACGCGGTGGCCGCGGCGATCGTCCTCATCGCGTGCGCGGCCGCTCTCGCTCTCGCCGTCGGAGAGCGGGCGGGAGGCGCGACGCTGTGACGGAGCGCATTCTGAAGATCACGGTCGCGTACGACGGCACGGATTTCTCGGGCTGGCAGGTCCAGCCCGGCATGAGGACCGTGCAGGGTGAGCTCGAGGGCGCGTTCCTGGACCTGGCGGATGAGCCGCTGCGTGTCCACGGGGCCGGCCGGACGGACGCGGGCGTGCACGCCATGGCCCAGGTCGCTCACGTCGCGACCCGACTCGACCTTGCGCCGGAGCGCCTCGCGGGGGCGCTGAACGCGCGCATCGGCAGGGACGTGCGCGTCCGCGCGGTCGAGGACGCGCCCTCGGACTTCCACGCGCGCTTCTCGGCCGTCAGACGGTCGTACCTGTATGCGCTGGCCGTGGAGGAGGATCCGCTCTGGAGGCAACGTCGCTGGGCCGTGGGAAAGGGCCTGAAACTGGAGGCCATGCGGGAGGCGGCCTCGCTGCTGGAGGGCGAGCACGACTTCTCGTCGTTCTGCCTGGCGGGCAGCGATGTTGCGCATCACCGTTGCCGTATGGATGCGGTTTCGCTAGAATGGGTGGAAGCGCTCGGCGGGATGGTTCTCGTCCGGGCGAGCGCGGACCGCTTCCTCAGGGGCATGGTCCGATCGATCGTCGGCACGCTCGTCGAGGTCGGGCGGAAGCGTGTGAGCGTGGCCGATTTCGGCAGCATCCTGAGGGCTCGTGACCGCGGAGAGGCCGGCGCGACCGCGCCTCCACACGGTCTCTACCTCGAGAGGATCGACTACAGCGGGGAGGTGTGACGTGAAGATATTCCTGGACACGGCGGACATCAGCCAGATCCGAGAGGCGGCCGCTATCGGGCTCGTCGACGGCGTGACGACGAACCCGACGCTCGTCTCCCGCGTTGAGGGCAAGTTCGAGGACATCATTCGCGAGATCTGCGAGGTCGTGGACGGACCGGTGAGCGCTGAGGTCGTGAGTCTCGATACGGCCGGCATGGTCGAGGAGGCCCGGAAGCTGTCGGCCATCCATGAGAACGTCGTTATCAAGATCCCGATGACGAAGGACGGAGCCCGGGCGATCCGCGAACTCAAGGGTCTCGGGATCCGGACCAACTGCACGCTCGTCTTCTCCGCCAACCAGGCCTTCATCGCGGCGAAGGCCGGAGCCTCCTTCGTCAGTCCGTTCATCGGACGGCTCGATGACGCCGGTGCCGTCGGTATGGAACTCGTGCGCGAGGTCATGGAGATCTACGAGAACTACGGGTACGACACCGAGGTCATCGTGGCGAGCGTGAGGCACCCGCTTCATGTTGTCGAGGCGCTTGTAAGCGGAGCGCACATCGCGACGATTCCGCACGCGGTCTTCGAGAAGATGTTCAAGCACCCGCTGACCGACAAGGGGATCGACTCGTTCCTGGCCGACTGGGAGAAGGTGAAGTCGCGCTGAGCTTCGGATCCCGGAGCGACGCGACCGCCAGAGGCCGTTGATCGACTGACGTGAGGAGGACGGACTGGACTCCAGGATGTCGAGGACCGTCATACTCGCCCTCGTGTTCGTGCTGGCCGGCGTGACCACCGGGCTGGTCGTGTCCGTCAATTCGCTTCGCGCCCGTCTGGAGCCCGGGACGGAGATCGAGGTGTCCAGACGCACGGCCATCGTGACGGCGGCCGAGCGTGTCGGGGCCGCGACGGTCTCGATCAGCGTCAGCAGACCGGACGCGGAAGGGGACACGCCATCCGGCAGCCAGTTCTTCGATCTGTTCCTGCGCGGCTACTACCCGGACAGGATGCGCGAGCATCGCTACGAGACGGGCTCCGGGTTCATCATCGATCCCGACGGATACATCCTGACCAACGACCATGTGATCCGGGGAGGCAATGATGTCGTCGTCGTCCTGCGTGACGGCCGCGAGTTCTCCGGGCGCGTGCTCGGCGCCGATCCCCGGTACGACCTCGCGGTCATCAAGGTCGACGGCGAGGATCTGCCGGTGGCGCCGCTCGGTGACTCAGACGATGTCATCATCGGTGAGTGGGTCGTGGCGATCGGGAACCCGTTCGGGTACCTCCTGGATGATCCCGAGCCGACGGTGACGGCGGGCGTCGTCAGCGCGCTCCATCGGGACGTGCAGCCTCGCGCCAGCGGAGCGATCTACAAGAACATGATCCAGACCGACGCGGCCATCAACGAGGGCAACTCGGGCGGTCCGCTCGTCAACGGCCGGGGGGAGGTCATCGGGATCAACTCCTTCGCGCTGTTCTCCTCGGACCAGGCTTACATCGGCATGAGCTTCGCCATCCCCATAAACACCGCCCGCTTCCTCGTGGACGAACTCATCCAGTACGGTCGCGTTCGCGACATCTGGGTCGGGATGGGGCTCAGGAACCTCACGTCCTCGGTCGCGCGGGCGCTTGCGCTTCCGGACGCGAACGGGGCCTTTATAGCGACGGTCGAGCCCGAGAGTCCGGCCGACCGGGCGGGACTCCGTCCCGGCGACGTCGTGACGGCCGTCAACGGCATCTCCACGGACGACGCGCAGGCCGTCTGGGCCGCGTTCTATGGAGCTCGCGTGGGCGACCACCTCTCCATCGACGCCGTCCGGAAAGGGAGTCCACGGGAGTTCGATATGGTCCTCGAGGAGGTTCCCCGTTGACCAGGCGAGACGCCGCGGTCCCGACGATCCCCATCACCGACACCCCCGACGACGAACTCCGCGCCGGCCTGGAT
>CAZAQL010000155.1:0-4863 GCA_964487295.1 uncultured bacterium | reverse complement strand
TCGATGATCTTCGTGATCGTGCCGGCGCCGACGGTCCTGCCGCCCTCGCGGATGGCGAACCTCAGGCCCTCCTCCATCGCGATAGGCGTCACCAGCTCCACCGTGAGCTCCACGTTGTCGCCAGGCATCACCATCTCGGTGCCCTCAGGAAGCGTCGCCGCTCCCGTCACATCCGTCGTCCGGAAGTAGAACTGAGGACGGTAACCGTTGAAGAACGCCGTGTGACGGCCGCCCTCGGCCTGCGTCAGGATGTACGCCGTCCCGGTGAACTTCGTGTGAGGCGTCACGCTCCCAGGTGCGCAGACCACCATCCCCCGCTCAAGATCCTCCTTGTTGATCCCACGAAGAAGAAGACCAACGTTGTCGCCGGCCTGTCCGTCGTCGAGGATCTTGCGGAACATCTCCACGCCCGTGCACACCGTGCTCCGGGTCTCACGGATCCCCACGATCTCAACCTTGTCGCCCGTGTGGATCACTCCGCGCTCGATCCGGCCCGTACCCACCGTCCCCCGACCCGTGATCGAGAACACATCCTCAACAGGCATCAGGAACGGCTTGTCCGTCTCGCGCTGAGGCTCCGGAATGTACTCGTCCATCGCCTTCAGAAGCTCGTTGATCGAGTTGCACGCCTCGCAGCTCGCCTCGCCGCAACCGCACTCCATCGCCTTCAGAGCCGAACCCTTCACCACCGGGATCTCGTCGCCGGGGAACTCGTACTCCGAAAGAAGCTCCCGAATCTCAAGCTCCACAAGCTCCAGAAGCTCGGGATCGTCCACCTGGTCCGTCTTGTTCATGTACACGATGATGTACGGAACACCAACCTGACGCGCCAGAAGAATGTGCTCCCGTGTCTGAGGCATCGGGCCGTCAGCGGCGCTCACAACCACGATCGCGCCGTCCATCTGAGCCGCGCCCGTGATCATGTTCTTCACGTAGTCCGCGTGTCCCGGACAGTCCACGTGAGCGTAGTGACGCGTCGCGCTCTGGTACTCAACGTGGCACGTCGCGATCGTGATACCACGCTCGCGCTCCTCAGGTGCCTTGTCGATCTGGTCGAACGGAACGTAGTCCGCAAGACCCTGCTTCGACAGGCACAGAGTCATCGCCGCCGTCAGCGTCGACTTCCCGTGGTCCACGTGACCGATCGTGCCCACGTTCACGTGGGGCTTGGTCCTCTCGAACTTCTGCTTGGCCATCCCTGTTCCCCTTGTGTGATGCTCTCGAGTGTTGTCGTCCGGCTTCCTGCTGGCCCCCGTCGGTCGCAACGACCCGACGGACGCTTCTCTCTATGCCCAGGCCCAGCCCGCGGTGATGCGCTCGAAGGTCTCCTTCGGCACCGCCGCGTAGTGTGAGAACTGGGTCGTGTACACGGCCCGTCCCTGCGAAAGAGACCTGACGGCCGTCGCGTATCCGAAAGTACGCCCGAGCGGCACCGTGGAGTCGATGACCTGTCCGTCGTTGCGCATCGTTGTTCCCTCGATGCGCCCGCCGCGCGCGTTGAGGTCCGCGATGACCTCCCCCACGAACTGCTCCGGGACGACGACCTCGACCTTCACGATCGGCTCCAGCAGAACCGGGTGCGCCTTCATGGCCGCCTCCCGCACGGCGATCGTGCCGGCGGCCCGGAAGGCCATCTCCGTCGAGTCCCTGTCGTCGTAGCTCCCCGAGATCAGCGTCACCTTGACGTCGATGAGCGGGTAGCCCGCGAGAATACCGTTTGAAAGACCGCTCATGACGCCGCTCTCGACCGCGGGAAGGAACTCTCTCGGGATCAGCCCGTCGGGCAGATCGCTGACGAACTCGTTCCCGCCGTCGCGATTCGGCTCCATCCTGATGACGACGTCACCGTACTGCCCCTTGCCGGCGCTCTGGCGGATGAACTCGCCGCGGGCCTCGGCCGGAGAGGTGATCGTCTCGCGATAGGCGACCATCGGCTTGCCGACGTTCGCTCTGACTCCGAACTCCCGGACCATGCGGTCCGCGAGCACCTCCAGATGCAGCTCGCCCATGCCTGAGATGATGGTCTGTCCGGTCTCCTCGTCTGTCCTGTTGACGAACGTCGGGTCCTCCTCGGAGAGCCGCTCCAGGGCCTGCATGAGCTTCTCCTCGTCCGCCTTCGTCTTGGGCTCGATCGCGACCGCGACGACCGGCTCCGGGAACGTCATCGTCTCGAGCGCGATCGGGTGCTTCGGGTCGCACAGCGTGTCCCCGGTCGCCGTCTTCTTCGGCCCGACGACCGCCACGATCTCGCCGGCCGAAGCGGAGTCGAGGTCCTCCTGCTTGTTCGCGTGCATGAGCAGGATGCGACCGATCCGCTCCTTCTTGTCGGTCCTCGGGTTGAGGTACTGGGCGCTCTTCTTGAGCGTTCCCGAGTAGACCCGGAGATACGTCAGCCTCCCGACGTACGAGTCGCTGGCGATCTTGAAGGCCAGCGCCGCTGCGGGCGCGTCGGCCGATGTCTCGCGGGCCTCTTCCTTCCCCGTGAACGGGTTCATGCCCGTGACGGGCGGAACATCCAGCGGCGAAGGCAGATAGTGAACGACGCCGTCGAGGATCGGCTGCGCCCCGATGTTCCTGAGGGCTGCGCCGCAGAACACAGGAACGATCGCATTGGCTATCGTTCCCCGGCGGATCGCGCGTCTGAGCTCGTCCTCCGACAGAGGCTCCCCGCCCAGGTACTTCTTCAGAAGCTCGTCGTCGTGCTCGACGGCGAGTTCGACCAGCGTCTCCCGCCTCGCCTCCGCCTCGTCGCGCATGGACTCGGGCACGTCATCTTCCGTGATGCTGGCGCCGAACGACTCGGGGTCGAATCGGAGCGCCTTCATCCGCACAAGGTCGATGACGCCCGTGAAGTCGTCGCCGGCGCCGATCGGCAGTTCCACAGGAGCCGGGACCGCGCGCAGTCTCTCCACCATCATCGTGAGCGCATTCTCGAAGTCGGCCCCGACACGGTCCATCTTGTTGATGAACGCGAGCTTCGGCACGCCGTACATGTCCGCCTGACGCCAGACCGTCTCCGACTGGGGCTCCACTCCCCCCACCGCACAGAACACCGCCACGGCCCCGTCGAGAACGCGGAGCGAGCGCTCCACCTCGATCGTGAAGTCCACGTGCCCCGGCGTATCGATGATGTTGACCCGGTGGTCCTTCCAGTAGCAGGTCGTCGCGGCGGACGTGATCGTGATGCCGCGCTCCCGCTCCTGGACCATCCAGTCCATCGCCGCCGCGCCGTCGTGCACCTCGCCCATCCGGCGGACCTTGCCCGTGTAGAACAGGATCCGCTCGGTGAGAGTCGTCTTGCCGGCATCGATGTGCGCCATGATGCCTATGTTCCTGACCCTCTCGAGGGTGATCGACTTCGCCACTCTTCTCCGTCCCGTCTGGCTCTAGAACCGGTAGTGCGCCAGGGCCTTGTTCGCCTCGGCCATCCTGTGCGTGTCTTCGCGCTTCTTGATCGACGCGCCTTCCTTCTTGTACGCCGCAACGAGCTCGCCGGCCAGCTTCTCGGCCATCGAGTGCTCGGAGCGGTTCTTGGCGAACCCGATGATCCACCGAAGCGCCATCGCCGTGCGCCGCTCGGGGCGAACCTCGATCGGCACCTGGTAGGTGCTGCCGCCGACCCGTCGCGACTTCACCTCAAGCATCGGCTTGACGTTGTTGATCGCCTTCTCGAAGACCGGGAGGGGGTCCTCCTTGGTCCGCTCTGCGATGATCTCCATCGCGTCGTAGATGATCCGCTCCGCGGTGCTCCGCTTCCCGCCCTTCATCAGGCAGTTGATGAAGCGCGTCACCAGCGGGCTCCCGTACCGGGGATCCGGTTCCCTGTCTCGCTTCGGAACCTCGCGCCTTCTCGGCATGCTCTCTAACCTCCACACTCTGCTGTCCGCCGGCCTCCGGCCGCGCGGGCTCTCCACTCGCCGAAGCCTGAATCGCTACTTCGGACGCTTCGTGCCGTACTTCGACCTGGACACGCGTCGTCCCTCGACGCCCGCTGCGTCCAACGGTCCGCGGATGACGTGGTACCGCACACCCGGCAGATCCTTGACCCTGCCGCCCCTGATAAGAACGACCGAGTGCTCCTGCAGGTTGTGCCCCTCACCCGGGATGTACGCCGTAACGGAATCGCCCTTCATGAGCCTCACCCTGGCGACCTTGCGGAGCGCCGAGTTCGGCTTCTTGGGCGTGGTCGTGTAGACCCTCGTACAGATCCCGCGCCGCTGAGGGTGCCCCTCCAGGGCCCTCGCAGGCTTCTTCTTGACGCGGGCCTTGCGGCCCTTCCTGATCAACTGGTTGATCGTCGGCACTGCTTCCTCCACTCGTAATCCAACCGTCTTCTGCCGATTCGGCGTGACCCTCACGCCGCTGCTTCAACCGCTCACCGCCTACGATGACGCCGACGTCAGCGTCCCGACCTCGCTCTCCGGGGCCTCATCCGGACGCTCGATGACTCTCGGCGCCGGCTGCTCGGGCTTCGTGACCGCGAGCTCGTCGTACTCGTCGAGTCCCGTTCCGGCCGGTATCTTGCGGCCGATGATCACGTTCTCCTTAAGCCCCCTGAGATGGTCCGTGTCGCCCCTCGTCGCCGCCATCATGAGAACCCTGGTCGTCTCCTGGAACGACGCCGCGGAGATGAAGCTGTCCGTCGTCAGCGCCGCCTTGGTGATACCCAGCAGCAGCGCCTCGTGGTTGGCCGGCTGAAGCTTCTTGTCCTTGTCCTTGATCCCTCTGTTCTCCTCGGCGATCCGGCGGTTCTCCTTCTCGAACTCGACCCGCGACACGACGTCGCCCTCGAGGAACTTCGAGTCGCCGGGGTCGAGGACCTTCACGCGCTGCAGCATCTGGCGGACGATCATCTCGATGTGC
>CAZAQL010000154.1:0-4929 GCA_964487295.1 uncultured bacterium | reverse complement strand
TCGTCTTCTTCTTGGTCGCGGTCTTCTTCTTCGCGACCTTCTTCTTCGCCGGCTTACGCTTCGCCGTCGTCTTCTTCTTGGTCGTGGTCTTCTTCTTCGGCGCTGCCTTCTTCTTCGCCGGCTTGCGCTTCGCCGTCGTCTTCTTCTTCGGCGCTGCCTTCTTCTTCGGCGCTGCCTTCTTCTTCGGCGCTGCCTTCTTCTTGGCCGTGGTCTTCTTCTTCGGCGCTGCCTTCTTCTTCGGCGCTGCCTTCTTCTTCTTCTTCGTCTCCGCCATCAGCCTTCACCTCCTTATGTCCCGACCGCGCCCATTCGCGGCGAGACTCTGGCCGACCTGGCTCCCCCTCTCGGCGCCCGCCTTGTCACGAGCAGACGCCACCAACATCAACCGTCCGGGACTCCGCCGCTCGCTCCTACGGAATCGTCGGAGCGGCGACCGTGTGTCGCGCGGATCGGGTTGCGAAAGAACTCGCGCATGTCGCTTCGCGCGTTCGCGTCACATTTAGAGTCCTGATTGCAATAGTGTCAAGCGAAAAGTGTCCGCGGCGACGCAACGACGAGTCGCGACCGTCGCGCGGAACCGCGAACGTGATGTCGCCGACGACGATCATCGGCATGAGGATCTCGTCGATCAGAACTCGTACGACTCGCCGTCGAGAGGAACACTGACGTTGGCGAATCCGTTCCGGGTCAACAGTCTCCCGAACGCGATCGATGCCTCCTCGTTGCCGTGGACGACGATCGTGCGGCGCGGAGGACGGTGCATTCCCTGCGCGAAGCGCAGCAGTCCGCCGCGGTCCGCGTGCGCGCTGAACTCGTCGAAGACCGCGACGCGAGCCCGGAGCGGATACGGCTGCCCGAAGATCCTGACACGCCGCACGCCCTCTGCGATGCGCCTCCCGAGCGTGTGCTCGGCCTGATAGCCGACGATCATCACGGCGTTTCGGCGGCTCGTGATGCTGTTCTTCAGATGGTGGAGAATGCGTCCGGCCTCGCACATCCCGGAGGCGGAGATGATCATCATGGGGCCCCGCTTGCGGTTGAGCTTCTTGGAGTCTGCGGCCTCCATGACGTAGGTGACGCGGGAGAAGCCGAGCGGGTCGTCCTGGTCCCGCACGAGTTCCCGCATCTCCTCGTCGAAGCACTCCCAGTGCCTCTTGAAGATCCTCGTGGCGCGCACGGCGAGAGGGCTGTCGACATAGATCGGGAACTCGGGGATGCGCCCCTCGCGCATGAGCTCGTGCACCATGTAGATGATGCGCTGCGTCCGGCCGACCGCGAACGACGGAACGACGATCTTCCCGCGCCGCTTGACGGCCTCCCGGATGAACGAGGCGAACCGGTCGCCGACGTCACCCATCGCGTGATGGTCCCGGTTGCCGTAGGTGCTCTCGGTGACGAGCACGTCCGCCATGGGTACCTGATACGGGTCCTTGAGGATCGGCACGTCCCTTCTGCCGAGGTCGCCGGTGAAGACGAGTCTCATCCCGTGCGCGCGCTCCTTCAGATCGACCTCGAGGATCGCGGAGCCGAGGATGTGACCGGCGTCGCGGAAGGTGACGTGCGCGCCCTGGCTGACCTGCTGGACGGTGTCGTACGCGACCCCTCGCATCTGCGACATCGCCTGCTCGACATCCTGCTCCGTGTAGACAGGTTCCAGAGCAAGCTCGCCCTTCCGGCGGCGGCGCTTGTTGAGATACTCGAGGTTGTGACTCTGAACGTATGCCGAGTCCCGCAGGAGGATGTCGCACAGGTCCACGGTCGCGTGCGTCGCGTAGATCGGACCGCGGAAGCCGTGCTTGACGAGCGTGGGAATGCTTCCGGCGTGATCGATGTGGGCGTGTGACAGGAGCACGGCGTGAATGCTCGTCGGGTCGAAGGGGAGGTTACGATTCCTGCGCTCGCTCTCCGCTCGCCTCCCCTGGTAGAGACCGCAGTCGAGCAGGATCCGCTTCCCGTTGACAGTGAGGAGGTGCTTCGATCCCGTGACGTTCCTCGCAGCGCCGTAGGCCGTGAACCGCATCTGTCCCCCTCTCGCCAGCTTGACCCGTTCGGACCGTTCTGATAGGGTAAACGACAATCACACGAGGCTCAAGCGGACGGTGGAGGGACGCCGCCGCCCGCCTGGGTTCCGAAGTCGTTGGGGGAGGCCGGGAGGCCTGAGAGCAAGCACCCTTCGCACCTGATCTGGATGATGCCAGCGTAGGGAAACGACTCGGTGACGCGCGGGATGCCCCCGGTCCGTGCCGGCCATTCCGCGCGTTGTGCGTTGAGCGGGTCCGCGGGTCACGTCCCGCCCGTCGTACGACCCGCCGCAGGGGGGTCTTCCGTATGGTCAGCGACGTAACGGTCACCAGAGCGATCTCACAGCGGTTCTTCGAGAAGTTCCAGTCGGCACTCGAGCTCGACACGGCCATCGTCGGCGCGGGACCGGCGGGCCTCGTCGCGGGGAGATACCTCGCTGAGGCCGGGAAGCGGGTCGCGCTGTTCGAGAGCAAGCTCTCGACCGGTGGCGGGATCTGGGGCGGAGGCATGCTCTTCAATGAGATCGTCGTCCAGAGCGACGCGCTGCCGGTGCTCGACGATTTCGGGATCCGGTACGCCGAGTACGGCGACGGGTACTACACGGCGGACGCGGTGCACACCGCGTCGGCACTCGCCTACGGCGCGACGAAGGCCGGGCTCACGGTCTTCAACACGTGCCGGGTCGAGGATGTGATGTTCACTGAGGGGCGCGTGTCCGGCGTCGTCGTGCTGTGGTCGCCTGTCACGGCCGCCGGACTCCACGTGGACCCGCTGTCCATCTCGGCCAGGACCGTACTGGACGCGACCGGGCACGACTGCGACATCACGCGCGTGACCGTCCGCAAGATGGGAGTCGCTCTCGAGACGGAGACGGGCGACGTCATGGGAGAGAAGTGCATGTGGGCGGAGAACGGCGAGCGGACCGTCGTCGAGATGACCGGCCGAGTCTTCCCCGGGCTGTACGTCGCCGGCATGGCGGCGGCCGCCGTGCACGGCGGCTATCGCATGGGCCCCATCTTCGGAGGGATGCTGGTGTCCGGGAGGAAGGTCGCCGAGTCGATCATCCGAGAGCTGGACGGCTAGCGACGGGAGGACCGAATGCGCGAGCGTGATCTCAGAGCGCGGTTTCGCAAGGGTGGCGGACTCTATCTGGTCGCCACCTCCCCGACCGTCGGACACCTGGAACTCGCGCGCATTGCGGTCTCTCGACATGTGCCGGCGCTTCAGCTCAGGGAGAAGAACATGCCCGACCGCGAGCTCGCCGAGCTGGCCGGGAGAATCCGCGACATCACGACCGGAACGCAGACGCTGTTCATCGTGAACGACCGGCCGGACATCGCGGCCGCAGTCGGCGCGGACGGAGTCCACGTCGGGCGCTCCGACGCATCGCCGGAGGCGGCGCGCGACGCGGTCGGTCCAGACCGGATCGTCGGCGTGTCGGTCAACTCCGTTGAGCGAGCGAGGGAGCTGGCCCGACTCGACGTCGACTGCTTCGGCATCGGCCCGGTCTTCCCCACATCCACCAAGCCCGACGCCGACCCGCCCGTCGGCTCCGCTCGGATCGCGGAGATCGCGAGCGTGTGTCCGGGCGTCCCCATCGTGGCCATCGGCGGGATCGACGCCACGAACATCGCGTCGCCGCTCGGCGCGGGAGCGGCCTACGCCGCGGTCGTCTCCGCCGTCTGTGCGTCCGGTCGTCCGGCGATCGCCATCGACGAGCTTGACGACTCCATCGAGCGTGTCACGCTCGCATCGTACGCCGGCCAGAACAGCTATGACATCGACGGACAGAACAACTACGAAGCGCTCAGATACTGCCCGCGGTGCGCCGACGAGCTCGTCGAGTCGGTCGTCCGCGAGTCACGGCGCCTGACCTGCCCGTCGTGCCACTTCATCCTCTACCGGAACCCCGCCCCCGTGACGGCGACGATCGCGGAGCGCGACGGCAGCATCCTGCTCGTGCGCCGACGGTACGCGCCCGGACGTGGGCTCTGGTGCCTGCCGACCGGGTTCATCGAGAACGACGAGACACCCGAGGAGAGCGCCGTTCGGGAGGTGCGCGAGGAATCGGGCATGGACGTCGAGCTGACCGGACTCTTCGATTCGTGGGCGACGGGCGAGGATCCGAGGACGCCGATCGTGTGCTTCGCCTTCACGGCTCTGGTCAGCGGCGGAGAGCTCAAGTCCGGCGACGACGCGTCCGACGCCGCCTTCTTCCGGCCCGCCGAGATCCCGGGCGACCTCGCATTCGAGTCGCACCGCCGTGTCATCGCCCGCTACCTACGGAAACGCGGATGGACCTCATGAGCCACGCACAGCTCGTCGAGATCGCCTCCACCCACCTCGGGCTCGCCGCCCTGCACCACGTGACCGCGGCCGTTCTCGCGGCGATCTGGTGGCAGCGCCGTCGGGAGCTCGGTCGCGCCGTGACGGCCTATCTCGCGGTCTCGTTCCTGACGACCTCGTGGGCGATGCGCGGCCCTCTCTGGCCGCTCGCCGGCGCGCCCGCGCTCGTGCTGGCAGGGCTCTGGGCGCGCGAGACGGTCCGCCCGAAGCTCGTCGTGGCGTTCGCGCGGACTCCGAGGCCACGACTGATGCTCGCCGCCGTCGGGGCAGCGGTCGCTCTCGTCTTCCCCGGTTACTCGGGCGAGCTTCCCACGTTCATCTTCTCGCCCCTCGGGGTCCTGATCGCGCCGACGGTCCTCCTCGCGCTGGCCGTCGTCTCGGCCGTCGACGCGACGGAGGCCAGGATGCTCGCCGGGGTCCATGCCGTCGCCGGGGCGGCCTACGGGATCACGGAGGCTCTGGCCGGCGGACCGTCTGTCCGGGGAGCCGCGCTGGGCGTCGTCATGCTGCTGCTCGCGGGGACGGCCGCGCTGGTCGCCGCCGGTCGACTCCGCGCGCTTC
>CAZAQL010000153.1:0-4939 GCA_964487295.1 uncultured bacterium | reverse complement strand
GCCGATCGCGGCACGCAAGCTCAAGGACATCATGGGCAACGTGCTCAACGTCGTCGCCATCGAGATGATGTGCGCCGCGCAGGCGTTCGATCTGCTGGAAGGCAAGCCGGGGAAGGGGACAGCGGTCGCGCACAAGCAGGTGCGCAGCGTCGTGCCGACCTACATCAAGGACCGCGTCGTCGCCCCGGACATCAAGAAGATAGCCGACCTCATCGCGAGCTGGAAGCTTCTGGCGGCGGTCGAGAAGGCCGTCGGCCCGGTGCAGCTGAGGTCGACGTCTCGGAAGGTGGCGGCGGTGCGGAAGCACTGGTGCGCGTAGGAAGCGGCTAGCGGACGGCGAACCGCATTTCGAGCTCCTCGCCCAGCCACGCGTGGATCTCATCGCCGCGCTCGACGGGGCCGACGCCGGACGGCGTTCCGGTGAGGATGATGTCGCCGCGCTCGAGTGTGAAGTGCTCGGAGAGCATGGAGACGAGTTCGGCCGGGCCCCAGAGCATGTCGTCGGTGTTGCTCTTCTGACGAAGCTCGCCGCCCACCTCGAGTCGGAGTTCGAGCCGCGAGAGCGCCGCGACGTCGGTGACCGGCAGCGCGTCGGAGAGGGGGCACGCGCCGTCGAACCCCTTGCTCGTGCTCCACGGCCAGCCGCGCTTCATCGCGTCGAGCTGGACGTCGCGGAGCGTCATGTCGAGCGCGAGGCAGTACGCCTGGATCATGCCGCCCGCTTCGCCGACCGGCACGCCCTTGCACGTCTCGCCGATGACGAGCCCCAGCTCGACCTCATGGTGCATGACCTCGCCGGTCGTGGGGAAGACGATCGCCTCGCCCTCGTGGATGATGGATGTCGCGGGCTTGAGGAAGATCATCGGTGCCTCGGGCATCTCGTGACCCATCTCGATGATGTGCGCCTTGTAGTTGGCGCCGACGGCGACGATCTTGCCGACGGCGAGTTCCTCGCCGCTGCCCCTGAGCTTGACGACCGACATCTGTGCCCTCCTCGTGGAAGTGCGTGACAGCGCGACGGCCCGCCGGTTCGAGACCGGCAGCGCGTGGAGCCCCGATGCTAGGGGGCCTTCGGGGTCGCGTCAAGCCCGCGCGTCGGCCCGATCATCGCGCCGGGGGCTCACTCGCGCCTGGTGTGGTTCGGCGTGAGCAGCCCGGCCTCGGGAACCCTTCTTGATTCGGGGCTCATTCAGGGAGTATCCTTATCGGACCGCTGCGCACCACGAAGGAACACGGTACAGGAAGCGGCCCACAGCCAGGCGGCCCCAGGCCGACGGGTTGGCGGCCGCGCTCACCACGCGAAAGGAGTCGCCCATGCGGCGAGTCTCGTTCGTGTCCATCGCGCTCGCGCTCGCTCTGGTATTCGCCGGAACGGCGGCCGCGCAGACACTCGAGGAGAAGGTGCAGGAGTTCACGCTCGACAACGGCATGAAGTTCATCGTCGTCGAGCGTCACGAGGCGCCGGTCGCGTTCGGCGCCGTGGCGTTCAACGTGGGCAGCATCTACGAGCGCCCCGGCATCACCGGCATCTCGCACCTTCTCGAGCACATGCTGTTCAAGGGGACCGAGACGGTCGGCACGAAGGACTACAAAAAGGAGAAGCCGTACCTCGAGCGCGAGGACGAGCTGGCCGTGGCCGCTCGCGACCTCCGTTACGAGCTCGAGTCCTGGCGTCTCGACTTCTTCGACGAGTACGCGGACGAGATCGTCTCGTCCTTCTCCGAGGAGGACCGCGAGGTCGCCGGGACCGACCGGGCGCTCGAGCTCGAGCTCCTTATCGAGAGGATGGCCGAGATGGGGCCGCCCCCTGAGATGCTCGACGTTTACTCGCTCGTCGAGTTCGAGGGCGTCAACTACTACGAGCGCTACCTCGAGCTCAAGCGTCTCGAGATGGAGCTCTACGACACGATGGCCGAGCACCGCGACCTCATCATCTCGAACGAGTTCTGGGAGACCTACGTCAACAACGGCGCACGGATGCTCAACGCCGGCACGTCCTACGACGCGACCTTCTACTTCGCGTACCTGCCCGCCAACCGCCTCGAGCTCTGGATGCTCCTCGAGTCCGACCGCATGATGAACTCCACCTTCCGCGAGTTCTACTCCGAGAAGGACGTCGTCATGGAGGAGCGGCGGATGAGCGAGAACGAGCCGGAGGACGTGCTCGACGAGATGTTCATGGCGACCGCCTACACCGCGTGCATGTACGGAAGCCCGGTCCTGGGATGGATGACCGACCTTGAGAACATCACGCGCCAGGACCTCATGGACTACTTCAACACGTACTACTGCGCGCGGAACGCCACCGGCATCGTCGTCGGCGACGTGGACTTCGACGACGTCCGTGAGATGGCCGAGCGGTACTTCGGAGACGTGCCGAAAGGGAGGCCGCTTCCGGACATCACGGACATCGAGCCCGCGCAGCAGGGCGAGCGCCGGCTGGTCGTCAAGCTTGACGCGAAGCCGACGCTCACGATCGGCTACCACATGCCCAAGGCGCCGCACCCAGACTACTACGCGCTCGAGGTCCTCTCGTCGATCCTCTCGCAGGGCCGGACGAGCCGGTTCTACACGAGCATCTACGACGAGCAGGGGCTCACGCGCCGCGCCCCGTACGCCTACATCGGTCCGGGCAACCGGCTGGACCCGATCTTCCAGGTCGGCGCGGACCCGAAGGAGCCTCATACGCTCGAGGAGGTGGAGGCCGCCATCTACGACGAACTCGAGCGCATCAAGATCGAGGGCGTCACGGGGCGCGAGATCCAGCGCGTCTGGAACCAGAGCGACGCCGAGCTCGTGCGCGCTCTCGGCTCCAACATGGGGCTGGCGTTCCGCGTCGGGTTCTACGCCGCGCTCCGCGGCGACTGGCGGGAGCTTCTCAAGGACATGGAGCGCTCGAAGCAGGTCACGCCCGAGGACATCAAGCGCGTGGCCGAGACCTACTTCACCGAGGACAACCGGACCGTCGGCTGGCTCGTGGAGACCGAGACGGCGGGCGGCGACGAGGGCGGCATCGACATGCGCGAACTCATGGGGTGGGTCATGATGAACCTCTCCGAGGATGAGCAGCGCGACCTCATGATGCGGTTCCAGTCGGCGACCCCGGACGAGCAGCAGGCGATGGCCATGGCGCTCTGGGAGCGCATGCAGGAATCGCAGGGCGAGGCCGCCGGTGAGGAGTCACACGAGCACAGCCACAGCGCGCCGGAGAAGAGCTAGCCACTGACCGCGGCCCGGCGGGGAGACCGACGGGCCGGCCCGATGGCCAGCGCCAGCGGGTGACGAGCTCAGGAGATCACGATGAGAAGAACACTCATGATGGCCCTGGTTTTGGTCGCGGCCGCGCTCATCGCGTGCCCGGCCACGGCCGAACGCGTCAAGCACCCGAGCGAGCTCGAGTTCCCCGAACTCACCGTCGAGCCGCTCGACTACGAGGAGATCGCGTTCGAGAACGGGATGACCGGGTTCTTCGTGGAGGACCACGAGGTGCCGGTCGTTGAGATCTACATGCTCATCCCGGTGTCGACCCCTCCGAAGGAGAAGACGGGACTCGCGGGTCTCACGTCGTGGGCCGTCCGCAACGGCGGCAGCGAGAACTGGCCCGCCGAGCGGATCAACGAGGAACTCGAGTTCGTGGCGGCGTCTGTCGAGTTCGGCGGCGGCGGTGGCGGGATGTTCGGCCGGGGCGGCGGCGTGGACGCCGACCGCGCCGTGACGGTGCGTGTCAACTGCCTGACGAAGGACCTCGACCTGTGCCTGGAGATCCTCGGCGATCTCCTCGCGCACCCGGTCTTCCCGGAGGAGCAGATCGAGCTTCGCAAGAGCACGATGCTCGAGGACATCCGGCGTGAGAACGACGACCCGCGCGGGATCGCCAACCGCGAGTTCAGCACGATCATCTACGGCGACCACCCGATGGCCTGGCGGCCGACGGTCGAGTCGGTCGAGGGACTCACGCGCGACGACGTGACGTGGTTCTACGGGCAGTACTACCACCCCAACACGGCCATCGTCGGCATCACGGGCGACGTGACGCGCGAGGAGATCACGGCCAAGCTCGATGCGGCGCTGGCCGACTGGCAGCCGGCCAACGTCGTGCTCGAGCCGGAGCCCGAGATCGTTCCGAGCTACGAGCCGGGCGTCTACTACGTCGAGAAGGATCTCAACCAGGGCGTCATCCTCATCGGTCACATGGGGATGAACTCGCTCGACGAGAACCGCATCGCCGTGTCCGTCATGAACTTCATCCTCGGCGGCGGCAGCTTCACCTCGCGGATCACGCAGAAGGTCCGGACCGACGAGGGCCTCGCGTACGCGGCCTATTCGCAGTACGGGCACGACGCGTTCGGCTACGGTCTCTTCCGCGCGTCGTCGCAGACCAAGGCGGAGGCGACGGGCCGGGCGGCTACGCTGATCATCGATCTCATTCGTGAGATGCAGGAAGAGGGGCCGACCCAGGACGAGTTCGAGCGCGCGGTCGACAGCTACATCAACAACCGCGTGTTCGAGAACGACTCCAAGGCGACCGTTGTAAGCCGTCTCGTCACCTACAAGTTCCAGGGGCGTCCGCTCGATACCTCCGAGCGCGACCTTGAGACGCTGACGAACCTGACTCTCGAGGACGTCAAGGCGGCGGCGGCCGAGTACCTCCATCCGGACGGCCTGACGATCCTGGTCGTCGGCAACGAGGAGCTCTTCGACCAGCCGATGTCGCACTTCGGCGAGGTGCAGGTCATCGAGCTGGACTAGGTCCGCAGAGAAGACAAGCCAAACAGCGACGGGCTCGCCCCTTGGGGCGGGCCCATTCTTGTTGGACACCCATGGATGGGTGGGTCAGGACTGCTAGGGAGGCGTACATGAGCGAGTCACACGCACCGCAGGCTGGTGTGAGCGGTGCCGTGCGTCAGCACGGATTCAGCTTGACATCACGGGAGGGGGG
>CAZAQL010000152.1:0-5059 GCA_964487295.1 uncultured bacterium | reverse complement strand
GAGCATCGGTTTCCTAAACCGAGTGCCGCAGGTTCGAGTCCTGCCGGGGGTACCAGCCATGCGCGCTGCACGGCCTGCACGCCAGACCGCCGCACGATCCGCCGCAGGAGCCGCTCGGCACGCCGCCACAGACGCCGCCCGGCACGCCGCCACAGAAGCCGCCCGGCACGCCGCCACAAAGGCTGCCCGGCACGCCGCCCAAGGAGCCGCCCGGCACGCCGCCACTTTGCGTTTCCCACTAACTCGTGATATAATGGATGGTTAGGCAGCTGCGCACACATCGCCGGCTCGTTTTCGCCGCTCCACGGGAGAACACCATGACACGAGCAGCACGTGAGATCCGCTCGAGACGCACGGCCTTCGCAGCGACGACCGCCGCCCTGGCGATGGTCCTTCTGACATGCGCGGCCTCTTTCGCGCCGGCGGCCCCGCTTGAGGGACAGGCCGTCACGATCCGCCAGCCTGACGGCACGACGGTCGACATCCATGTCTGGGGTGATGAGTACTTCGCCCACGGCGAGACGCACGAGGGCTACACGGTGACGCGGGACCCCGCATCCGGGTTCCTCTGCTACGCCGAGCTCTCTGAGGACGGACGGGACCTCGTCTCCACGGGCGTTCCGGCCGGCGAGCGGGCGCCCGGACGCCTCGCCAGACACATCCGCCTGCCCGGCGATGTCGCGGGGGAGCTGGCAAGGCGCTCACGGGACGGTTTCCGGGAACGTCAGCTGGCGACGTTCGAATCCCCGCCCCGGGGCGGCAGGCCCGGCACGACGACGGGCGAGGTCGTCGGCATCACGCTGCTGGTCGACTTCTCTGACGATCCGGCGACGATCCCGGCATCGAACTTCGAGGACTACTGCAACCAGCCGGGATACTCGGGGTACGGCAACAACGGGTCCATCTACGACTATTTCTATGACGTCTCCGAGGGGAACCTCGAGTACACGAACTACGTTCCCACCGCGTACTTCCGCGCACCCGAGACGAAGTCCTACTACTGCAACCCGACGATTCCCTACGGTCAGCGCGCTCAGGAGCTTATCGCCGCCGCTCTGGACGCTCTCGAAGCGTCGGGATTCGACTTCAGCCAGTACGATGCGGACGGCGACGGCGTCGTCGACGCCGTCAACTGCTTCTATGCCGGAAACACGTGGAACGCCTGGGCCGAGGGGCTCTGGCCGCACGCAGGCTGGCTGCAGTGGAGCGCCGACGGCGTCACGACGGAGCGCTACCAGATCACGAATACCGGGAGCTCACTCTCGCTCGGCACGTTCTGTCACGAGAACGGTCACATGCTGATGGGATGGCCGGACCTCTATGACTACGACGGCGACTCCGCGGGCGTCGGGGCGTTCTGCCTCATGTGCGGAGGGTGCTTCGGGACCAACCCCGCGGAGCCGTGCGCCTACTTCAAGCTGGACGCCGGCTGGGCCGACGTCATCGATCTCTGGGACCCGACGGTCGATCTCCCGCTCGACGTCGACGGCAACATGATGTACCGCTTCCAGCGGGTCGGGCACCCGAACGAGTTCTTCCTGATCGAGAACCGTCAGAAGTCCGGGCGCGACGCGGGGCTGCCCGACCACGGGCTCGCGCTCTGGCACGTCGACACGGAGGGAAACAACAGCAACCAGCAGCAGCTTCCGGACCTCCACTACCTCGTCACGCTTGTGCAGGCGGACGGCCGCTGGGATCTCGAGAACAACAACAATTCGGGCGATGCAACAGACCTCTACGCCGCGCCCTCCTACACGGAGTGCAGCCCGACGAGCTCTCCGAACACCGAGTGGTGGGATCGATCGCCCTCACAAGCGTCCTTCACGGACATCAGCTCGTCAGGTCCGATGATGACGTTCGACTTCATGCTCGTCGCGTACGGGCTCGAGTCGTTCGCCCCGTCTCTCGCGGCCGAGATCGAGCCGGGGGAGGCCGCCATACACTCGATGACGCTGCACAACTACGGAACCGTCCCGGACGTCGTCTCGATCAGCGTCAGCCAGGACGAGCTTCCCCCGGGCGTCTCGCAGAGTGAGTGGAACGTTCACTACCGCGTCGACGGCGGCCCGTGGAAGGTGTTCCCGAGCGACGTCACGATGTCGGCCGGCGAGACGCTCCCGATCGACGTGCGCATGACCGACACCATCGGGACGACGGTCGGGATGGCGCTCTCGACGCTCAGCGCCGAGAGCCACGGAGACGGAGCGGTGCTCGCCTCGAAGTCGTTCGCGACGTTCGTCGGCCTCCCCTCCATCCTCCTCGTCGACGATGACGGAGGCGGCTCGCACGAGACCCTGCTTCAGAGCGCGCTCGCCGATACGGGGTACGCCGCGAGAACCTGGGACACTTCGCTTCTCGGACGCCCGACCGCCGAGGCGCTCGAGTCGCACTGGGCCGTGCTCTGGACGACCGCCGACGGAGACGCTGCCGGCATGGATTCGGAGGACGAACAGCGTCTGATGGACTACCTCGACGCAGGCGGGAACCTCTACCTCTCGAGCATGAACTACCTCTCGAGCCGGGTCTCGTCGAACGCCTTCATCGAGGACTATCTCCGTGTCGACTCCTGGACCGCCGACAGCGGCTGCTTCGTCGTCGGGGGCGTTGCCGGAGATCCGATCTCCGACGGGATGTCGCTGGGTCTGCTCTCGGGACCTTTCCCGCCGAGCGAGAGCGACGCTCTGGTCTCGATCGCACCGGCTGTCCCGGTGTTCCAGTCCTCGGGCATCGAGCGCGGACTGCGGGTGGAGGGAAGCGGGTACAGAGTCGTTTTCACGAGCTTCCCCTTCGAAGACGTCAAGGTGGAGAACGCCGCCCCCAGCAACCAGAGAACGCTCGTCGCACGGATCCTGGAGTGGTTCGACGGCCAGACGGGGATCGACGCCGATCCCGTCGTCGGCCGGATCGGCGTCGCTGCAAACTACCCGAACCCGTTCAATCCCGCGACCACGATCTCGTTCACGGTGCCCTCCGCGGCGGATCGCGTGACTCTCAGCGTCTTCGATGCTTCCGGGAGACTCGTCACGACGCTCGTGGACTCGCCGCTCGAGGCCGGCCGGCACGAGGTCGCGTGGGATGGGACGGGACGCGACGGGCGACGACTCGCGTCCGGCATCTACTTCGCCCGGCTTGAGGCGGACGGTGTCTCTGCGACCCGCAAGATGACGCTTCTCAAATAGAGACGCTGAAGGACCGCGAGCGGCGCCGGCGTCGACGACGCACACCGGGGCGACCCGGTTCCGATAGAGCCGAGCAGGAGCACAGCACAGTCCGGAGGATGCAAGATGGCATGCCGCAGGCTCAGGCTCGTGGCCATCGGCTCTCTCGTTCTGTTCGCGCCGCTTCTGATGACGTGCGCGCTGACGAGCAGGGATACGGGAACGCTGCACGGATACGTCCGCGACGCGGAGACGTTCCAGCCGATGGCGGGAGCCGTCGTCGAGTGCGAGAGTGTGTGGACGGAGACCGGGATCGACGGGTCCTACCTCCTGGACGGCGTCACGGAGGGCTGGCGCTCCCTGCACGCGGAGGCGGGCGGATACAGCGACTACTCAGACGCCGTGAACGTGGCGGGAGTCACGCGGTACGACATCCATATGGACGCGGCGGTCGGCGTCTCCCACGTGTTCGGCGTGGTCTCGCGGCCCGGACAGGGACCGATCGAGGGCGCGCTCGTCGATCTGGACGGCCGGACCAAGACGACGGGCGTCGACGGGACCTACGAGTTCTGGAACGTCCCGCGGGACGCGGAGCGCCTGATCGTCTCGCTCAACGGCTACCGCACCTTTTCAAGCCCGCTCTACCTCGATGAGGACGACGAGGAGATCAACGTCACGCTGCTCCTTCTCGGCACGGCGACGCTCGAGGCCGCCTACGACGCGACCGTGCGCGAGGACATCCCGGCAACGAATCTCGGATACACCCCGACGCTCGATCTCTTCAACAGCCCCTCCTGGCACTTCCGCTTCCTCATCGCGTTCGATCTCAGCGGCATCCCCGAGACGGCCGTTGCCGATGCATGCACCCTCTGGCTCACGGACACGTGGGAGGGAGGAGTTGAGGACCCGTTGCCGACCGTCGTGTCACGGGCCGCGGCCGTATGGGAGGAGTTCGAGGTAACGTGGGCGAACGCCCCCGCCATGGCCGGCGCGACCTACGCGGGCGTTTCATTCACCCCGCCGGTCTACGCCATCGACGTGACCGGAGCCGTCAGTGACTGGCTGAGCGGATATGCCGACAACCACGGCATCATCATCGACACCGACGAGAGCCCCACTGCGACGCGTCTCTCCTTCGCTTCCCGAGAGCACGAGCAGGAGGACTGGCGCCCGAGACTCGTCGTGCGATACGCCTACTGAACCGTCACCGCAGGACGGCGGACGCATCGGATCGCCGGAGCCGAGACCCGGTCCCGTCCCCGGCCCGGGCCTTGACTTCGGGCGCACGAGAGGCTAGAAATCGCTGTGACCCGGCGCGAACCAACGGCCGAGACGCGCCGGGCCACGCGCATGATGACGGTGCATGAGCGCCGAGCCTCCGGAGCCGGCGAGGCCGCGCACCACGGACACGGGAGAGGACGACGAACGATGCCGGACCGCGATTTCTACAGAATGACGGTCGAGGAGGCGCTCGCGGCGCTCGAGACGAGCGTGAAGGGACTCTCGCGCGAGGAGGCCGCGAAACGGCGCCGTGAGCACGGACCCAACGAGCTCGCCGGCGAGTTCCGTGTCTCGAAGCTCATGACCCTCCTCGGTCAGTTCAAGGACGTGCTCGTCATCGTCCTGCTCGTCGCCGGCGCCGTCTCTCTAATCATCGGCAATCACCGTGACGCGGTCGTGATGCTCATCATCGTCGCCGTGAACGCGGTCATCGGGTTCGTGCAGGAGTACAAGGCGGGCAAGATCGTCGAGAGCCTGCAGAACGACACGGGCGTCACCGTGCCCGAGTCGATCACGCTCGAGCTGCTCGAGGCCCAGCGCTCGGGCAACGCGACGACCTATCGCGAGCTGGCCGACTGGTGCAACGACGAGATCTCGAAGATCGTCCTGGGCGCGACGCT
>CAZAQL010000151.1:0-5083 GCA_964487295.1 uncultured bacterium | reverse complement strand
GCCCGAGATACTCCATGGGAAACTCGCGACTCGGCCGCCCGGCGACGTCGTAGACCGAGACGCGAACGGCGCCCGATTCACCCGGAAGCGACAGCTCGAGTTCGGTTCTCTCGGAGAACGGGTTCGGCATCGGTCGCGAGACAGCGATCGCCAGGACTCCGGGCACGCGCACGCGCGCCGTGCCTCCGGGGATCGAGGTCTCGCTCCCCGTCACGCGCGTCAGCACGAGCCGGTAGGTGAGGTCGTCACCGGGTCGGACGTCCTCGTCCAGCACCGACCAGCTCTGCTGCGGCGGCAGAACGGCTCCGCCGACGACGCGGAACTCGCCGTGTTCGGACGTCGACCTCTCGACGCGCATCGACCTGAGTCCGGCGACCGATTCCAGTGTCCAGCTGACGGACACCGAGAGCGAGCCTTCGAGCGCCGCGGTGAACGCGCCGTTGTACGGCGCGGACTGGATGGCCGAGACCGCGTACTCCATATCATCGTCCGAGTGGCTCGTGGCCGTGTTGGCCACGATGAGGACGACCGAGGAGAGCGAATCCCATCCCTCGGTGACCAGGTAGCCGTCGCCGTCCGCGTCGAGCGTCATCTCGGTGCCGCTCGAGATGTGGCCCCAGATGTCCGATTCGAGCAGCGCCGCGCGGCTCGGACCCGACGCCGTCGGCGGACCGTCGTAGGACACCTCCAGGGTCTCGCAGATGTCGCCGGGGTTCTCGAAGACGACGTAGTTGGCGCCCAGGTGGTCCGGCCGCTCGACCGGCCCGACCTCCGCGCCGACGATCGGGTAGGCCGTCGCCGTCCAGGTCGGGGAGACCTCCGGCCACGCCGCCCCCTCCTCGTAGTGCGCGCCATCGTCCCGCGAGCCGATGAACCAGTTCCAGACGGCGAACTCGAGGAACTCGCTCTCGAGGCTCGTCCCGAGGGAGGCGAGCGCCGCTCGGAGCGCATCGACGGAGTCGGTGTCGCCCTCCATGCGCCGCCAGAGCGATGAGACGATGCCTGCTCCGTGGCGCTCCGCGAGGAAGAAGTTCCAGACGGCCGACCCGTACATGGCCGTTCCCTGGTACTCAAGGGACCGGTAGGGACGCTCGAGGTAGTACGGGAGGTACTGGTAGTAGTCGTTGATCTCGTCGTAGACGCGGTCCTCGGCCCAGACGGCCGAGCACTCCATGTACCAGACGTCCTCGTCGACGTCCGAGGCGAACTGGCAGGCGTGGTTGAACTCGTGGGCGACGGTCACCCGCATCGGGACGACCGGGTCGGCGTAGCCGAACCCCAGGTAGTCGTTGTCGATGACGAGGTAGCTCGTCGCGTCGCTCGCCGGCTCTCCCGGCTGGTAGTAGGTGGGCATCGTGTAGCCGTAGTAGGCCTGCCCCAGGTCGGCCACGTAGCAGTCGTAGAGGTCGCTGCCCCCCCCGCCGTCCGGATCGCCCCCGTCGGGGGGCGGCGGCCGGAACCCGAGCGACTCGACCTCGACGCTCCAGGAGCGCTCGAGCGCATCCGCGACCGCATCGAGGTAGTCCGTCGATGGCCACCCCAGGATGGCGGCGGTCCCGGTCGTGTCGTAGTGGATACGGAAGTGCTCGGTCTCGATCCAGGTCTGAAGGACGGGCCGCTGCCTCGCCCGTTCAAGGGTCTCGAGCTCTGAGTCGCTCAGGAGTTCCGGCGCCGACAGCGCCGCATGCACGGAGAGCGCCCAGGGTGTTCCGCACCGCTCCGGACGCTGTGTGACGGTCCCCGCGCGGGCGCGCGCGTCGCCCGGCGGAAGTCCGCATGCCAGAAGCAGGATCGTGAGGGCGGCCGCAGCGCCACGGCGTCGCGGTTCGCGCGCCGGGAGCATGGTAGCGAGGGCGGCCGCAGCGCCACGGCGTCGCGGTTCGCGCGCCGGGAGCATGGTCGCGAGGGCGGTCACGGCGCCTCGACGCCGCTGTCCGCGCCGTGTGGTGGCCACGGAGGCTCCTTGTGAGGGTTGAGCTCACCTCAGCCTAGCGAGAGGAGCCTCGCGGCGCAACCCCTTTGCGAGTGAGCGCGGCCGCGCGGAGCAAGTCGGTCGGGGCCGGAGAGCGGCCCCGGGCAACGGAGGTCTAACGTACGAGCAGGAGCTTCTGGGACCGCCGCTGACCGTCGACGGTCAGCACGCAGAAGTAGAGGCCCGACGCCACGGCGCCGCCGTGGTCGTTGCGTCCGTTCCACACCCGCGCGTGCCGGCCGGCGCCCGCCGTGCGGTCGAGCAGCCGGCGCACGACCCTGCCGGCGGCGTCGTGGACCGTGAGCGTGGCTCGGGCGCCGTCGTACGGCACGGTGAACTCGAGCGTCGCGCTTCCTCGCGAGGGATTGGGGAAGACCGGCGCGAACGTCACGCCCGGGGATTCGCCGAGCGCGACGGTGATGACGCCCGGTTCGACGATGTCCGATTCGCCGTGATGGTCGGTCGCGACGAGCCGGTACCACAGCCGATCGCCGGGACGTACATCCGCGTCGACGTAGACGCCCACGGGCGAGGCCTCGAAGGGGCCGTCTCCGAGCTGTTCGAAGACGCCGTCGGACGAGGTCGCGCGCTCGATCGTGAGCGTTGCGACCGAGGCCGGATCGTCGAGGCTCCAGCGCAGCGTCACCAGGTCGGTCCCGTTCTCCAGGCCGTAGAAGATGCCGGCGACGGGGGAGGCCTTGTGCACGCTGAACGTGTACTCCATGCCGTCCGTGGCATCCGACGAGTTGGCGACGACGAGGCAGGCCCTCGACAGCGTGTCCCAGTCCTCGACCGTCGCGTCGCCGTTGCCCCACGCGTTGAGCGGGATCGTGCCCGCCTCGCTCGTCGATCCCGTCGTGGCCTGCGTACAGAGACCTGCGACGTTCGTCGTGACGGTGGTGTGTGGTCCGTCGTAGCTGACCTCCAGCTGGTCCTCCGCACCTCCCGCATTGAGCAGGTGGATGTAGTTGCAGCCGTAGTGGTTCGGACGGTAGGCGAGGGGAGGGCCGTCGTCGATGACGGGGTAGGTGCTGACGGTCTTCTGGCACGGGACCTGGCTCCAGTGCGCGCCCTCCTCGTAGTGGAGACCATCGTCCCGGGAGCCGGTGAACCAGTTCCAGGTCGCGAACGCGGCGTACTCGTCGGCCAGCGATGAGCCGAGCGAGTGCAGCTCGAGGTCCATCGTCGTGAGCGTCGGGGCGGTGCTTTCGAGGGCGTGCCACATCGACGGGACGACCGATGCGCCGAACCGCTCCGTGAGGAAGATATTCCAGACGCACGACCCGTACCACTTCATTCCGGAGCCGTCCTGCTCGTCGATGGAGAGGTACGGGTAATTGAGGAAGTAGCTCAGGTAGCCGCGGTACATGTTCACGGAGCCCTCGATCTGCTCCTGGGCCCAGACCGACGTGCACTCCATGTACCAGGTGTCCTCGTGGACGTCGTGCGCGAACTGGCACGCGTGGCAGAACTCGTGGATGGCCGTCTGACGCATGATGGTCGTCTGGCTCCACCCGAATCCGAGGTAGTCCTTGTCGAGTACGATGTAGCCAGTGGCGTCGTTCGCAGGTCCCCCGGGCGCGTAGTACGTCGCCTGGCAGTAGCCGAGCAGGCCGCCGGAGAGGCTCTGCAGGTAGACGTCGTAGTGCGCGCTTCCGCCGCCGCCGTCAGGATCTGAAGCGTCCGAAGGCGGCGGACGGAACCCGAGGGAGTCGACCTCCTCGTCCCACGCCAACTCGAGGGCCGCGGCGACGGCGTCGCGGAACGACGTGTCGGGCCAGCCGTGAACCATGTGCGTACCGGCCGTGTCGTAGTGGATCCGGAAGTGTTCGGTGTCGTAGTAGGTCATGCAGACCGGGCGCGCGCGCATCTCGTCGATGCGGTCCACGAATGCTGTGGGCATGCCGCGCAGCGCCGAGTCGATCTCGAGCGCGATCGGCGTCCCGCAGGGCTCCGGGTACTCCGTGCGGTACTCGTCCGGGAGCATGTCCGGACGGTACAGCAGGTAGGCCTTGAGCAGGATCATCTGCTCATGGGATATCTCTCCGGCGTCGTAGGCGTCCTCGATGTTCATGCGGGCTGTGCGGCCCTCACCCGGGCGCCCCGCGGCGGCGGCCCCCGCGAGCAGCACGAGCGCCGCGAACGCGATCAGGGCGGCCGGCAGCAGGCGTCCGCCCGGCTTCCTCAGGCTCGGCATCGGTACCCCCTCTGGCGATCTGCACGCTTCCCGGTTCCGGAGAGCTCGAAAGTCCCCATTCGCGGGCGTCCTGCGGCCAAAACAGCAATCGGTGTGCCAGCCGGCGCGGGCGCGAGTCGCCTCGCCAGGGGACGCGGCGGCGAGAGGAGGTGTGGGGAGCCTTCCACGGGCCGCGGCGCCAGTGGCGTGAGCGGGCCATCCACGGACGCCCGCAGGCGGGCGGACTCTCGACTTGTCGTTCGCGCGTCCGGGCAGTAGAATCCGCGCGGGTTCATGGAGATTCGAGGAGGTGGGCGTGCCTGACAGCGATCGTCTGAGGCTGTTCAACGAATGGGCTGAGAACTACGATGCGTCCGTTGCGGAGGGCGGCGCGAGCGGCTTCCCCTTCGAGGGGTACGACGACGTGCTCGACGAGGTCATCAGACTCTCGCACCCCGCGGCCGGGCTGTCGGTGCTCGACATCGGCGTCGGCACGGGCCAGCTCGCCGAGCGGTACGTGAATGCCGGGTGCGCCGTCTGGGGCATGGACTTCTCTCCGATGATGCTGGCGGAGGTCCACCGCAAGCTGCCGCAGGTGGAACTCGTCAAGGCGGACCTCCTCGGTCACTGGCCGCTTCCCGCGCACAGGACGTTCAACCGGATCGTCTCCACGTACACCTTCCACGAGTTCGACCTCGACTCCAAGGTGCGCTTGATCGAGAGGCTCGTTCGCGACCATCTCACCACCGGGGGCCGGGTCGTCATCGGAGACGTCTCGTTTCCGAGCGTCGGAGTGCGGGAGATCGCGCGCGAGCATTGGGTCGACGTCTGGGATCCGGACGAGTACTACTGGGCGAGCGACGAGGCGCGCGAGGCGCTGCATCACGCCGGGCTGGACGCCTACTACCACCAGGTCTCGATCTGCGGGGGGGTCT
>CAZAQL010000150.1:0-5134 GCA_964487295.1 uncultured bacterium | reverse complement strand
CCCGCGACATCCACCTTGGCAAGGTGGCGCTCTACCACTGAGCTATTCCCGCATTGTGGCGCGTCAGAACGTCAGTATAGCGACCGTCTCGAGGCCTGTCAAGCCGGAAAGGCCCCTGCAGGGGCTCACCGGGCGGCCGCGAGCCCGTAGAGCTCAGCGTATCGTCGAGCCGACGCCTCCCAGCTGAAATCGAGCGCCATTCCACGGCGGACGATGCTCCGCCAGACGTCGCGGTCCCCGAAGGCCTTCACGGCACGCCGCACGGCCTCCGTCATCGCATCCGCCGAGTACTCGTGGAAGACGAAACCGACGCCCGTGCCGGCAGCCGCGTCGTGGTCCTCGACGGTGTCCGCGAGACCGCCGGTCGAACGTACCACAGGAACGGTCCCGTACCGGAGGCTGTACATCTGGTTGAGCCCGCAGGGCTCGTAGAACGACGGCATGAGGAACATGTCCGAGCCCGCCTCGATCCAGTGGGCCAGCTCGTTGTCGAAGGCCAGCGTGACCGAGACGCGTCCCGGGTGGCGTTCGGAGAGCTCGCTCAGGAACTCGTGGTACTCGGGCTGCCCGGTGCCGAGAACGACCAGCCGGGCGCCGAGCGCCAGGATCTCGTCCGCAGCCTCGCGGATGAGATCGAATCCCTTCTGGTCCGCGAGACGCGAGACGATCCCGATGACGGGGTCTGCCGAGGCCTTGAGACCGACGCGGCCGAGCAGGGCCTCGCGACAGGCGGCCTTGCCGGACAGGTCGTCGGGGCCGTAGCGCGCCGGTATGAGCTCGTCGACGGCGGGGTCCCAGACCGAGTAGTCCACGCCGTTGAGTATCCCGACGAGCCTGCCGCGCTCCCGCTTCGCCGCGAGAACGCCCTCGAGGCCGTGCCCGAAGACGGGGTCGGTGCTGATCTCGTGCGCGTAGCCCTCACTGACGGTCCCCACGTAATCGGCGTACTCGATGCCGAGCTTGAGCGCGCTCACCTGTCCGCGGTACTCGAACGCGCTGCCCGGCTCACACCGGGCTGCCGGGAAGCCGATCCCGGGAAGTCGTGCGGCCTCGAAGGTGCCGAGATAGCCCAGATTGTGAATACTGAAGACGATGCCGGCCCGGGCCGTCGCCGTCCCCGCGAGAGACTCGCGCAGATAGGCGGCCGCGTACGCCGTGTGGTGGTCGTTGAGGTGGATGACGTCGGGCTCGAATCCGAGGGCCGGCATCGCCTCGAGCAGCGACCGGCTGAAGAGAGCGAAACGCTCGACCTCGTCCGGATAGCCGTGCCCCGTCGCGGGGTCCACGTAGATGCCCTCTCGCCCGAAGGCGCCCTCGTGCTCGACAAGGTAGACGCGGACGCCGTCCCCTCCCGGCATCATCGTCGTGTGAAGTCGCACCCTCTCCGTCGACGGGCCCATCGGGACCGCGAGGGCGTCGAGCCCGGCGACCGGGGTGATCCCGTGCGCCCGCCGGTCCACCGAGGCGTACAGCGGAAGCACGACGACGACCTCGTGTCCCAGAGAGGCCAGGGCCTTCGGAAGGGCGCCCGCGACGTCCGACAACCCGCCGACGCGAGCGTAGGGAGCGACCTCCGCGGCAGCAAGCGCGATACGCATGAGCTAGAGCTCCACCTCCCTGAGGTACTTGGCCGCATCCTCGGGAGGCGTCGGGTTGATGTAGAACCCCGAACCCCACTCGAAGCCGGCGACCTTGGTGAGCTTGGGCATGATCTCGAAGTGCCAGTGGTAGTACTTGAGGTCCTTCTCTCCAACGGGCGACGTGTGCAGGATCAGATTGTAGGGCGGGTCATCCAGCGCCGCGTTCATGCGCCCAAGCGTCTCCTTGAGCACCTCGGCGAACGCAAAGCGATCCTCGTCGCCCTCGTCCTCGAAGCACGGATCGTGCGTCTTCGGGAGGATCCACGTCTCGAACGGGAAGCGAGCGGCGAACGGCGCGATGGACATGAAGGCGTCGTTCTCGACGACGATGCGGTTCTTCGTCCAGGACTCCTGCGCGACGATGTCGCAGAAGACGCATCGCTCCTTGTAGCCGTAGTACTTCTTGCTCCCGGCGAGTTCCTCGACGAGGCGCTTCGGGATGATGGGAAGCGCGATGAGTTGAGAGTGTGGGTGCTCGAGCGAAGCGCCGGCAGCACTGCCCCGGTTTCGGAAGAACTGGATGTACCGGAAGCGCGTGTCTCCCTGCAGATCGACCATGCGCTCCTGGACAGCCTTGAGAACGGTCGCGATGTGCTCCGCGGGCTGGTCCGCAAGCTCGACGTCGTGCTCCCGGGTCTCGATCACGACCTCGTGGGCGCCCACGCCGTTCATCTTGTCGTACATGCCCTCGCCGGCACGCTCGAGTTCGCCCTCGATGGCGAGCGCCGGGAACTTGTTCGGGACGACGCGGACATCCCACCCCGGTCCGTCCGGTGACGTCCCTTTATCCCGGTACGCGAAGACCTCCGGTGGAGTCTTGTCCTCGTTGCCCTCGCAGAAAGGACAGAAGCCGCCACGCCGACGCTCGCGATCGTGAGCGAAGTCGGTCGGCCTCTTCCCGCGCTCCGTCGCGATGATGACCCACCGGCCGAGGACCGGGTCCTTCCTGAGCTGCGGCATCTGAGCTCTCCCCCTGCTACCTGTCGTTCGTGCGCCGTCTGACCTCGGCGAGCAGATCGCGCACCTCGCGCGCTCTCTCTCGCGGACAGACGACGGTCGCGTCCTTCGTGTGGACGATGACGAGCCCCGCGACGCCTACCGCGGCGGCCACGCCGTCCTGAGCATACGCGATGCAGTCGTTAGAATCGAGAAGCACGACATCGCCGTGCAACGAATTGCCGTCCGTGTCCGGAGGCCAGACGCGCCCGAGAGCGGACCACGCACCGACGTCGTCCCATCCGAAATCCGAGGGGACGACCAGCGCGTGGCCCGTGCGCTCCATCACGCCGTAGTCGACCGAGATCGACGGTGACGCCTCGTAGTACGCCTTCATCTGCCCCTCGAACCGAGCGTCCTCGGGCCCGACGGTGACGCCCGCGAGGGCTTCGGCGAGCTCGGGCAGATGCCTCTCGGTCTCCTCGATGAAGACGTCGGCCCGCCAGACGAACATCCCGCTGTTCCAGTAGAACCCGCCGCGCTCAAGGAACCGCGCGGCCGTCTCCGCGTCAGGTTTCTCGGTGAATCGACTCACACGATGGACGCCCACGGACGTCGACGAGCCCGCTTCGATGTAGCCGTACTCGGTGTCGGGACGAGAGGGTGCTATCCCCAGCGTGACGAGCGCGCGCTCCGCCTCCGCCGCGCGGGCAGCGCGATCGAGCGATTCGCGGAAGGCGCGTTCGTCGCGGATGATGTGATCCGCTGGAAGCACGACCATGACGGCGTCAGGGTCCTCGCGAGCCAGGATCCGGGCGGCAAGCGCGATCGCCGGAGCGGTGTTGCGCCGGAGCGGCTCGGCGACGATCCGCTCTCTGGGAACGCCGGGCAGTTCCCCCGGGATGCTCTCCGCGATGAGCGCGCTCGTCATGACCAGGGCGCGCTCCACGCTCGCCACGGGCGCGACACGGTCCAGCGTGCGCCCGACGAGCGATCGCTCGGCGCCGAGCGTGAGTATCTGCTTCGGGCGAACGGGAGTGCTCATCGGCCAGAGCCGTTCACCCCATCCGCCTGCGAGTATCACCGGGTAGACCATGTCATCTCCATCCGAAGCGCCGCCTCCGCGCTCAGCTCAAGCGCCGGACGCAGTACGCGGCCGCAGACTCCATCATGGAGGTCTCACCTCCCGCCTTCCGCAGCACCCGCCCCGCCTCAGCCGCGAGCTCCTCAGCCATGCTCCTGGCGCCGTCCAGACCCCTGAGCGTCACGAAGGTCGGTTTGTTCGCGTCCTGACCCACGTCCTTTCCGAGCGTCCCCGGATCGCCCTCGGCGTCCAGGATGTCGTCGACGATCTGGTAGGCGAGGCCGACGTTGCGGGCGTAGGACGCGAGCGCCTCGATCCGTGCGTCCGGCGCACCGTGCAGCATGCCTCCGATGGTGCACGCCACGACGAAGAGGGGCGCGGTCTTGCGGCTCTGCACGTACTCCACGACCTCGGGCGTGGCGCCGGCGAGCCGGGTCGACTCCAGATCGACGTGCTGTCCGCCGACCATTCCGCACGAGCCGACGGCCGTCGCCAGATCGCGAATGACGGCCGCGAGCCGACTCCCCTCCGTACCGGCTTCGACTCCGTTGTCGGCCACGAGCCTGAACGCGTGCATCAAGAGCCCGTCGGCCGCGAGAATGGCCGTCGCCACCCCGAAGCGCCGGTGAACCGTCGGACGGCCGCGACGCGTCGCCGCGTCGTCCATGGACGGCAGATCGTCGAGCACGAGCGAGCTCGCGTGAACGTACTCGACGGCGCACGCGGCCCGGCTGACTTCCTCAGGATCGAGGCCGAGCGAGCGCGCCGCCTCCCGCGCGAGCACGGGACGCACGAGCTTGCCGCCGCCGAGGGCCGCGTACCGGATCGCCTCGTGGATCACGGGCGGGAACTCGCTCGCCGGCGGGAGGAACTCGTCCAGCTGTCGCTCGACCGCCTCCCGATCCCGGGCCAGTCTTCGCTCGAAGGCGTCCTCCGCGGCCCGGGCGACGCCGGGCGCACACCCCCCCGGTGCGTTCTCTTCCGCGGACCTCGTCGTCACTAAAACCCCCGGATGAGCGAGTAGTAGATCGCCTCCGTGTGGAGAGTCACCCCGTCCCAGTCGTACGTCTGCAGCACGTGCCGTCTCGCCCGCTCACCGAGCGACACGCAGCGGTCGGGATCGTTGACGAGATCCTGGAGGCTGGCGGCCAGGTCGCCCACGTCGCTCTTCCTGAACGTCACCCCGCAGTCTCCAACGACCTCCAGGTTCTCCGGGATGTCGCTCGTGAGACAGCAGTTGCCGAAGCTCATGGCCTCGAGCAGCGCGATCGGCAGCCCCTCGAGGTCCGACGGAAGCACGAAGATGCGCGCGTTCGAGTAGAGCTCGTCGAGAACGTCGCCGTAGACGTATCCGAGGAAACGCGCCCGGTCCCCGCCGAGCGCGTGGAGCCGGTCAACGTACTCCGACGAGAAGCTCGTCCCGCCGGCGACGACGAGCTCCATGTCGGTGTCGACGTTCCGGAACGCCTCGAGC
>CAZAQL010000149.1:0-5214 GCA_964487295.1 uncultured bacterium | reverse complement strand
GCTGGGTCACCGGTCACAGCTACATCGTCTACGCGCCGATGATCCTCGGCGTCACTTCCGTGCTCTACGAGGGCGCCCCGGCGTTCCCGGAGTCGGACCGCTGGTGGGAGATGATCGAGAACCACAAGGTCTCGGTTCTCTACACATCGCCGACGGCCGTGCGCGCGCACATGCGCCTCGGCGACGAGCACCCCGAGAAGCACGAGATGAAGTCGCTCCGCATCCTGGGTTCGGTCGGCGAGCCGATCAACCCGGAGGCGTGGATGTGGTACCACCTCCACGTCGGCAAGGAGCGCTGCCCGATCATGGACACGTGGTGGCAGACGGAGACCGGTCACTTCATGATCACGCCTCTGCCCATCACGCCGCTCAAGCCGGGTTCCGCCACACGGGCGTTCCCGGGCATCTCGGCGAAGGTCTACAACGACGAGGGCGAGCCCATCACGAACGCGGGCGGCAACCTCGTTATCGAGAAGCCGTGGCCCGGCATGCTCCGCGGTCTCTACAAGGACCCGGACCGCTACAAGAACGTCTACTGGAGCCGCTACAAGGACACGTATCTCGCCGGCGATGTCACTCGCATGGACGAGGACGGGTACTTCTGGATCCAGGGCCGTGCCGACGACGTGCTGAACGTCGCCGGTCACCGGATCGGGAACTCCGAGGTCGAGTCGGCGCTCGTCAGCCACCCGAAGGTCGCCGAGGCGGCCGTCATCGGCAAGCCGCACGAGCTCAAGGGCGAGTCGCTCGCCGCGTTCGTCGTGCTTCGCAAGGGCGTCGAGCCGAGTGAGGAGCTTCGCAAGGAGCTGCGTGAGCACGTGGGCGTCGAGATCGGCAAGATCGCGCGTCCCGACGACATCGGCTTCGTCAACGACGTGCCGAAGACGCGGTCGGGCAAGATCATGCGTCGCGTCATCAGGGCCAAGGCCATCGGCGAGGAGGTCGGAGACACCTCGACGCTGGCGAACCCCGAGGCCGTCGACGAGATCGGGAAGGCGAAGTAGCGTTTCAATCTGCGGGGGCGGCCCCATCCGGGGTCGCCCCCGTCTCAGTCAGGGAGGCGCGCGGACGGCCACGCGGAGCGGTCCGTCGGCGCCTTGACCACGGGAGCTGTTCCCAACGGGAACCCGCTTCCGGTCGAAGCAAGGAGATGTCATGGCAGAAGAGAAGACATTCAACCGCTGGATGGTCGTCTTCGGCGCAGTGCTCATCCAGCTCTGTCTCGGCGGAATCTACATCTGGAGCGTGTTCCGCAAGCCGCTCGAGAAGGCGGTCGAGGAAGGCGGTCTGGGCATCACGCCCAGCCAGGCGACGCTGCCCTTCTCTCTGGTGCTCATCTTCTTCGCGATCGCGACCATCGTCGGCGGGCGATGGCAGGACAAGGCCGGCCCGAGACTCGTCTCCAGCGTCGGTGGTATCCTGCTGGGCGTCGGGCTGCTTGTGGCAGCCCTGGGTCGGTCGTTCCCGACGCTGGTCATCGGCTACGGCATCATCGCCGGCATCGGCATCGGATTCACATATGTCTGTCCGGTCTCGACCGGCATCAAGTGGTTCCCGGACAAGCGAGGTCTCATCACGGGGCTGTCGGTCGCGGGCTTCGGGGCCGGGGCGCTTATCCTGGCGCCGGTGGCGAACACTCTCATCCAGAGCATGGGTATCTTCAGCACATTCCTGACACTCGGCGTGATCTTCCTGATCGTGGTGCTCGCGGCCTCGATGCTGCTCAGGAACCCCCCCGCCGGGTACTGCCCGATTGGATGGACGCCTCCTGCCAAGACCACGACATCCAAGGATTCCTACTCGACCGGGGAGATGCTCCGGACGCCGCAGTTCTACGCGATCTGGATCATGTATCTGTTCGGCTGTCTGGCCGGACTCATGATCATCGGACAGACATCGCCAATCGGACAGGAGCTCGCCGGCTACACCGCTTCCACGGCTGCGGTGGCGGTGATGCTGCTCTCGATCTTCAACGGCGCTGGCCGGATCTTCTGGGGCAGAGTATCCGACGGGCTGGGCAGAATGCGAACCTTGTTCGTCATGTTCACGCTGTGCGGCGTGGCCATGCTCCTCTACAACGTCATCCCGATCTTCCCGGTGTACTACTGGCTGGGTATCGCCATCGTCGGGGCCTGTTTCGGAGGCTATCTGGCCCTCTTCCCGGCGGTGACGGCCGACTTCTTCGGCACGAAGAACATCGGTGCGAACTACGGCTTCGTATTCATGGCCTATGGCGTCGGCGGTCTCCTCGGTCCGCAGTTCGCCGCCCGCGTGCTGGAAGCCACCGGCGGTTACACGATTGCGTTCATTGTGACGGGAGTTCTGTGTCTGATCGCCGCAGGCATCACGTTCGCAACGAAGTCGCCACAGCAATAGTAGCCTGTTGTTGGGCGATGAGTCCACTGGTGCACCTGTGTCTGGGGCCAAGCACCGAGGAAAGAGTGAAGCGGCATGAGGGCCGGACGCCCTGGCGTCCGGCCCCTTTACTATCAGCTAATGACAAAATGCCCTCCATGTGCTATAATAGGGTTCTGTGGGCACTTAGGCTATAACACCGTGGGCACTCTCGTCGGCGGGCGCAGCGCGTTCGCGGGCGGACGGGTGGCTGTGTCACTTAACCGTGGAGGTGAACCGTGCGCAACGCGTTGATCGCGCTGTGTCTCGTTCTGCTGCTCCCGGCGGCTCTCCTGGGCGCTGAGACGCTCACCGTCGGCAGCGGAACTCAGCCGGTCGTGGCTCGTGTCGTCGAGTCCTCGATCGAACGGACCGTTCTCACGTACGAGCTCTCGAGCGTCACGAAGGACGCCGTCGAGATCGATGGCGAGACCTACTATGCCATCGGGCTGGGCGAGGAGAGCGTGATCCTGGAGCCGGGGATGCCCGAGCTTCCGAACGTCTGCCGCAGCATCATCATCCCCGACGACGCCGAGATGTCGGTCCGCGTGCTCGGCTCGTCGTTCACGGACTTCGAGAACATCCCGGTCGCTCCGTCAAAGGGCAACCTCTATCGGAACATCGACCCGGCCACCGTGCCGTACGATTTTGCCGACTTCTACGGCACCGACGGATGGTACCCCGCCGAGCTGGCGACGGCGCGCGAGCCGTACATCATGCGCGACCTCCGCGGCATGGTCGTCGTCGTGAACCCCGTCCAGTACAACCCGGCCACGCGGACGCTCCGCGTCTACGACCGCGTGACGGTCGAGGTCACGAGGTCGGGCCCGGCGATCGCGCCGCTGACGCATCGGCCGGCCACGATGAACACCGAGTTCAGGAAGATCTACGAGAACCACTTCCTCAACTTCGCCGACGCTCCCCAGGTGCGGTATCCGTCAGTCGACGACGTCGGGAACATGCTCGTCATCTGCTACGACGACCCCGCGTGGCTGGCGGCCATGGAGCCGTTCGTCGAGTGGAAGGACCAGATGGGCGTGCCGTGTGAGATGGTGACGGTGACCGACGCTGGTGGCACGGCCGCGAACATCAAGACCTACATCACCAACTACTACAATACGAACGGGCTGACCTACGTCCTGCTCGTCGGTGACGCCGCGCAGGTGCCGACGTTCACGAGCGGCGGCGGTTCGTCAGACCCAACCTACTCGCTCATCTCGGGCGACAACTACGCGGATCTCTTCGTCGGCCGGTTCTCGGCGGAGACGCTCGCTCACGTCGAGACCCAGGTGCTCCGCTCGGTCGAGTACGAGAAGCGCCCGCAGGCCGGCGGCGACTGGTACCACAAGGGCATGGGCGTCGCCTCGAACCAGGGGCCCGGAGACGACGGCGAGTACGACGATGAGCACCTCGACAACATCCGTACGGACCTGCTCGGGTTCACGTACACCGAGGTCGATCAGATCTACGATCCGACCGGCACGGCCGCGATGGTCACAACGGCCCTGCATGACGGCCGCAGCATCATCAATTACACCGGTCACGGCTCGACGACGAGCTGGAGCTCGACCGGGTTCTCGAATACACACGTCAACGCGCTGACGAACGACAACATGCTCCCGCACGCGGTGAGCGTGGCGTGCGTCAACGGGCAGTTCAACGGCTACACCTGCTTCGGCGAGGCCTGGCTCCGTGCGACGAACGACAGCAACGGCGAGCCGACCGGCGCCATCGGTTTCTACGCTTCCTCGATCAACCAGTCGTGGAACCCGCCGATGGACGCCCAGGACGAGGTGGTGGACCTGCTCGTGGCGGGCGCCAAGCGCACGTTCGGTGGTCTGACCTACAACGGCTGCGGCCACATGATCGACGAGTACGGCTCTGGCGGCGACGAGATGTTCCTGACGTGGCACATCTTCGGCGATCCGTCGCTCCGCGTCCGGTCCGACACGCCGGCGCCGATCACGGTGACGCACCTGCCGGTCATCTACCCGAACATGACGACGTGGGACGTCGCCGTCGACGCCGGCGGCACTCCCGTTGAGGAGGCGCTCTGCTGCCTCTACCACGACGGCACGATCTACGCGTCGGGCATGACCGACGCGACGGGCAACGTTTCGATGACCGTCAACGGGATGGTCCCCGTCGGCGAGATGATGACGCTGACCGTCACCGGCTTCAACACCGAGACGTACACGGCAGACGTCCAGGCCGTGGTTCCGGTGACCTACACGATTGTACCTTCCTCCATACCGATCGGCACGCCGACCGACGTCACCGTCACCATCTGGGACGACGGCGGTTCGCCGCTTCCGGACGTTGAGCTCGACGTGACAGGCTGGGGCGTAGCGCCGCAGGCCGACGTGACTGACGTCAACGGAGAGGCGACGCTGACGCTCGTCAGCCCGTTCGGACAGGATCTCGCGATCGTCGGCAGTGAGATCGGCGAGACGTACAACTGCCTCGAGGACGTCATCCCGGTCACCGGGGGCGTGGACTTCACGACGCAGGATATCGACGCTGCGGTCGCGTCGATCGGCCTGACCGGTTCCCTGGCTCCGTACATCGAGGGCACGGTCACATTCGACTGCTCTGAGAACGCCTTCGAGTACTCGCTCGACGGATGCGGCCTGAGCGTCTCGGGCACGGCGGGCGGGACGAACGAGATCGTCCCTGTGACGCCGACCGAGACGGGCACCGTCGCGGCCGTCATGGGCAAGACCGGTTTCAACATCTACTCCGAGACCATTGACGTCATCACGGTCTACGGCCAGCTGGCCGGCGAGGTGTACGAGGCTCCCGAGCGCGCTCCGATCGAGG
>CAZAQL010000148.1:0-5216 GCA_964487295.1 uncultured bacterium | reverse complement strand
AGAAGCAGGAGGGCGGCCCGCTCGGCGGGCCGCCCTCTCTCTCGATCCATCGCTTCGCGTCACGCGGCGCCGCTGACTCACGCGCCCACACCGGGCTGGTCGTTCAGCAGTCGGGCTCCACTCTGGCCTCGCCCGCGCCGGGCTGGTCGTTCAGCGGCCGGGCTCCACTCTGGCCTCGCCCACGCCGGTCTGCTCCTCCACCTTCCGGAGCCAGTCCTCCTTCCAGAAGAAGAAGCAGCAGCGGTCGCACCCCTCACGTCCATAGACCCCGCGTCCGTGACAGATGCCCCCCTCGAGCACGACCGTTCGCGCGATCTTACGCATCACGTGATCATGCTCGTCGAGGATCCTGCGTACAGGCTTGAGCACTCTGAGCCGTCTGCCGCAGTAGTCCCCCATCGGCCGCAAGAACATGAGCCCCCCGGTCTTGCCGTTCTTGTCGAGCGTGGCCTCGATCTCCTCTATCGAGCGGACCTCGACCAGGTCGCCCGCGCGAAGACCTCTCGCAACGCGCCTGCGGGGCGGCACGGGTTGCTCGGTCCCGTCGTCCTGACCGGCCCAGTTGTCCCGGCCCCCGTACGGGTGTCTCTCGACCGGAGTGAACCGCGAGAGCGCCGCGCGGAGTCGTCGCATGAGACCGAGCCGCTTCGCGTTGATGTACCGCGTCAGCCGCTCGTACACGTTCAGCTCACTGACCGCATCGTCGATCCACCTGAGCTGACAGAGTTCGAGGGTCGCCTGATCGAGGGCGTGCGGTACCTCGGTCCCCTCCGGGAACTGCGATGATGTGGTCTGCCAGGGGCCTCCGCCCATACATCTCTCCTGCCGTCGGGTCCGCTTCGTCGATACCTCTCTCATGCAATTCCGATGCCGCGAGCCTCCCTCCGGTGCCGGGCAGCGGCACGGTACCCGTCCACGGCCGAGGTGGTCAAGCGTCGGCCCACCAGCTGTGCCTCATCCCGGATGAGGAAATAACTTCCAAGATAAGCAAATCGCACGATGGTGTGCTATAGCGGCTGGCACGCAGCTTGCTTATCACCACCGAAGGCGAATCGTCCACGCGTCACGATATGGAGGAGCTCGATGGGCATGACATGCTTCCGTGCCCGCCACGCGCGCCCGGAGCACCAGGCCATCATCCTCGCCGTCTTCGCCGGCATCTTCGCCTGGGTAATGCAGGCGGCGCTCGACTACTACTTCTACGCGGGCAGAACCTATCCGGAGCACCTGTTCCTGAACGTCCCCGTGCGGGAGGTGTCCAGCCGAGCGACCATCATCGGATGCTTCCTTCTCTCCGGGTTCATCATCTCCCGGGTCATCCAGCGTCTCGAGCGAACGACGAGACGCGCGGCCCGCCTCGACAGTGTCGTTCGCGCGGTCCGGTCGGTCAACCAGATCATCACGCGGGAGACCGATCGCCGCACGCTCGCCCGACGCTCGTGCGAGACGCTCGTGGACGGCCTCGGTTATCGCCGCGTCGAGGTGCTCCTCGACGGGCGCACGGCCGGCCGCGCGGACCTCAGCGACGATCCGGCGGATTGGGATGAGAGCGACGCTCGCGAGCACGTCTCCGTCTCGATCGAGTGTCTGGGCGCCGGGTACGGCGAGCTTCAGGTGACCCCCGCGGGAAGCACGATGTGGGATGCCGAGGAACTCGCTCTTCTCACGGAGGTCGCCGAGGACATCGGGTTCGCGCTTCGCGGCATCGGGATCTCGGAGAAGCTCGACAGGCAGCGCGAGGAGCTCGAGACCATCCTCGACTCCGTCCCCGCCTACATCTCCTACAAGGATCGACACGGGCGCTATCTTCGCGTGAACAAGGCCACGGCGGACCTCGCCAGGGTGCCGGCCGAGCGCTGGGTCGGTCGAACGCTCCCGGAGATCATCCCCGGAGCGACGGAGTCGTCCCGCGGGATCGAGGCGGAGGTCATCGCGACGGGGAAACCCAAGCGCACGGCCATAGGAACCCTTCCCTTCGCCTCGGAGAAGCGATGGGTCCAGACCGACCGCATCCCCTACCGTAACGCCCAAGGTGAGGCGAGCGGCGTCATCTCGCTCAGCATCGACATCACGCAGCTCATGGAGGCGCAGCGCGACCTGGCCATCAAGGACGAGCAGCTCCGTCAGTCCCAGAAGCTCGAGGCGATCGGCCTGCTGGCCGGCGGGATCGCCCACGACTTCAACAACCTGCTCACGGCGATATCGGGCTACGCGGAGCTCGCCAAGGCCCACGTCGACAGCGACACGCCCGCGGCCCCCATGCTCGAATCCGTCACCGACGCCGCCGGCCGCGCAGCGTCGCTGACGCAGCAGCTCCTCGCATTCAGCCGCAAGCAGCCACTCGCGCTCGCTCAGGAGGATCTCAGCACGATCGTCCGTGGCATGAAAGACATCCTGTCGTGCCTCGTGGGCGAGTCCATCGACCTCAGAAGCTGCCTCGCGGCGGACCTCGGACGGATCGAGGTTGACGCTTCGCAGATAGAGCAGGTCATCCTCAACCTCGCCGTGAACGCCAGAGACGCCATGCCGGACGGCGGCACGCTGACGATCACGACGCGCCGCGCCGCCCCCGACGAGACCGCTGTCGCGACGGACCCGTATGAGGCGTCCCGCGAATGCGTTTGCCTCTCGGTCTCGGACACCGGCACGGGAATCGACACGGAGACCCTCGATCACATATTCGAGCCCTTCTTCACGACCAAGGAACCCGGGGTCGGCACCGGCCTCGGGCTGTCCGTCGTTTTCGGCATCGTCGAACAGCACGGAGGATGGATCAAGGCGCGCACCGAGCCCGGGCGGGGAACGGCCTTCGACATCTACCTTCCGGTCGCCCCCGAGCCGGAGCCGGAGCCCGCGCCGGACATGAGCTCCGACGGCATCGACCACGAGAAGACGGGCTGCGGCAGCCGCATCCTCCTCGTAGAGGACGAGGAGGCCGTGCGCGATTTCGCGGCGCACGCGCTCCGGCACTTCGGCTATCAGATCGTGGAGGCAGAGAGCGCCGAGGAGGCCATCAAGGTGCTCGAGCGAGACGACGCATTCCAGATGGTGTTCAGCGACGTCGTGCTCCCGGGCAAGAGCGGAATCGAGCTGGCTGAGGAGGTCATGGCCGCCGGTTCCGGCATCCGGATCCTGCTTGCCAGCGGCTACCCCGACTGCGGCGCGACCGGCAGTCACCCGCGCCAGATGGGCATACCCTTCCTCAGCAAGCCCTACTCGATGCGCGCGCTGCTTGAGAGCGTGCGGGCAGCTCTCTGCTGAGCGTCCGCCGAAGCGCCCCCGGGCTACTCGACGTAGCCGAGTGACCGGAGCTGGTCACGGGTCGCCGGATCGATCACGGCGTCGACCGGTTCACCCCACTCCCCGGCCGGAAGCAGCGACCGCAGGCGGGCCACGCCCTCCGGTTCGGCTCCAGCCAGGTCGTTCGTCCGCTCCGGATCCACCGAGAGATCGAACAGCTCGAGCGAGCCATCGCTCCCAACGGTGAGCTCGCGGTCCCCGACGCGCACCTTTGCGAACGCGGTCCTGTACGGCGCGAGGTCGAGCGACGGGTTCAGGCTGGCCATGTAGCTCAGAAGCTCGTGGTTCGCTCCAGTGTACTCGGCGATCTGCGGGCGATCCTGTTCGAAGGGGCCGTCGAGAAGCGAGCGGCTGTGCGGCGTCTCGGGACGCTCAACGACGCTTCCGAGGTCGAGTACCGTGTCGTAGATGTCGGTCAGCATCACCGGATCGTCGCGTCGTCCCGGATGGAGAAGGTCCGGCGACCTCACGACCAGCGGCACCTCGATGAGCGTCTCGAACACGCCGAACTGGTGGTCCATGTACCCGTGGTCGCCCAGGTTCTCACCGTGATCCGACGTCACGATGATGACCGCATCGTCGTAGTACCCGCTCTCCCTCAGAACGCCAAGCAGCTCGCCGAGATACCGGTCGGAAAGGTTCGTGTCGCCGTCGTAGAAACGCGACGCGAGTTCGAGCTCCTCGAGTGTGGGTTCCTCGACGCGCGCGTTCACGCGCTGCGCCCAGGTCGTCGACACGACGTGGCCCCGCGGCGCGTCGGCGAGGAACTGGGCTCGGTAGTCCTCCGGCGGGTCGTACGGCAGGTGCGCCTCGAGGAGGTTGACGAACATCACGAACGGGCGATCGTCCTCTCGCTCACGCAGCCAAGCGGCCGCGTTCGCCAGCGTGCGCGCGCCGCCCTGATCGGCCTCGTTGAGGATCTGCGCTCCGGGGCCGGTCTCCGAGTACCGGACATCGAATCCCTCCAGCATCCCCGTCAGCCTGTCAGACAACCACGGGTTCGAGAAGAACGCCGCCGTCTCGTATCCGCGGCCCGACAGGAGCTCTGCGAACGTCGGCTCGCCCGGGACGAATGCGAACTGCCGCCCCGTGCAGCGGTGAGACGAGGGCAGCATCCCGGAGAAGATCGAGGCGTGCGAAGGCACCGTCCACGGACCGTTCGCCCAGGCCCTCGTGAAGACCGTCCCCTCCCTGCCGAGTGCATCCAGATCAGGCGTCACGCTCGCTCCCCCCGCGACACCCGTGCGGTCGAGACGCACGGTGTCGAGAACGACGATGACGATGTTGGGACCAGGGCGCTCCTGCCGCGCGCAGGACGCGGCAAGCAGAAGCAGCGCCGACGCGCACAGCGCGCCGATGACGACTCTGCGGGATCTCCGCATTTCTCCCTCCTGTGGCTGGTGGAACTCAATCGATAGCACTCCCGGTGTCCGTCGGTCAACACCGCGACGCCGTGACCTGCGGTCCTCAGGCGCCGCGGTCCTCAGGCGCCTCGGCACAAGACCGCCGGTCCATGAGCACGGCTCGGCAAACAGACGGCGACGAATGATTGCACTCGCTTCGGAGCGGGTCTAGACTTGTATGTTGGCCTGCGGATTCTCGTGGGCTTGCACTTGTCTTTCACCCAGATCTACGGGCGGGATACCGGGGCTCCGGAGCGCGCGACGGAGGGGTCGTGACGCCAGGTCGGAGCCCACCTTCAAGGAGGGGCAGCATGGCCGGCAACGGCGCGTACAATGCGTACGAGATGGCACGCGCGCAGTTCGACCACATTGCGGATCTCATCGGTCTCGACGAGGGTGCGCGGGCGTTTCTGCGCACGCCGCAGCGGGAGTATCACTTCACGATCCCGGTCCGCATGGACGACGGGACCGTCCAGGTCTTCCAGGGATTCCGCTGCCAGCACAACGACGCTC
>CAZAQL010000147.1:0-5237 GCA_964487295.1 uncultured bacterium | reverse complement strand
ATCGAGTACGAGTATTCGCGCGCGGTTGTCGGACCGGATCTCGAGGATCACTTCGTCATGAGTGACATGATCCCGGTCCGGCGAGCGCATTACTCCTTCAGCATGCCAGAAGACGTCGTGGTGTTGGGCATCAACGTCGGCTCGCGGACGAGAGGGCAGACGTCGCAGCCGCAGAGGAGCCACCCAAGCACCGCCGGCGTGCGGATGTCGACGCTGGAGTGGGAGCGAACAGACCTCCCGGCCATCTGTGATGAGGACTTCATGCCTCCCTACGGTGATGTTGCGGCTCGCGTGTCGATCGCCTATGAGACTGGACCCGACGTCGACCGCTACACGTGGAGAATGCTGGGTGAGGCCTATCAGGAGGCCGAGATCTCGCCGATGCTCACCGAAGAGCAGCTCTCAGCAGTCAAGGGAACAGCGTTGATGTGGACGCGCGGTCACGTCGACCCACACGAGCGCTTCGAGATGATCTGTCGCGAGATCATCGATCGGATTCGCTACGTAGCCGTTGGGCTGGAGGGGGCCGGGTGGAGCCCTCGTCCGCCGGCAGATGTGCTCGAGACGGAGTACGGGGACTGCAAGGACATGACGATGCTGGGCGTCTCTCTGCTTCGGTCGCTGGACATTGAGGCCTACCCCGCCCTTCTCATGACCAGGAACTTCGGCGTCCTTGACACGACGCTCGTGACCCCGTCCAGCATGAACCACATGGTCCTTGCGGGACAGCTGGATGGCGAACGGGTCTGGGTCGATCTCACCGCCGGCGCGTTCCAGCTTGGTGCTTTGCCTTCCGCAGACCGTGGAGCGCGTGCCCTCGTCCTCGTTGATGGCGCCCCTCGGTTCGAGATCATCCCACCGGCGACGTCAGAGGACAACCTGCTCAGAACGCGCGTCGTGGCGGACATCGATGAAGGGGGAGCTGTGACGGGGGAGATCATCGATGTGTACTCAGGAGACGCGGCGCTGGCCCATCGTGCGTTCGTCCGCAGCTCGACGAGCGATGAGATCAAGAAGGTCCTGGAGACGAGACTATCGGAGGCGTGCCCACACGGCGAGCTCGTGGATTGGCAATACGATTCCAGTCAAACGGCGGACACATTCACGTACAAGCTCGAGTTCAGGACCGACGGAAGCGTCACGAAGACAGGTGGAAGCATGATCGTTGACGGGAGGCTCCTGAGTACTGCCGGTCTTGGCGCGACGCTCCCGGAGCGCGAACGGCAGAACTCGATCATGATCCGGCAGCCGCTGAGGCTGGAACAGAGTGTCGAGGTCGCGTTACCCGACGGATGGGTTGCGGGGACGCTTCCGGAGCCGGTGAGGAACCTCTCCGAGTTCGGAACACATGCGAAGCAGCTGTCCTGGGAGGATGGCAGGCTGCGGTGCGAGTCGTCGTTCGAACTCCGTCCGTGCAGAAGGCCTGCGAGCCGGTACGACGCGCTCAGGAGCTTCGCGAACGAGGTCGTGATGCTCAACGCGCAGCCGGTGCTTCTGCAGCGGGGCTAGTCGGATGAAGTCAGTGTCGTCGCGGAGCGCATCGGCAAGCGCGCACAGTGCCTGGCCCACGGCATCACGCACTTCGTGGATGCCGGGGGCAAGAAGCTGAGGGGACTGCGGAGGAGCGCGCGGAGGACTGGGTGGAGGCGCTGCGGCTGATTCGTGGGTCTCTGGCGCAGGGCTGAGGCTTAGGATCCGCGGCAGTCGAACCAGCGCCTGGAAGGGACCGCGTCTCGTGCGGGCTCGTGCAGCGTTGGCCACAAACCTCCCGTACACTCAATAGCGGCCACAAGGTGGCATATACTGGCTTCCGTTGCACTTCATCGTTGTATGTGGTATAGTAAAGATTGTAACGAGACCACTTGTCTTGCTTGCTCGAGACCTTGATGCGAGGAGATCACGATGTGGAAGATCGCCGCTGTCGCTGCTCTGCTGCTCATCGCAGCCCTCAATTGCCATGAGGCGCACGCAGGTGTTCTGATGGAGGACGACTTCTCGGGCGCCGGTATCGACACGACGCTGTGGGTCGTGCATGGCGACCTCGTCGCGAGCCAGGGCGAGAGCCTTGAGCTGTCAGCGTACCACTCGTGGACACAGGGCGTGTCGAGCGTTCAGGCCTTCCAGCGTCCGGCAGCCGACTCGGTGCTGATCGTCTCCGGAAGGACCCGTGTACCCGACAGCAACTGGGAGTGCATGGCGGGCGTCTGGCTCCAGCCCGAGTGGGGCGCCGGCGCGACCGACTGCTACGTGCTCGACTTCAACCTCGACCAGATCTACCGGACGGGTGACCATCTCCAGTTCGAAGCCGTGAGCGAAGGGCAGGGAACCGGGAGGACGGTCGTCGGGCTCTTTCCGTCCGACGTGTGGTTCGATTGGGAGATCCGTGTCTTCGACCAGGGCTGCGAGGTCTACTCGTGGGACGGTGTCGACTTCGGCTGGAGGCACACGTGCACCATCGAGGGCGACTTCGCGTTCCGTGTCGTGTTGACGGCCTTCGGAATCTCCGACGTCGCAGGAGATGCCCTGTTCGACGACATCGTCGTGCGAACGGAGCCGCGAACAACAGCTCCACACTTCACAGCGGGACCGATCATGGGGTTCCCGGGGCTCGAGGTGACGTTCGCGAACCACACATCGGAGCCGGTCACGAGCTGGCAGTGGGACTTCGGGGACGGCTCGGCTCCGTCAACCGACCGGGATCCGGTTCATGTCTACGACGACCTCGGGGAGTACGCGGTGTCGCTGACCGCAATCGGCCCACTGGGCACCGCGACCGAAACGAAGACCGCTCTTGTGAGGATTGTTGACGGCATGAGCGATGACTTCTCAGGCCCCGGGGTCGATCCTGAGAAGTGGCACGTGTGCGGCGAACGAGTGACGAGCGAGGGGGACAGCCTGCAGGTGATCTCACGCAATACTGGAGAACAGGTCGCTCAGTCGTGGATGTACTGCGAGAGGCCGCCCCAAGGGGAGATGACCGTCGTCGAGGGGTCGTTCTGGTTCACTCGCCGCAGCGCGCCGTCCTCGGCACGACTCCACCTGCAGGAGACCGACGGCAGCGACACGGATGAGTACAAAATCTCATTCGCACACAACGGCTCGGCCGGGGTCCTCGATGGCGCCACCTTCGGGGGGACGGTAGGTGGAGAGACGATCGAGTCGTTCGGACTGGGGGAGTTTGAGACCGGCTGGCACGTCGGATGGCGTCTGCACGTGCTTCCGACCGGATGCGACGTCTTCCTGGACACCGGCGCCGGTTGGGAGTGGCGGCACGGTGTGGACGCGGGCGATCATGCCTTCCAGCTTCACGTCGAAGGTCGAGACAACTGGCTTGCGCCCAACGGTCGGGCGTACTGGGATGACATCAGCATCTCTAAGGAGCCGTCCCATACGGCGGCGTACTTCTCTGTCGAGCCGGGCGCGGGAGCAGCTCCGCTTGAGGTGAGCTTCACGGACCATTCCCGCGGCGACATCGACAGCTGGACGTGGGATTTCGGCGACTCCTCCGCCGTGTCTCACGATCAGCATCCGACGCACACGTATGACGCCAACGGTGTCTACACCGTGGCGTTGACCATATCGGGACCCGGTGGTAACGACACGCTTGTCAGAGAGGCGCTCGTGACCGTGGAGGAGATGGCGGATTTCACGGTCAGCCCGGGCAGCGGCGCCGCTCCGCTGACCGTGCAGTTCACCGATGCATCGAGTCCGGGCGTCACGAGCTGGGACTGGGACTTCGGCGACGGGACGCCACACTCGTCAGAGGCCGATCCGTCACATACGTACCTCGAGCCCGGTGAATACGACGTGACACTCAGCGTGAGCGGTCCGGATCGGCGAGGATCGGTCTGCGTACCCAACTGCGTCATCGCACAGACGGTCTGGACGATGTGCACTGATGAGCCTATCGGCGACCCGGCATCGACCCGCAACATCAGCTGGGTGGACTACGATCGTGACGGGGATGACGATGTCTATCTCGTGAACACGGACGCTCCGAATCGCCTGCTTCGCAATGACGGAGGTGGTGGCTTCACGGACGTCGCAGTGGGGGCTCTCGCCGACGACGGGGCGGATCGCTGTGCGGCCTGGGGCGACTACGACGGCGACCGGGACCTGGATGTGTTCCTGGCCAGAAGCGGCGAAACAGACATCCTGCTGCGAAACGACGGGGACGACACCTTCACGGATGTATCAACCGCTCCAGTGAACGGGGACGGACCGAGCATCTGGGCCGGCTGGTCGGACTACGACGGGGACGGGGACCTCGATCTCTTCGTGGCAAGTTACGGCGGGCGGAATCGATTGCTGCGGAACGATGGGGGCACGTTCGTGGATTCGACGCCGGCGGCTCTTGAGCTCGACGGCAAGCTCAACTACGGATCCTGGGCCGACTACGATGTAGACGGCGACCCCGATCTCTACATCATCGCGCGGTACGATGTGAACAGGCTCTTCCGCAACGACGGCGGGGTCTTCACGGAGGTTACGGACGAGGCGCTCGAGGCTCCGGGCAGCTGCTACTCCGCGTCCTGGGGCGACTACGACAACGATGGCGATCTCGATGTCTACGTCGGAAGATATGGTGCGAACGCAATGCTCAGGAATGATGGCGCCGGCTTCACGGACGCCACCGTATGGCCGCTTCCGTCATTCTACTCAAGTCTCGGGTCCGCCTGGGGCGACTGTGACAACGATGCTGACCTCGACCTGTATGTCGCGAACCGGGGGATGTACAACGTGCTCTTCCGGAACGATGGGGCTGAGGGATTCAGGAACATCGTGGTCTATCCCATCGACGACATTCAGAACACGCGCGGAGTCGGCTGGTACGACCTGGACGGTGATGGTGACCTCGACCTGTACGCAGCCGAGGACTGGCACGCGAACAAGCTCTTCAGCAACGATACCGCGTGGAGCGGTCACTGGCTCAAGGTGGATCTTGCCGGCACGGAGTCGAATACGTTCGGTGTCGGAGCCACGATTCGGGTGGTGACCGGGGCGCTCGCCCAGATCCGACAGGTCGGATGCGATACCGGGTACGGTTCGCAGAGCTCGTTCACGGCGCACTTCGGGCTGGCGGGGAGCACGATGGTGGATACGCTCGAAGTTCGCTGGCCGAGCGGGACCATCACACGCCACTACGACGTTGCGTGCGACCAGCGGGTTCTGCTGTGGGAGGACGATGATGCACCGCCGGGCGCCGGTCAAGCGCATGCAATCGCGCACGCCCATGA
>CAZAQL010000146.1:0-5427 GCA_964487295.1 uncultured bacterium | reverse complement strand
GGCGGCGGTCGCCGCCGTCTCGCTCATCGTCGGCGGCATCGGCATCATGAACATCATGCTCGTGTCCGTCACGGAGCGGACGCGCGAGATCGGCATCAGACTGGCGGTCGGGGCCCGGGGCAGCGACGTGCTCGTCCAGTTCCTGACCGAGGCGGTCGTGCTCGCTCTCGCCGGTGGGACCATCGGGGTCCTGCTCGCGTCGGGCGTCGCCATCGTGCTCAACAACGTTGTCGGCCTGACGACGGTCATCAGCCCGGGCGTCGTCCTGCTCGCGTTCGGCTTCGCCGCGGCGATCGGCATCTTCTTCGGATTCTACCCGGCCCGCAAGGCCGCGCGGCTCCATCCCATCGACGCCCTCCGCTACGAGTAGCGGCACTCGCGCTGCACATTGCAGACGAACCGTCCGCTCCGAGCAGACCTCTCCCTGAGCGCACGTTCGTCAACGCCGTTGACGCAACACTTCCCATACAGACTATCCTGTGCGGATCCGCGCGTGTTTCGTCCCTCCTCAATCGTCGGTCGCGCCGTCGGTTACGGCGTCGCGCGCCCGCCGAGTGACCCGCTGGCACGAGTGATGCAATTCAGCAGTGCCGGTGAAGGTCTTCACGGGGAGGGAGGCCATGAGATCGCTCGCGGTGACAGTCGTTCTCGTCATGCTGCTCCTGGCGCTTGGAGCCCAGGCCGGGAGGCGGCAGTCCATCGAGAGGGAGGTCGCGCCGGGCGTCATCGCCGCGTTCAAGCACAAGGTCGAGATCGTCGATGAGACGTGGCCTTCATCCCTCTCACAGACACGCGCTGGACGTGAATGCATCCGCCTCGAAGCCCGGGGCGGATTTCGTTTGCACGTGAGGATCCGGGAGAACCCGGACGACTACGTCATGTGCGTCGTCTACGTTCGCGACGGTGGGCGGCTCGAGCTCTGCGACGACTGCGAGTTCGTCTTCCGGTACGGCGACCGGGAGGTCGTGAGCAAGGAGATGCTGTTGACCGACAGTGTCCTCGAGAAGCGCGTCTACAGCACGGACGAGACGCCGGTCGTGCTGACCGAGAAGAGCAGCGCATACGCGAAGGTGAGAAGCGGCGGCTATCTGGTCGCCGTTCGTTTTGAGGAGGGGGCCCTCCGAGGGGAGGACGGTTGGGTCCCCGACGCCTTTGAACTGAGAAGGAGGTGATGCAGGATGAAGCGCCTGACCAGCAGGCTGTACCTCACGCTTCTGATCGTCCTCGCGACGCCTGTGGCGTGCCTCGCGGCCGATCCTGAGGGTGGCGAGTCGATCCTCGAGTGGATCATACGGTTCGTCGTGTGGGCCGCCGGCGGCTGGCACGGTCTGTAGGATCCGCGCTGAGCCCGGTGGAGAGATGACACGAACAGGAGTGTGACATGTTCTGGTTGCCAGCGGCTCCTCCGCTCAAGAGGAGCCAGCAGTAAGGCCGCCCGAAGCCGGGCGGCCTTCTGCTGTCCGGGAGCCTCCATTCGATCTACGGCTCGACGTCGTACCCGCCGAACGGGTCGGGCGCGTCCGTTCTCACGGTGGCGACGATGTGGAACGCGATGCACGCCTTCCAGTCGAACTCCATGACGTCGGACGGACTCGGGTCGGGGTCGACGTCACCCGACTCGCTCACGACGGCGAACTCGAGCACGGGCTCCTCGCCCGCGAGGTAGTCGTCGAGCGCGTCGTTCAGCAGCTCGACCCCCTCCTGAACGAGCGTCGCCGGTGTTCTCGTGCCGAGGGCGCCCTGCACGGACTGGCTCGTGTACTCGACGATGGTTGCCGTGGGGCCTGCGACGTCGGTCCGGCGCACCGTGATCTCGCCCGAGATCGTCCAGTCGTGCGTGTGTTCGAAGTCCGTGACCTCGTACGATGCGCTGACGACGTGCGCCGCCTGGATGTCGCTCTTGTCGATGCCGTTGTCGTCGAGGATCTGGTCGATCTCCTCCGCGTAGTCGACCTCCTCCGGCGTCGTGAACTCCTCGCTGTCCTCTACCTGCTCGAAGTCCACGCAGGTCGTGTGGAGGTATACCACGTCGAGCACCTTCTCGTAGAGAAGGCAGTCGCTCCCGCTCAAAGCGAAGGCCAGGAGCACGAGCAGCACAGGGATCAGGAATCTCGTCTTCATGCCGGTCTCTCCTTACCTTCCTACATGCCGATGTACAGGCCGAATCCGAAGCTGCTGGTCGAGGCGATGTTGTACTCGAAGTTCGCCATCACGGGCTTGATGCCGGCCGAGACCCCGAGCGTAAGGTGCACGCTCGACTCGGAGTCGAGGCTGACCTCGACGTCCTCATCGTCGGCCGTGTAGGAGACGTCCATGGAGAACATGTCGTAGGAGAGGCCCGCGTACGGCTCCACCCAGCCGTAGTTCTTGCTCGCCTGGATGCCGATCGTGAACGCGTTGGCGTCGATGAAGTCCTCTCCAAGCGTGAACTTCTGCCACAGGAACCCGCCGGCGAGGTCGACCGGAAAGTCCGGCTCCATGTACTGAGAGATGCTGTGCCGGACGCCGAGGCCGAAGAGCCCGAGGTTGCCGATCTCGACGTCACCCATGTCGATGGCGAAGTAGCGAATGACCGCCTCGGTGCCCATGTAGTTGCCGACCCGAAGCTGCGGCACGGTGACGCCGAACGAGTTGAGATCGAAGCCTCCGGGGAAGGTGAACTGCGAACTCGCGTCGCCGTCGACCGTGATGGCTTCGCCGGCGCCGATGACCGTCGGAGCGTCCACGGTCTGCTCCGGCGTGAAACCGTCCTGCGTGGTCGCCTCGAACGTGGCGACGTCGTCGGAGAAGATGACCCCCATCACAGGGAACTCGACGCCCCAGTGGAAGCCGTCGACCTCGATGTGGGCCGAGTGGTACCAGTTCGCGTTGAGGTCTGCGCCGAACGCGTCGGCAAGCGGCTGCAGATAGCCCTCAGCGTTGGCCCCCGTGTAGGCGGACAGCTGGTCGGCGATCTGAGCGCCGGCCGTCGGGGCGGTGAGCAGCACCGCGGCCGCGACGAGCACCACCATGAATCCGATCTGACAGCGCATTGCGCCCTCCCTTCACGACTCCCGCATCGTTGACGCCATCCCGGCCGCCGGTCGGGCCTGCGCCCCGCCGTGTCTCTGCCGTGCACGGCGGAGCGTTCCGGTCGCACGGCCCCCACGATTCCTGAGCACGATACAGGAAGACGGCCCGACCCGTCAAGGTCCGGCCGCCTTCAGGTGCAGCCTGTCGTAGTGTCTCAGTCGCGCACCGGTGCTGCCTGTGCAATGAGTGTTCAGCCGGGAAAAGGCCCTGCCGGCCGCCCGTCGTCAGCTCGCCTCGGTCTGGGACGTCGCGCACTGTCTTCCGCACGAGGCCTTCATGGCCTCGGTGCAGCCGGCCGCATCGTCACCGCACGTCCCGTCGCCGGCGCAGTCCTCGTCACAGACGCAGTCGTCGATGTCGCCGTCGCAGCAGCATGTGCCGTCGGCGTGACGCTCGGCGCACGCCGCATCAGCCGAGCTCCGGGCGTCCGGCGTCGTCTTGGTGTGGTTCTCGTCGACGCACGCGGTGGCCGCTCCGCAGGTTGAGGCGCTCGGACACGAGCCGCCCTCGCTGCTGCAGGCGGCGACGGCCCCGCAGGGAACCGATGTCGTGCCGGCGACGCCGGGTTCCGCCGCGTCGGGAGCGTTCTGCGCGTTGCTCCACAGAGCGTATCCGCCGACGGCCAGGCCGACCACGATCAGGATCGTCAAAGTGATGGTCCTCGCCACGTTCACCTCCTCGCTGTCCGGACGGCGGACCGCTCGCGGCCCGCCGCCATGATGCCGGTCCTCCGTGTAGAACCATTCTACGCGCTCTGTGAGGCCTCGTCAAGAATGGATGCCAGGTCCTCGTCCGCCGTCGTGATCGGCCTGATGTCGAAGTTCTCGACGAGGACGTCCAGAACGGCGGGGGAGACGAACGCCGGGAGCGTCGGGCCCAGCCTGATCTCCTTGATGCCGAGGTGCAGGAGCGTCAGGAGAATGGCGACCGCCTTCTGCTCGTACCAGGAGAGGATGAGCGAGAGCGGCAGGTCGTTGACGCCACAACCGAATGCGTCCGCGAGCGCCGTGGCGATCTTCACAGCCGAGTAGGCGTCGTTGCACTGCCCGACGTCCAGCAGCCTCGGGATGCCTCCGATGTCGCCGAGCTCCATCTTGTTGAACCGGTACTTGCCGCAGGCGAGCGTCAGGACGACGCAGTCATCGGGCACCTGTTCGACGAACTCCGTGTAGTAGTTGCGCCCGCTCTTCGCCCCGTCGCAGCCCCCGACGAGGAAGAAGTGGCGGATGGCGCCGGACTTGACCGCGTCGACGACGGTCCCGGCGATGCCGAGAACAGCGTTGTGGCCGAAGCCGACCGTGATCGTCTTCTCCGGTGCGTCCTCGGCGAAACCGGGCGATGCGAGAGCGGCCTCGATGACGGGGGAGAAGTCTCCGTTCTCGACGTGGGTGACGCCCGGCCACGTGACGAGACCCGTCGTGAAGATGCGGCCCCTGTACGAGTCCCGCGGCCTCTGGATGCAGTTGGTGGTCATGAGAACGGCCCCGGGGAACTCATCGAACTCCTTCGCCTGGTCCTGCCACGCGCCGCCGTAGTTGCCCACGAGGTGGGTGTGCTTCCTCAGCTCGGGGTACCCGTGCGCGGGGAGCATCTCGCCGTGCGTGTAGACGTTGATGCCCCGGCCGGCCGTCTGCTCGAGGAGCGTCGCGAGGTCCTTGAGATCGTGGCCCGAGACGAGGATCGCTTGGCCCTTGACCGGCGTGACGCGGACCTGAGTGGGCTCCGGGTGTCCGTAGGTCTCCGTGTTTGCCGTGTCGAGAAGCTCCATGACGCGAAGATTGAGCTCGCCGACCCTGAGCGCCCAGGCCGTCAGCTCGTCGATGGACAGGTCGTCACGGGTGAGCGCGTCGAGCGCCTCGTGGAAGACCGCCGCGATCCCGGCGTCATCGTGACCGAGGATGTGAGCGTGATCGGCGTAGGCTGCCGCGCCTTTCAGACCGTACGTGATGATCTCCTGCAGGCTCACGACGTCCTCGCCGTTCCGCTCGATGCGGCGCGCGATCGAGAGCTCGTCCGACTGGGCCGCGAGCTCGGCGACGCCCCGGGCCGGCTCCCACACCGCGGGACCGTCGAGCGCCTCCGCCTCAGCGCCCGCTGCCTTCTCGTAGAGCCTCCTGGCCCGGTCGCGCACGGCGACGGCCCGCTCGACGTCGCTGGCGAGCCGCTCGGCGTCGAAGCTCACGTTCGTCACCGTCGTGAAGAGTGCCTCGAGGACGAACGTGTCGATCCCGGGGTCGATGGCGCCGTGCCGGCGCGCGCGATGCGCGTACATGGCGATGCCCTTCGTCACGTGGAGCAGAGCATCCTGGATGGCCGCCGCGGTGGCGTCCTTCCCGCACACGCCCGCGGCCGTGC
>CAZAQL010000145.1:0-5507 GCA_964487295.1 uncultured bacterium | reverse complement strand
AGTCCGCCGTGACAGGCAAGCCCGGCGGCTGCATGCGCTAGTTAGACGCCGCGCCATCATCGTGCGACCGGTCTCGTCTCCGCTGCAACCTTGACCGAAGCTGCTCCCGACCTTCGAGAGCGTTCGTGGCCACTTTTGCAACGAATGCCAGAAGAACCCCCACGCCGAGCACTATGTAGATGGTCGTGAAGATCTTCGATGCGACGGTCGTCGGCGCAAGATCTCCGTACCCGACCGTGGTCAGAGTGACCACAATGAAGTAGATCGAGTCGACGATGCTCCAGCCCTCGACGCTACGATAGAAGAGCACGCCGGACACCAGAAGCACGACCACAAGAACAAGAAGCGCTCTGAACTCCGGGTCCCTCAGTCCACGCCACACAGCCCTGGCGAATCGAGCCAATGTCAGAAGAAAAGCAACCACTTGCCTCCACCCACTTCCGTCTCAGTGACTCACGTGCGCGTGCGTCTAACGAATCGCGCATCAGCCGCAGCTGGCGATGGCGCGAGCCTTGCCGCCGAAGGCGTGTGCAAGGCGAGTGACAGCGCCGTGATGGCGGCTGCATGCGCTAGTTATGCCGCCCGTTCCAGATGAGCCACGACAGAGCGTCGGACGTCCTCTGGAAGATCAGCTCCATAGATGCGCAGGAACAGAGCCGCACGCTCGCCAGCGGGCTGTTGGAGCGGCGCGATCCGAAGGCCCGCCAAGGCCATGGCTTTCGCTGCACCGAACATCGAACACGCCATCTCTATGCGCCGGGCGGCAGGCACGGAGAGAAGCGCCCGTGTGTATCGGTCGGCGACTGCTTGCGGTGTATCGGTCATCGTGGCCCTACCTCCGCCAGTGCCGCAGCTAGACCGAGCTTGTCCGCCCATGAACGCACGTAGTCCCAGTCCAGATCTGATGCCTGGGAGGCCAGTAGCGCCGCGTCACGGTGATGGAGTTCAGACGAACCATCCTTCCACCACTGCAGCTTCGTGAGGAGCAGGTCCTCAGCGGTAGCCACCTGGATGCTCCAGCCGCCCATGTCCACGCTGCGACGACGCCCGAACTCCGTCCGCCTGTAGTCGCTGTCCTTCCGCACGATGAAGTCGGCCTTCGCAATCCACTCGTTGTGGATGATGTTGAACGACCTGCGCTCCCTGATGGCCTCGCGGACCGCCGCGGAGTCCACATAGCAGTCCGGAGAGAAGAGCTCGACAAACCGCTGGGCGTCGTCGGCCTTGCACTCGACGACGAAGTCCAGGTCCCGCGTCATCCGCGGCGCCACATAGACGGACATCGCCATCGAACCTGTCAGCATGTAGGGAATGCCCGCGGCGTCGAGGCGAGATGCGATGAGCCTGAGGAACTCGAGCTGTTCATTCATGCCACAATCCTCGAGGGGCTCGTTCGAACTACTGAACCACGCACATCATAGCACAGGCGGCATAACGAATCGCGTATCAGCCGCGGGCGTAGGGTGGCGCGGGGTGTGCGCAAGAAGCCGGCGTGACAGGCCAGCCAGTCGGGTGCATTCGCTAGTTCGACTGCGCAACACACCACGTCCGGCCACACTCGGTCATTGTCTCTTCGGGTCCGTCACTCGACCCATGAACAGAATGGTCCCGCGCTTCATGTCCCGGACGACGTACATAAACGGGCGATCGGCACGAAACTCAGTCTCCTCGTCGGGCTCAGCCACCGAACTCGCTGTGATCACGTAGACAGTGGCTGCCGCGGCTTCTGTTCCACGTTCCGTGAGACCCAACGTAACCAGGTGATCCGCGCGCTCGACGAACAACTGTGGATCCGCGCAAATCCCCGTCAGGTCAGCCTCCCCGAACCGGAAGGCCCGGTTCATCCCAAGATCAGTGAGGATGGGAATCAGATCGATGCGGCTGGAGCTGTGGAACCTGGGGATTGCCGCATTGACTCCGCGCCGGTCGAGAGCGCCGAACCACTCCGACAGAGATTCCGGAGACAGTCCCTCTTCCAGGGCCTCCAGACCGACGTGAGCTCCAGGCAACAAGACCAGCATGGAGAGCCCACTCCCCTGATACGGAAGCTCAAGCACCTGGACTGAGTCGTCTTCGTAGTAGGGCAGCACGCTCGAACGGTGCATCATTGGAACCGGCACGGTGCTGCCATCAACGAGCTGAAAGAACTCGTCGCGCGTCTCGTTGGCATCGAAGCCGTGCTGCCAGGCCGCCAAGAAGTAGACGGTGCTCACAAGTGTCACTCTCGTGAGATCGCGGAACATGCTGGGCGAGACCAGAGAAGTGATCTTGCCCTGTGTTTCGTCGGAAACCCACTCGTTAATCGACTGCGCGGCCTCTACGGGTGCCCCTCCGAAGTCGACTGGCTTCGCCGTGGCCCCGTAGTTGTGTGTGAGAACGTCGCTGTATGTGGGGAGAAGAGAACACTCGTCATCGACCCACAGTCCGTTCGCGATGACCAGGCTCGCCCAGGGCTCGACTCGGGTCTTCAGTTCGTCGAGGAGACTCCCGAACGCGGGGTGGAGCTCCACCTCCGGCAGCCTGAAATTCAGAGCATCGGCAATCTCCTCACTCGTGCTGCCTCTCGCTCCCGCGTACAACATCCCGCTCGCCGTTGACACGCTCAGAGGAGAGACGACAGCGTTGGTGTGGTGCCGCGCTACACGCTTGTAGAGCTCAACGGCGAACTCCGTGTTGCCCTCCACGAGCGCGACGGACGGCCTGAGTGCATTGCTGTGAGGAACTTCAGCCCAAGCCGCCGAAGAGAGCAGCGTAGTGGCGAGGATGCACGCTAGTACCCGTACAAGCATGGTCCTTCCTCCTCGAGCTCGGGCACACATCGTGCTTGACAGTATGTCAGTACCGACATATACTGATACCATGACAGCCGACCGTAAACCAGTCCTTTGGGTCCACGGGGAACTCAAGTCCCCTCCGATGTCCTCAGCAGCGAGGGTGCAGGTCGGTTACATGATCGGGCTCGTCCAGGAAGGCGTCAGCCTGAGTATGCCCCTCTCCCGGCCTATGCCCGACATCGGTTCCAGGTGTCACGAACTGCGAGTCAGAGACGGCGACACGAGCTGGCGGATCATCTACCGAGTTGACGAAGAGGCCATTCTCGTCGTCGACGTGTTCAAGAAGAAGTCGGCTGCCACACCCAAGCGTGTCATCGATACCTGCAAGAGACGTCTCAAGGCCTACGACCAGAAGTAGAGGACACGACCATGAGCCCCACAAAGAAGAGCAAGAAAAACCTCGAGCGCGGCGGCTGGAAGATCGGGTCCGTTCAGGAACTCCTCGGGCTCACCGACGAGGAAGCCGCCTACGTCGAACTCAAGCTCGCTCTCAGCAGAGCGCTGCGCGAACGGCGCCAGAAGAACAAGGTCACCCAGGTTCAGCTCGCCAAGAAGATCGGGTCGAGTCAGTCCCGCGTCGCCAAGATGGAAGCTGGCGATCCGTCTGTCTCCATCGATCTCCTCGTACGATCGCTCATCGCGCTGGGCGCCACCCGCAAGTCGCTCGCGCGGTCCATTCAGTCAGCCAGATAGTGCCAGCAGCCTAACGAATCGCGTTTCAGCTGCGGGCGTCAGTCTGGCGCGCCGGGTGCGCATGCAGCCGGCGTGACAGACAAGCCCGACAGCTGCAAACGCCAGTTAGGTGTGCCCGCCGATGTCCCTACTCGCCGAACATGTGCTTGATACGCCCCCAGCTTGCCTGTGCAACAGGGGATGACGTCGCGTCTGGCATCCCGTCGCCGTCCGTGTCGACCGGCACTTCAACGTACGAGTCCAGGTCCGTGAGGGCGTTCCAAGGTGTCGATGGGTCTGACTCGATGCCCGTGCTAGATGTCGGCAGAGCGTCATAGGCACCTGTTCCCTCTCCCCCCACAATCGCCGCGATGAACCTCAGTGTGGTGTGTGGGGGCACCTGGCCCGGCCCAAGCGAGTACAGCGCATCCCACGACACACGGACTTCCACGTGCCTACTCGGCCAACCGCTGCGGCAGAAGTAGCCTGACACGGGGGTTGTATACTCCGGATTCGAGCAGTATCTCATGTCGAAGATCAGCGGCAGGTTCCAACCACCCATCACGATGTCCACACCGATCGTACTGAACGTTATCTGTCGAGCATAGAAGTCCGCCTGACGCATATCCGTCGCACCAGTGATTCCGTTCTGCGCATCGGTATCGATGTAGAGAAGATACCCATTGCCGTAACTGCTCGGACCATTGACCGTCGTGAGCCCGACATAGAGGCTGTCGGCATCCCACGTAGCATAGAGATCGACCAAGTCGGCATCGCTTGCGTAGTAGCGGCAGTCGTTGTCTGGATCCTCGAATCGAAGTTCGTCAGGCTTCCAGTCGTTCGGGTCAGTCGTCACCCGCCCATCGACATACGGGCTGCTGTGCGGCGAGGCGATTGCGCAGGAAGCGAACAAGAGGATCGCGCTGGCGACTGCTGCCAAGCATCGGTGTCTCATCGGAATCCCCTCTCTGAACGGGCACACCTAACGAAACGCGTTTCAGCTGCGCCAGGTAGTGGCGCGGGCCGTGCCGGCCGAAGGCCGAATGCACGGCGCGTGACACTGCCGACAAGCGCCGCCGCCCTCATCATCTATCTCGCAGACTGTCACCGACTAGGCGGCGCGACGCGACAGCTGCAAACGCCAGTTAGGTAGCTGCCCCAGATGGCCCACTCATATTGCAACTCACTCGCCACGTCCCCGCTCTGCATCCAGTGCTGCACGGATGTCCCGGCTCACGGTGCGGTACCTCCGGATACCCCACAGAATCAGACTGAATGACAGCGCGGCAAGCGCCCAACCTGCCACTTGACTAACCCGCGAGGGGAAGAAGAAGTGTAGACCCAGTCCTGAGGCCACGAGCGCGAGCGCTGTTCGAATGTACGCAAGGAACGTGCGCTCGTTCGCCAGCCTCGTCCTATCTGCTGCCAGGATGTTGCGTACCAAGTGAAGGCTCCTTGTGCGCGCCTGTGGACCGAGTCCCGGAACTCAGCAGCTACCTAACGAAACGCGCTTCAGTTGCGGGCGCCAGTCTGGCGCGCCGCGTGCGCAAGCAGGCGGCGTGACAGACAAGCCCGACAGCTGCAAGCGCCAGTTAGCGCGCTGCGCCAAGTCTGCATCAACCGTCGCCAGCTAGAGAAGGCATGACCATCGGGATGCACTTCTCGCAAACATAGTCTCCGCTCGGCTTCAGTGTGTAGCAATCCTCGCTCAGACTGATCACCGCGTTGCATTCCGCGCATCGCGTCGGTTCGAACGCGGGCGGATTCTCGAGCTTCTCGAAGTTGTATTCGTTGGTGCCGTAGTAGACGTACATCTCGGTCTCGAACGCATCCCTGCAGAGTGGACAGGTCTTCCAGTCTCCAGGATGCCCCTCGGCGTGATGATAGCCGCACAGCGTGTAGCGACGGTGATTTCGATGGCAGCTGTTCCGCGCGTAGGAGAACATGATGTACTCGTCATCGTCATCGCAGATCCAATTGCCACAACACTCAGTTCTGGTG
>CAZAQL010000144.1:0-5794 GCA_964487295.1 uncultured bacterium | reverse complement strand
GCCCGGAAACGGGCGGACCCCGAAGCGCATCACCGGGGAGTGCGACCGTCACTATACTTGACACGCGCCGATTCCCCGTGCTACCATCCCCCTCAAGAGTCCACACACCCGGGCGCACACAGTCTCCGCACAGTCCCCCAGCACGACAACGATGACGCCGGGCGCCCCCGGAGGGAGGTTGCCATGTTGTCCATTGCTCTCAGGTTCGATCGCCGGACCGCCCCCATTCTCGTGATCGCCGCCGCGCTGCTGGCGCTCATCACGTTCATCGGCCCCGCGCACGCACAGGAAGCGGGCGCGCGAGCGCAGGACGCCGCGGGCGACGAGGATGCCTCCAACGTCACGCTCGAGACGAGGATCGTCTCCGCGACCATCTACGGCCACCAGGCACAGATCGTCCGGAGCGGCAGGGTGAGGCTCGCGCCCGGCGAGCAGCGCGTCGTCTGCGACGACCTGCCCGAGGGGTTCGTGGAGTCGTCGCTCATCGTCGAGGGCGCCGGGACCGCCGACGCGCAGATCGTCGGGATCGACTTCGCGCGGCAGGGCCGCGAGTACCGCGGGACGCCGCGCTACCAGGAGCTCGAGGCCGAGTACGACCGCCTCGAGCGGGAGCGCGACGAGCTCGGCGTCCGCGTGGACGCCATCGAGCGCCGCAACCGGCTCACGAAGTCGCTCGGCGACCTCTCGTCCGCGAGCGGCAAGGATGATGTCGTCGAGGGGACCTTCGACACGGCGACGTGGCGCGAGCTCATGGAGTTCATCGAGAAGGAGTCGCTCACCGGGGAGCTTCGCGTCCGCGACATCCGGGACGAGATAAGGGAGCTCGGCGAGCAGATGCGGGAGGTCCAGACGGAGATGGACCGCATCGGCGTCAGCGCGATGCGCGGCAAGGACCTCCTCATCGACTGTGACGTGACCTCCGGCGGGAGTCTGACCTTCGAGGTGACCTACATCGTCGCGGGCGCCTCGTGGGTGCCAGAGTACATGGTCCGCTACCTCGAGGCGGACGATGAGGTCGAGGTCACCTACGCGGCCCGCGTCTTCCAGCAGACCGGCGAGGACTGGGAGGGCGTGGACGTTCTCCTCTCGACGGCGAGCCCGCACGTCGGGGCGTCGCCGCCGAAGCTCTTCCCGCACATGCTGGGCGCCGTCGCCGGGGAGCTCTCGGGCCGCGTCACGGACGCGACGACGGGCTCGCCGCTGGCGTTCGCGAACGTCTCGCTCGTGGGTACGCCGTACGGCGGCATGACGAACCGCGACGGGTTCTACGAGGTCAAGGGCATCAAGAGCGGGACGTACACCGTCCGCGTGAGCTTCATGGGGTACGAGTCCGGTACCAGAATGGACGTCCGCATCCTGGCCGGGACCGGCAAGCGGCTCGACTTCTCGCTGAGGCCGGTGACGATCAGGGGCAGCGAGGTCGTCGTCGAGGCCGAACGCCCACTGAGCGCCGATGTCAGGGCTCTCGCCACGCAGCCCGGCGTCGTGACCCGCGACGGCGAGATCCACGTCCGCGGCGGCCGCTCCTCCGAGGTGAAGCACTACGTCGAGGACGACCGCGCCGAGTACGCGGAGATGGCGGTCGCGGGCTCCGAGTTCGCGGCGAACCTCGTCATCGCCAAGCCCGTCGATCTCGAGTCCGGCGCGGAGCCGCGGCGCGTGCTCGTCGCGCAGCGTCGCATCCCCGGCGAGTTCGTGCGCGAGGCGACGCCGAGGCTCTCCGACCACGTGTTCGTGAGCGGCACGCTCGAGAATCCGCTCGATGTTCCGATCCTCAAGGGCAACGCCGAGGTCTACGTCGTCTCGCGGCCCGCGGGCGGAGGCCCGACGGTCACGAACTTCGTCGGCAAGGACTTCCTGGAGGACGTCGCTCCGGGCGAGGAGTTCACGATGCATCTCGGCGCCGACCAGAGCCTCACGGTCGAGCAGGAGGTCACCCGCGACGTGCTCTCCCGCTCCGGCGACCGGAAGACGAAGATCCGCTACACGGTCACCATCGCCGCGGAGAGTCACCGCTCTGAGCCCGTCACGCTCCGGGTGCTCGACCGCGTTCCGGTCTCGATGATGAAGGACGTGGAGGTCGACGACGTCGAGATCGAGCCCGAGCCCGGCGAGTGGACCGACGAGGGACTTTTGACGTGGGATCTTGAGCTCGGCCCGGGAGGCTCGCGGGAGATCAGGATCGACTACGTGGTCGAGTTCCCGTCGGAGTTCTCGGCGGAGGCGATCAACCTGGAGTAGCCTCCGGGCTTGCGACTCGGACCGCGCACGGTGGTGGGCGTACGAGGCGCTCGGACTCTGGCCCTACGCACGTGCGATGGACCGGTGGAAGGTCACCGATGACCCGGTCTGGGAGGCATCCCCGTGACTCTCACCCACGCGACCACGCTCGTCATCACCGACGTCGGTAGCACCACAACGAAGGCCATCCTCTTCCAGCGCGCCGAGAACGGGACCTGGAGATACACTCGCCGCGAGGCGCCGACGACGGTCGAGCGGCCGTACGAGGACGTTTCCATCGGCGTGCTCCAGGCGTTCCGCGCACTCGAGGAGGCGACCGGGGAGACGCTGCTCGCCGACGGAGCGCCGGTCGTTCCATACCTCTCCACCTCAAGCGCGGGTGGCGGGCTCGCGATGGTCGTCACCGGTCTCGTCAAGGAGCTCACGGCGGAGACCGCGGAGCGCGTTGCGCTCGGCGCCGGGGCCATCGTCCTCGACATCATCTGTATGAACGACGGACGGACCGCGTACCGCCAGATCGAGGACCTCAAGCGGCTCCGCCCCGATATGGTGCTCCTCGCCGGCGGCTACGACGGCGAGGCGATCACGGCACCCGTCTTTCTTGCCGAACTCATTGTCGAGTCCGAGATCCACCCGAAGCTCAACCCCGACTCGAAGCTCCCCATCGTCTATGGTGGGAACGTCCACGCCGCTCCCTACGTCGAGCAGGCGCTTGGTGACGGATTCCTGTTCCATCAGGTTCCGAACGTCCGTCCCGACGAGTTCCACGAGGAGACGCGTCCGGCTCGCGCGGCCATCAACGAGATCTTCATGGATCACGTGATGTCGATGGCCCCCGGCTACCACAAGCTCAAGCCGTGGGTCGAAGCCCCCATCAGTCCGACCCCGGCGGCGTTCGCCGACACCATGGCGCTCGCGTCCGCAGAGCTCAACGGGACCGTTCTCGCTATCGACATCGGAGGCGCTACGACCGACGTGTTCACGGCGTGCCGGGGCGAAGTTATCCGCACCGTCAGCGCGAACATCGGCATGAGCTACAGCGTGCTCAACATCGCCCGGCTCGCCGGAACCGGTTCCCTCGCCGATCTTCTTCAGGTGGACATGACCGACCGCGAACTCTGGAACCGCATCGGGAACAAGTACACGCAGCCGACCAGCCTGCCGACGACGCGCGAAGGTGCGATGGTCGAGTGGGCGACCGCGAGCGTTGCGATCCGACAGGCCGTCCGCGAACACCTGCGCGTGCTCAGAGGGATCCCGAAGCGCGAGCGGCCGGGCGAGATGGATGTACCCAGGCCGCCGGTGAAGACGAGCGACGGGTCGGATTTCCGCATCACCGGGTACGACATGGTCATCGGAAGCGGCGGGATCCTCTCGCACACCCCTCGAGAGGCCGCGGCGCGGATGCTCGTCGATGCACTCCGGCCTGCGAACGACGTGAAGCTGGCCGTCGACCGCGCGTTCATGTTCCCGCACTTGGGCGTTCTGTCCAAGGTGGACGACGCGCTCGCGAAGGAGCTCTTCTTCGGTCTCGCGCTGGTCGAGCTGGGGACCGTGGGTGACCACCAGGGCGAGGTGGCAGCAGGCAGCGGCGTGGAGCCGTCTGATGTCGACGCGCGACCGCGACATGGTGTCGGCGAGCAGAATGGTGCCGTCGCAGCCGGCGATGCCGACGCGGCGCACGCGAGGACCGAGCTCGTACCGGCGACCCGCATCCGAACCGGTTGCATCACTGTCACGCGCGAGCTCGCGACGAACGGGGATGTCCTGGTCGAGGTCGGCGACACTGTTGCCTCCGATACGATCGTCGCGCATGCGACCCGGCAGTTCCTGCGGCCGTTCTTCCTCCCGGTTGCGCGAGGGCTCCACATCGATCCGGAGGGGCTCGACAGTGTGTTGCTCAAGCACGTGGGGGAGAAGGTCAGCCGCAACGAGGTCATCGCAAAGTGCAGGATGCGGTTCGGGCTTCCGTCGACCTATCGCGCGCCGGTCGACGGGACCATCGAGCGCATTCTCCCAGATGGCACGCTGGTCGTCCGCGAACACGCGGAGGACGCGAAGGTCCTCACGACCATCGAGGCCGCGAGAGAGATGAACATTCACCCCAGCAAGCTCAAGCCGTATCTCCGTGTGAAGGTCGGTGATGATGTCGAGCGCGGCCAGTGGGTGGCGGCGATGATGTCGGGCGGCACGTATAGAGGTGCGGAGTCACCGGTTCGCGGGAAGGTCGCGCGGATCGATGATCACTTCGGGATGGTCATGATCGAGCCGCTTCTTGAGGAGCTCCAGGTCCCCGCGTGGCTCCCCGGCACAGTCGAGTCGGTCACCCCGCGCGGCTGCACCATCGTCAGCGAGGGAACCGAGATCGACGGGCTCTGGGGACGGGGTGGGGCAGTCGTCGGCACGCTCGCGTCCGCAGCCGGACCGGCTGAAGTGGCATCACTTCCCTTCGGTTCTATCGTGCTGGTGGAACACGCGGATGCCGCCGTGCTCGAGGCGAGTCGCGACACGGGGATTCTCGGCCTCATCGCCGGCGGCGTCGATCTCAAGGACGTGCTCGACGTGGAGCTGCCCTTCACGCTCGTCGTGATGGGCGAGTTTGGGACGACCAAGCTCTCGAAGAACATGCGCGAGGCGATCGCATCGCATGTTGGAGAGACCGCGCTCGTCGACGGGACGACCCAGCTTCGCGTCGGCGTTCAGCGCCCACGCATCATCCTTCCCTCTATCGTATGATGCAGCGCCGGGCACGATGCGATAGCACGCGGGGTGCTATGCAGTGGCGCGCGCGGCACCTTCCCTCTATAGTGTGATGCGAGGAGACACGCCATCATGGCGAGAAGGAGCCCATGACCGCCGCGAACACCGACATCACGCTCCACGCGATCGGCATCATCCATACGCCGCATACCGACACGTCCGACACGCCGCGGCAGCCGAGCTACGCGCGGGGCATTCCGGGAACCGTTGAGCTGTTCCCCAAGTACGCCGCGGGGCTGCGCAGCATCGAACGTTCGCCGTACGTCTATCTCATCTTCCAGCTGGACCGCGCCGGGGATGCGCGGCTCGAGGCGACGCCGCCCGGCGCGACCGAGTCGCGTGGCGTCTTCGCGACGCGATCTCCTCACCATCCCAACGCCATAGGTCTGAGCCTCGTGCGGCTGGTCGGTCGTGAGGGCCGCGTCCTCCACATAGAGGACGTCGACATGCTCGACGGGACGCCGCTTCTCGACATCAAACCCTACTCGTCGCGAATCGACGTGCGCGACGACGGTGGTGAGCGACTGCTCGCGAGCCCGCTCCATCTCGACCTCGCGGCCGCGACCGCCAGGCCCGAGCTCTGGAGCCGCTACACGGCCGACACGCTCTGGACCGACCCGCACATCGCGTCGCAGATGCTCGGCTATCATCTCAACCCGGACACCGACCTCGCCTCGCGGAACCCCGAGTTCATCGCGCGCTCCGTCCAGTGGATCATCGAGCGGTTCGGCGTGGGGAGGGGCACCCGCGTGTTCGACCTTGGCGCTATTCGACCAGTTCGAGGATGACCATG
>CAZAQL010000143.1:0-5860 GCA_964487295.1 uncultured bacterium | reverse complement strand
AAGTGCGCGGTCGTCGACATCCCGCTGGGCGGCGGCAAGGGCGGCGTGATCTGCGACCCGCATAACCTGAGCATGCGTGAGCAGGAGCAGATCTGCCGGGGATTCGCCAGACAGCTCGCCCGGAACATCGGCCCCGTCGCGGACGTGCCGGCGCCGGACGTCATGACGAATGCGCAGCATATGCTGTGGATGATGGACGAGTTCGAGAAGATCCACGGCGGCCACTACCCCGGCGTGATCACGGGCAAGCCGGTCGGCATGGGGGGCTCGCTCGGAAGGACCGAGGCGACCGGCTACGGCGTCGTCTACACCATCCGCGAAGCGCTGAAGGAGCTCAACATCCGTCCGTCCGACACGATCGCGAGCGTCCAGGGCTTCGGCAACGTCGCGCAGTACGCCGTCGAGCTCTACACGCAGATGGGCGGCACCGTCATCTGCGTGTCCTGCTGGGATCAGGCGGACTCGTGCGCGTTCGCGTTCCGCAAGCCGGACGGCGTCGACCTCGCCGAGCTCAGGAGCATCACGGACCACTTCGGCGGCATCGACAAGAACAAGGCGAAGGACCTCGGCTACGAGATCATCCCCGGCGACGACTGGATCGAGCAGGAGGTCGACATCCTCATCCCGTCGGCACTCGAGAACTCGATCACGGCCGACAACGTCGGCAGGATCAGCGAGCGCGTCAAGGTCATCGCCGAGGGCGCCAACGGCCCGACCACTCCAGAGGCGGACAAGGTCCTTCACGAACGCGGGATCCACGTCATCCCGGACTTCCTCGCGAACGCGGGCGGCGTGACCTGCAGTTACTTCGAGCAGGTCCAGAGCAACATGAACTACTTCTGGGAAAAGGACGAGGTTCTCGGTAAGCTCGACGTGAAGATGACGGCGGCCTATGCTGCGGTGAGCTCGCTCGCGCGGAAGCGTAAGCTCTACATGCGCGATGCCGCGTATGTCGTCTCCGTCAACCGGGTGGCGGAAGCCTGCCGCCAGCGCGGCTGGATCTAGCGCGCGAAGCTTCACACCGTCCGCCGCGCTGACGCGTCGCACGCGCCGGCCGCGGGCTCTGGTTGCACCCACTCGGGGCGGGGCGCCCGCTCGGGCGCCCCGCCTCCGAACTGAGCCACGAGGAGGCGCGCACGATGGGAACCGCGTCGCTGCTTCCACGGTTCAACCGCACGTTCCTCGGCGGGGAGCAGACGTTCACCAGGATCGGCAACGGTGAGATCGGCGGCAAGGCCGCCGGGTTGCTCCGTGTGCGTGACGGCGTTCTCTCCGCGCTCGGCGAGGACGAGTTCCCTGCCTTCGAGATCGTCATCCCCACGCTCACCGTGCTCACCACCGAGCTCTTCGACGACTTCATGGTCCGCAACGACCTCTACGAGGTCGCCATGAGCGACGAGAGCGACGAGCGCATCGCGCTGGCTTTCCAGCACGCGGAGCTTCCGGCCGAGTTCGTCGGCGACATCATCTCGATCGCGAACGGCATCCACACCCCGCTCGCCGTGCGCTCGTCCAGCCTGCTCGAGGACGCGCTGTCGCATCCGTTCGCCGGCGTGTACGGCACGAAGATGATCCCGAACAACCAGCCGGACCCGGAGACCAGGTTTCACCGGCTCGTTGAGGCCATCAAGTTCGTTTACGCATCGACGTTCTTCGAGGGACCGAAGGGGTACATCGACTCCGTCGGGCGCTCCCTGCGCGACGAGAAGATGGCGGTCATCATCCAGGAGGTCGTCGGGCACCGCATGAACGACCGGTTCTACCCGGCCGTGTCCGGGGTCGGCCGTTCCTACAGCTACTACCCGACCGCACGGGCCACGCCCGAAGACGGAGTTGTGGATCTTGCGCTCGGTCTGGGGAAGCAGATCGTCGACGGCGGTCTCGCCTGGACGTACTGCCCGAGGTATCCGAAGGCTCCGGCGCCGTACAACGGTCTCGACGACCTCATCAAGAACACGCAGACGCGTTTCTGGGCCGTCAACATGGGGAAGCCGCCTCCCCCCGACCCGGTGAAGGAGACCGAGTATCTCGTGAGGGCCGAACTCGCCGACGCGGAGTACGACGGCGTGCTCAAGGACCTCGTCTCGACCTTCGACCCGGGGTCGCAGCGCTTAAGGCCGGGTCTGTCTGGAGTCGGAGCCCGGGTGCTCGACTTCGCGCCGATGCTCACCTACGACACGCTGCCGCTCAACCGGCTCGTCGCCCGACTCCTCGAGCTGTCGGAGCGCGCGCTTGAACAGGAGGTCGAGATCGAGTTCGCGCTCGCGCTCGACCCGCTGGCCCGACGCCGCCCCCGCTTCGGGTTCCTGCAGGCCCGTCCGATGATGGTCGCCCGCTCACCGGTGGAGATCGACGACGCTGAGCTCTCGGCCGACGGCGTCCTGGCCTCGTCGGCGAACGCGATGGGCAACGGCGTGCGCGACTCCATCGTCGACGTCGTCTACGTACGTCCGGAGACGTTCGAGGCACGGCATACGCCGGCGATCGCGATGGAGCTCGACGCGGTGAACCGGACGCTCACTTCGGAGAGGCGCGCGTATCTGCTCATCGGGTTCGGGCGCTGGGGCAGTTCCGACCCGTGGCTCGGCGTACCCGTCGACTGGGCGCAGATCAGCGGGGCCGGCGTCATCGTGGAGGCCACCCTCCCTCAGATGACGCCCGACCTCAGCCAGGGTTCACACTTCTTCCACAATCTCATCAGCTTTGAGGTGCTGTACCTGGCGGTCAGCCACACGGCCGCGCCGGGCATCGACTGGGAGTGGCTGAACGGACACGCCGCCCGCTTCGAGTCGGACCTCGTTCGCCACGTTCGCCTCGAGCGGCCGCTCACCGTCAAGGTCGATGGACGGAGCGGCCGGGGAGTGATCACGCATGACTGACGACCTGCGATCGACGCGCGACGGACTCATGGCATCTCTCACGGAGCGCGCGAAGGAGCTCAACTGCCTCTATCACGTCGAGGAGGCGCTCAGACAGAGCGAGCCTTCGGACGACACCTACATCGAGCTTCTGCGCGCGATCCCTCCCGGTTGGCAGTATCCGGACATCTGCGAGGCCCGTCTCACGATCGAGGGAAGGAGGCTCACGTCCTCGGATTTCGAACCGACGCAGTGGGTTCTGCGTTCGGACGTCTCGGTCCAGGAGGAGACGATCGGCACGCTCGAGGTGTTCTACACGGAGGAGCGCCCGCCGGAGGACCAGGGGCCCTTCCTGAAGGAGGAGGTCCGGCTCATCAACACGATAGCCGGGCTCATCAGCCACTTCGTGTTGCGGCACCGGCTGGAGGACATCCGGAAGGACTGGGAGAACATGCGTCAGAACTCGGACGCCACAGGCGGCGAGATCTGGCGCAGCCCGTTGCATCTGCTTCGCGAGTCGGACCGCGGTCTCTATCTCCGCATCGCTCACAAGATCCTCAACTACCTCTGCCAGATCGGCGTCGAGGAGGCTCAGGACATGCTCGCCGAGGCGGCGGGGCCGGGCGCCGCTGATGAGGAACTCACGGGCGAGGTCAACGTGCCCGCCTGCCGCCTCACGCGCAATCCGGATTACCTGCTGAGCGACGCGCCGTTCGAGCTCGCGAGCCGTCACCTCAGCCAGACCGAGGTCCTCACCCGCGTCCAGAACTGGATGCAGGAGGACAAGGCGTCGAGCTTCCTCCGCGTGCTCAACAACCCCCGGTCGCCGCTGCCGGAGATCGTCGACGCGATGCGCCGCTTCCAGCACGGCATTCCCGACAAGCGAATCCTCCGGGACTCGACGCTCAAGACGCTCCGCGTCTCGCTCACGCAGCGGCTTCTCACGGAGCAGATAGACTTCGTGCGCGTGGCGAAAGAGAACATGGAGATCGAGGACTTCTACGAGCTGACCCGACGGATGATCATCCCGGCCGGCAGCCACGGTCGACTCGGCGGCAAGAGCGCCGGCATGCTCCTCGCCCATTGCATTCTCGACCGCCTGCGCGACGACTCGACGCCCGTCGGCGAGGTCCGCATGCCCAAGACGTGGTATCTGCCCTCCGACGGGGCGCACGACTTCATCGCCCACAACGATCTGCAGGACGTCATCGAGCAGAAGTTCCGCGACGTCGAGGAGATCCGGCAGGAGTACCCGGACATCATCAGGCTGTTCAAGAACTCGACGTTCCCGACGCGCGTCCTGAACGGCCTCTCCGTCGCGCTCGACGATTTCGACGACGTACCGCTCATCGTCCGAAGCTCGAGCCTGCTTGAGGACCGCCTGGGAACGGCGTTCTCCGGGAAGTACAAGAGCCTGTTCGTCGCCAACCAGGGGACGAAGGCCGAGCGCCTCGAAGCGCTCGCGGACGCCATCGCCGAGGTCTACGCCTCGACGTTCGGGCCGGACCCCATCGAGTATCGGCGCGAGCGTGGGCTTCTCGAGTTTAATGAGGAGATGGGCATTCTCATCCAGGAGGTCGTCGGCACGCGTGTCGGCAAGTACTACTTCCCCGCCTTCGCCGGCGTGGCGTTCAGCAACAGCGAGTTCCGCTGGTCGCCGCGCATTCAGCGGGAGGACGGCCTCGTCCGGCTCGTGCCGGGCCTCGGAACGCGCGCGGTCGACCGGGTCTCCGACGACTACCCGACCCTGCTCGTTCCGGGCAAACCGAATCTCCGGGCGAACGTCGCGGTCGACGAGATCGTCCGCTACTCGCCGCATTGGGTCGACGTGATCAACCTCGAGGCGGGGACGCTCGAAACGAAGGAGCTTACGGCCCTGCTGGACGAGGTCGGCGCGGACTATCCCGGCATGGAGCGCGTCTTCCAGTGGCTGCGGGACGGGATGCTCGCGAAGGCGCCCCCAAGCGTGCTCTTCGACCCAGAGCAGCAGAAGCTCGTCGCGACCTTCGACGACCTCGCGTCGTCGACACCGTTCGTCGAACACCTGAAGAACATGCTCGATGTACTCGAGAGGAAGCTGGACACGCCGGTTGACATCGAGTTCGCGCACGACGGCGAGCACTTCTACCTGCTCCAGTGTCGGCCGCAGAGTCGTTCGGACGACTCCGCTCCCGCCCCGATCCCGAAGGACGTCGACAGGAAGGACGTCATCTTCACCGCGAACCGCTACGTGACCAACGGCTGGGTTCCGGACATCACGAACATCGTCTACGTCGATCCGGACGCGTACGCGGCGCTTGAGAGCCGCGAGGAGATGCTCGAGGTCGCCCGCGCGGTCGGGCGGCTCAACAGGCTTCTTCCGACGAAGCGCTTCATCCTCCTGGGTCCTGGACGCTGGGGGAGCCGGGGCGATGTCAAGCTCGGCGTGAGCGTCACCTACGCGGACATCTCGAACACGGCGATGCTCATCGAGGTCGCGAAGCGCAAGGGTGACTACGTGCCCGATCTCTCGTTCGGGACCCACTTCTTCCAGGACCTCGTGGAGTCGCGCATCCGCTACCTGCCGCTCTACCCGGACGAGTCCGGGGTGGTCTTCAACGAGCGGTTCCTCAAGGGTGCGCCGAACCTGCTGGCCGGTATGCTTCCCGATCTCGCGCATCTCGAGAACGTCGTCCGCGTTATCGATGTGGCGGACGCCACGGAGGGCCGTCTGCTCCGCGTGCTTCTCAACGCCGATCTCGGCGAGGCACTCGCCGTGCTCGTCGACCCCGGCGAGAACGAGGCGGAGCCTCCGCCCGCTCCCGAGGTCACGCCGCGGCTCCCCGTGCAGTACTGGCAGTGGAGACTTCGCATGGCCGAACGTATCGCGGCGGAGGTCGACGCCGACCGGTTCGGCATCGTGGCCATGTACGTCTTCGGCAGCACGAAGAACGCCACGGCCGGCCCGGCCAGCGATATCGATCTGCTCGTGCACACGCGGGGCGACGAGGAACAAACCAGGG
>CAZAQL010000142.1:240-5892 GCA_964487295.1 uncultured bacterium | reverse complement strand
CGAGTCGCATCTGCTCATGCGCCACTACGATGGGTTCATGAAGAAGGGCAAGCTCAGAGGCCGGCGTCGATAGCGATGGGCTGCCGCCGGCCGCCGGGGGGCGGCTGGCTGCCGCCGGCCGCCGGGGGGCGGCTGGCTGCCGCTGGCCGCCGCGGGGCGCTGGCTGCCGCTGGCCGCCGCGGGGCGCTGGCTTGGCGGGGCTTCGCCCCGCAGGAACCTGAGAAGCAGGGGAGACTGAGTTGATCATCGTGATGCTTGGAGCGCCGGGAGCCGGCAAGGGTACGCAGGCCAGGAGGCTGGCCGAACAGCGCGGTATGCGGCACATCTCGACCGGCGACCTCCTGCGTGACGCCGTCGCTCAAGGGACCGAACTCGGGCGGAGGGCCGATGAGTACATGTCCGGCGGGCGTCTCGTGCCTGACCAGGTCGTGCTCGGTCTCGTCGAGGAGGTTCTCGAGGACGATGCGGCCGGGGACGTGATCCTCGACGGATTCCCGAGGACCGTACCGCAGGCGGAGGGACTCGACGAGCTGCTGTCGAGGCGCGACCTCTCGCTCGGCTGTGTCGTGTACATTGACATCACCATGGAGGAGGCCGTCAGAAGGCTGTCGAGCCGGGTCTCCTGTGTGGATTGCGGCGCGGTCTACAACCTGTCGTGGAAGCCCCCGAAGAAAGAGGGCGTCTGCGACAAGTGCGGGGGTCGTCTTGCCCGACGCGCTGACGATGAGCCGGAAGCGATCGAACGCCGGTTCCGCGAGTACGAGGATGCGACGGCGCCGCTCACGGATTACTACCGCTCGCAGGACGTTCTCCGTACCGTGCACGTCACCGGGACCAGCGAGGACGTACCGACGCAGGTAGACGGGATCATCGACACCGCGTGCGGCGTGCGAGAGGCCGGATGATCAGCATACGGACCAGCGACGAGATCGAGCTCCTGCGCGAAAGTGGCCGGCTTGTGGCGGGATCGCTTGACCTGGCTGAGAGGCTCGTGCGGCCGGGGCTGACCACCGGTGAGCTCGACGCTGAGATTGAAAGCTTCATACGGAGTCACGACGCGTCGCCCGAGTTCAAGGGCTACAGCGGATTCCCTGCGGCGACCTGCATCTCGGTCAACGAGCAGGTCGTCCACGGCATCCCGAGCGGCCGGGAGTTCAAAGAAGGCGACATCGTCGGGGTCGACGTCGGCGTGCGGAAGCGAGGCTACGTCGGTGACGGCGCGAGGACCCTCGTCGTGGGCGAGGTGCCCGAGAGCACGAAGCGCCTCATCCAGGCGACGCGCGAGTCGCTCGAGGCCGGTCTGACCGCCGCGCGGGTGGGAGTTCATCTGTCGGACGTCTCGCACGCGATTCAGGCGACAGCCGAGTCTTACGGGTTCTCGGTCGTCCGCGACCTCGCCGGGCACGGTGTCGGGACGCAGCTGCACGAGGAGCCGGAGGTTCCGAACTACGGTCCGCTCGGCCGGGGTCCGGTCCTCAAGCGGGGAATGGTGCTCGCCATCGAGCCGATGGTGAACGCGGGGGGCACGGCGGTCAGAACGCTCGACGACGGATGGACGGTCGTCACGGCGGACGGTTCGCTCTCGGCGCACTTTGAGCACACGGTCGCCGTCACGAGCGAGGGCGTCGACATCCTGACACTGCCGTAGACCGCGGTCGCGCCGGGAGCGGAGCAGTGGCTTCATAAGAGCAGGTTCAGACGGGCCCGAGGCCCGGGAGCAAGCATGGCAAAGCAGAAAGGCATCACCGTTGAAGGGGTCGTGGTCGAGGCGTTGCCCAACGCCATGTTCCGAGTGGAACTGGACAACGGGCATAAGGTGCTGGCCCACATCTCCGGGAAGATGAGAATGCACTACATCAAGATCCTCCCGGGCGACAGGGTCACGGTTGAGATCTCGCCCTACGACTGGTCACGGGGACGCATCACATACCGGTACAAGTAGGACCGGGCAAAGAAGACGACTCAACCGGGGGAGAACCATGAAGGTGCGGTCTTCAGTCAAGAAGATCTGCGAGCATTGCAAGCTGATCAAGCGACACGGAAAGATCCGGGTCATCTGCGTGAACAAGCGTCACAAGCAGGTCCAGGGCTAGACCTGCGGGGAGTCGCAGGAAGAGGAGGATATCTCGTTGGCGCGCATTGTCGGTGTTGACGTACCAGATAACAAGCGGGCGATCATCGCCCTGACGTACATCTACGGCATCGGTCGGACCTCTTCGAAGAAGATCCTGGACAAGGCGGGGATCGGTGAGAGCGTGCGGGTCAAGGATCTTACGGCCGACGAGATCGGCCGGATTCGGCACATCATCGAGGAGGAGTACCGGGTCGAGGGCGGACTCCGAACGGAGCTCTCGCTCTCCATCAAGCGGCTCAGAGACATCGGCTGCTACCGGGGATGGCGTCATCGTCGCGGACTTCCCGCGCGCGGACAGCGCACGAGAACGAACGCGCGAACGCGCAAGGGTCCGAAGAAGACTGTTGCGGGCAAGAAGAGGGCGCCGGGCAAGAAGTAGCAGTCCGATGCGCCAGGGGAGGTCAGTTTGGCTCAGCGTAAGAAGAAGCAGGTTGAGCCCGACGGCATGGCCCACGTCAAGGCCAGCTTCAACAACACGATCGTGACGCTCTCCGACATGAAGGGCAACACGATCTCTTGGGCCAGCGCGGGTAAGGTCGGGTTCAGGGGTTCGAAGAAGAGCACGGGCTTCGTCGCTCAGCTCGTGGCGCAGAACGCCGCGGAGCAGGCGATCCCGATGGGGCTCAGGCGGGTCGAGGTCGAGGTGAAGGGACCGGGCCCCGGTCGCGAGGCGGCTATTCGTGCTCTCCAGGCGGCGGGACTCAAGGTGACGGCGATTCGCGACATCACGCCGATCCCGCACAACGGCTGTCGTCCCCCGAAGAAGAGACGAGTCTAACGGAGGAACCAGATGGCGACGTATCATGGGGCGAAGTGCAAGCAGTGTCGCCGCCACGGCATGAAGCTCTTCCTGAAGGGACAGCGCTGCTCGACCGACAAGTGCGCGTTCGAGCGTCGGGCGTACGGTCCCGGCGAGCACGGCAACAGCCGTCGCCGGCGGCGCGCCACCGAGTACGGGCTGCAGCTCAGGGAGAAGCAGAAGGCCAAGAGGATCTACGGTGTCCTCGAGCGGCAGTTCAAGAACTACTACAAAGAGGCCGAGCGCCAGCAGGGCGTGACGGGTGCGAATCTCATTCGTCTCCTGGAGCGTCGGCTCGACAGCGTTGTGTACCGGATGGGGTTCGCTCCGTCACGGGCCGCGGCGCGTGAGCTCATCGTTCACGGTCACTTCCGGGTGAACGGGCAGAAGGTCGACATCCCCTCGTATCAGCTCAAGGCCGGGGATGAGATCCTCGTGAAGGAAAGGTCGCGGAGTATCCCTGAGATCAGGGCGGCGGTGGATCTCAAGGCCGGCGTGGGCACGGTCGAGTGGCTCGAGCTGGATCCGAAGAAGTTCGCCGGGCGTGTGCTGGAACTCCCCTCGAGGGACCAGATCCCCACGCCGATCAACGAACAGCTCATCGTCAACTTCTACTCCAGGTAGACCCTGACCGCGGTGACGGTGGCCAACGCTTCAAGGAGGCCAGCGCAGAATGAAGTGGAAGAACTTGAGGATGCCAGACGCAATCGTCTGGGACACGGAGACGATGACGGGTTCCTACGGGAAACTCGTCGCCGAGCCGCTGGAGCGCGGCTACGGTGTGACGATCGGCAACGCGCTTCGGCGCGCGCTGCTCTCATCGCTCCAGGGCGCGGCCGTGACGGCAGTCAGATTCGAGGGCGTGCTGCACGAGTTCTCAGTCGTCCCCGGCGTGACGGAGGATGTGACCGAACTCATCCTGAACTTCAAGCAGCTCAATATCCGGCTTCTGAGCGATGGCCCTGAGGTCGTCAGGCTTCAGGCCGAGCGCGAGGGAGAGATCAAGGCGTCCGATCTCGATCCGAACCCTAACATCGAGATCATGAACCCGGATCTCCATCTTGCCACGCTCGGCCCCGACGCCTCGCTCGAGGCGGAGCTCATCATCGACGCAGGGCGGTCCTACGTGCAGGCCGAGGACCACGTTTTCGAGGAGAAGCCGATCGGCTTCATCCCCATCGACTCGGTCTTCTCGCCGGTCAGGCGCGTGCACTACGAGGTAGAGAACACGCGCGTTGGTCAGCGAACGGACTACGACAAGCTGACGCTCGAGGTGTGGACGAACGGGACCGTGACTCCGGATGACGCTTTGGCGTTCGCGGCGAAGATGCTGAAGGATCATCTCCTGATGTTCATGAACTTCGAGATCGAGCCGCAGGAAGAGGTCGAGGACATCATCGATCCCGAGCAGCAGCGGCTGATGGAGCTTCTCGACCACAGCGTCGAGGAGCTGGAGCTCTCTGTCCGGTCCTCGAACTGTCTCAGGGACGCCGGGATCAAGACGCTGGGTGACCTCGTCCAGAAGACAGAGGCTGAGATGCTGAAGTACCGCAATTTCGGCCGCAAGTCGCTGCAGGAACTCGTCGATATCCTCGCGGACATGGAGCTCTCGTTCGGAATGGACGTTGATGCTCTGTTGTCCCCCGGGGGCGGCGAGACCGAGGAGGAAGAGGAGCCCGAGGAGCCGGTCCGTATGGACGCGGACTTCCCGGACTTCGCGGCCGACGCCGGCGTCGTCGAGGAATCCGAGGACGAGGAAGAGGACGAAGAAGAGGATGAGGATGACGACGACAGCGAGGACGCGTAGGCGTCCGGGTCGCTGAACCGTTGAAAGGTCAGGAAGTCGATGCGACACAGGAAACACGGCAGGAAGCTCGGCCGCACGTCCGCTCACCGGAAAGCGATGCTCCGGAACATGGTAACGACGCTTCTCGATCTCGAGAAGCTCGAGACGACGGACGCGAAGGCCAAGGAGGTCCGGTCGCTGGCTGAGAGGATGATCACGCTCGGCAAGCGCGGACCGGGCGACCTTGCGGCTCGCCGCCAGGCGCTCAAGGTCATCAGGAGCAAGAAGGTGGTCGCGAAGCTCTTCGACGATCTCGGCCCCCGTTTCGCGGACCGACCCGGAGGCTATACGAGGATCATCAAGGTCGAGGAGCGGCGCGGCGACGGAGCCCCGCTCTCGATCATCCAGCTCGTTGACGAGCCGGTGACCTTCAAGGAGCGGAAGCCCCGCTTCGAGGAGGAGCCCGACAACGTCATCCGTAAGGGCGAGCCGCCGGCGGCGGTCGCGGAGCCGGAGGCGGACGAGGCCGGCAGCGATGCCGGAGCGGAGCCCGCTGAGGCGGAGGCGGCCGAGGGCGAGCAGCCCGAGAAGGCCCCTGAGGCTCAGGCGGAGGGCGAGGGCGGTGACGATGCAGCCGCCGAGGATGAGCCGGCCGAGACGGACGAGAAGAAGGCGGAGTGAGTGTGACGGCTCACGACGACAGCGGAAGATCTGCGACGAGGGCGTCGGGAGGATATCCCGGCGCCCTCGTGCGTCGATGCGCGTCTCGCCGGGCGGCGCTCGCTCGCGCAGCGCTCGTTGCTCTTCTCGTATCGGCCGTGGCTCTGCTGGGTTCGTGTGGGGCGCTTGGGAGCGGCGGTGGCGTCTCGCAGCCTCGCCCGTCGACGGGCGGATCGACGCCACACTCGAAGGCGGCCATTCGCACCCCCGCGT
>CAZAQL010000142.1:0-230 GCA_964487295.1 uncultured bacterium | reverse complement strand
GGGCGGATCGACGCCTGACGTCGACCTGGCCGATGCGGCGCTGGGAGACATCGAGACGGTGCCGTTCTCCGGGGGAGAGGTGCCGGACCAGCACGGACAGGGACCGCTCATGCGGGTCGGACTCGCGGAGGGGCTGGACGAGGTCCGGGTCGCGTGTGACGGTCCCTGCTCGGTCACTCTCTTCGGCGAGACGACGGCTCGGGCCTCCGTCGAGGACGGGCAGTGGGTCT
>CAZAQL010000141.1:0-5997 GCA_964487295.1 uncultured bacterium | reverse complement strand
AGCGCGACGGCGAGACGCTCACGAGCGGGGAGATCGAGCACATGGTCTCCGGGCTCCTGAGCGGCGATGTGACGGACTACCAGATGTCGGCGTTCCTCATGGCCGTCTTCTTCCGGGGCATGACCCCGGAGGAGACGGAGGATCTCACTCGTTCGATGCTGGCATCAGGAACCACGATCGACACGAGCGAGATCCCCGGCCGGAAGGTCGACAAACACTCCACCGGGGGCGTGGGTGACAAGCTGTCGCTGATCGTGGCCCCCGTGGCAGCCGCCGCGGGCGTGCCGGTTCCCATGATCTCCGGGCGCGGTCTCGGACACACGGGCGGAACGCTCGACAAGCTCGAGTCGATTCCCGGGATGCGGACCGAGTTCAGCCCCGGACGTTTCGTCCGCCTCGTCCGGGACGTCGGCATGGCCATCGTCGGCCAGTCGCCCGACATCGCGCCCGCGGATCGCAGGATGTACGCGATCAGGGATGTGACCGCCACCGTTGCCTGCGTTCCGCTCATCACCGCGAGCATCCTCTCGAAGAAGCTGGCGGCCGGTCTCGACGCGCTGACGCTCGACGTCAAGGTCGGACGCGGGGCGTTCATGGAGACCGTCGAGCAGGGCCGCGCGCTTGCCCGGGCGCTTCTCAGGACCGCGGCGCGTCTCGAACTCCCGGCGGTCGCGCTCCTGACCGACATGAACGCGCCCATCGGCCGTGCGGTCGGGAACGCGCTCGAGGTCGTCGAGTCGATCGCGGTGCTCCGCGGCGAAGGGCCGCACGACACCCGCGCTCTGAGCCTCGAACTCGCCGCGCAGATGATCCTCCTGGGCGACCGGGCGAACGACATCAGCGAGGCCAGGCGGTCAGCCGCGGCGGCTCTCGACGGTGGCTCCGCCCTCGAGCTGTTCACGAGATTTATAGAGGCGCAGGGCGGTGATCCGGGAGTCGTCGACGACACGACGCTTCTGCCGAGGGCAACCGTGATACGGAAGGTGCCCGCGGATGCCGCGGGCGAGGTCCGGTCGATCGACTCCCTCGAGATCGGTCTGGCCTGCGTGGGCCTGGGAGCGGGGCGCCGGCGCGCCGGAGAGACGGTCGATCCCGCGGTCGGCGTCATCGTCGAGGCGTCGGTCGGATCGCGGGTGGACCCGGGTGATCTGCTTGCCGTCGTGCATGCGGCGGACGAGGGGCAGGCCGACACGGCGGAACGCCGGGTGCGGGCCGCCATCACTATCGGTGACGCTGCCGCGAGCCCGGAGGCGGATCGAGGCGGGTCGTCCGCATCGCCCTCGCGCATCCTCGAGATCCACACGGAGCCCGAGGACGGGGTCTAGAGGCGCAGGGCGCTCGGCGGCGCGGGCGTGTACGGCTTCGGCGCGTGTGCCTCACACGGACGTACGGGCTCGGTACCCTGCACGAATACCTCGTTGAGCGTCTCCGGGCAGTGCTCCGTGGCGAGCATGCCCGTCTTCGCGCAGATGCGCCGCGTCGTGATCCCATGCGGCCGCGGGAACGGTTCTTCGGGAACCCCGACGTGCGCCGCCTTCATGAACTCCGTCCAGATCGGCAGGGCGACGCGGGCCCCCGTCATCCGGGGACCGAGAGGCTTCCGCTCATCGTAGCCGCCCCAGACGCCGCACACGACCCTGGGAGTGAAGCCGACGAACCACGCGTCGGCGAAGTCGTTCGTCGTGCCGGTCTTCCCCGCGGCCGGGTGCCTGAAGCCGCGCGCGCGGGCCCCGACGCCGGTCCCGCTCGAGAGCACACTCTCCATCATGTTGGTGACCACGTACGCCGTCTCGGGCGAGAGCACGGACTGGCTCAGGCGCGAGTGTTCCTCGAGCACCCGACCGGTGCGATCCTCGATCCGCTCGATGCCGTACGGCTCGATCCTGACCCCCTGGTTCGCGAGCACGCTGTACGCCTGGACCATGTCCCAGAGGGTCACCTCGGCGCTTCCCAGGGGGAGGGAATAGACCGGATAGAGCCGAGTGGAGATGCCCATCCGCTGGGCGTACTCCGCGACCGTCGAGGGCCCGAGCTTCATGCCGAGGCGGACGGCGACGAGGTTGATTGACCTCTTGAGCGCGTATCGGAGCCGCACGACGCCGTGGAACGTCCTCTCGTAGTTCTCCGGCTGCCAGTCGGTCGGCTCCTCGTAGTCCGGGTCGAGGTCGCGGAACGTGATCGGCGTCCCGGCCGCGGGCACCACGAGGGGCGCATCGAGCAGTGTGTCGGCGGGCGAGAAGCCGTGGTCGATCGCCGCGGTATAGAGGAAGGGCTTGAAGCCGGAGCCGGGCTGGCGCGGCGCCTGGGTGACCCGGTTGAACGGACTGTCCGTGAAGTCCCGGCCGCCGACCATGGCGAGGATTCCCCCCGAGCGGACCTCGAGCGCCAGGAGGGCCCCCTGGACGTACGGGATGAAATCGAGCGAGTCCGCGTTGAACTCGTCACCACGCTTGAACGGGAAGCCGGCCTCGCTCTCGAGGGTCGCGAGGTGAGCCTCGACGTGCTCCTCCGCGGCGGTCTGGAGGTCGAGGTCGAGGGTCGTGTAGATGCGAAGCCCGCCTGAGTAGAGCGTCTCGGCCCCGTAGCGGTCGATGACCTGCCGCCGCACCTCCTCGATGAAGTATGCGCCGACGCGCGCCTCATCCTCGTGCTCGGCCAGTCCGAGGGCGGCCGTATCGGCGGCGGCCGCCTCCGCGCGTGTGATGGAGCCCGATGCGACCATCATCGAGAGGATCGTGCTCCGCCTGCGGAGCGCCCGCTCGGGATGCCGCCGGGGGGCGTAGCCCTGTGGGCTCTGGATGACGCCGGCGACGAGCGCGGACTCCGCGAGGTCGAGCTCCGAGGCGTCCTTGTCGAAGAGGTACTCGGCGGCCGCCTGCACGCCGTACATGCCGTCGCCGAAGTAGATCTGGTTGATGTAGAGCTCGAGGATCCGGTCCTTCGTGAAGGTCTGCTCAATCCTCAGGGCGAGCAGGGCCTCTCTGATCTTTCTTGTGAGCTTGACGTCCGGGGTCAGGAAGAGATTCCGTGCCAGCTGCTGGGTGATCGTGCTGGCGCCCTGGACGACCCGTCCCGCGCGCAGGTTCGTCACGGCCGCGCGCGTGACGCCGTAGACGTCGACGCCCCAGTGCCCGTAGAAGCGCTGGTCCTCGGCGGCCAGGATCGCCTCGACGAGGTAGGGGGACTCGATCTCGTCGAGCGTGATGAGCACGCGGTTCTCACGGAAGAACTCGTGGAGCACGCGTCCGTCGCGCGCGTAGACGGTGGTCCCGATCGCCGGGCGGATCGTCTCGAGCAGCGACGGCGAGGGAAGGTCCCGCTGAAGCAACTGGATCGTTCCGACCATCGCGATGAGGATGGAAGCCAGTACGATGCTGAACACCAGGAACCAACGCTTCACCGACCGCTCTCCTGAGTCGTGGAGTCCCGCCCGCCCGCGTGCAGCGAAGCTATCCCAACTCCCCGGGCAAGTCAACACGCAGCCACAAAGGCCTTGCGGGAACGCGCTTCCCTTGGTATGTAATATGCATCGGGCACGTCCCGGTGGACACCGCGATGGACGCCCGGGCCACGTGAATGCTTCGGTCCGGGCGCGAGATCCGGACGACATCAGGAGTGAGACAGGTGCAGAAGGCTGGTGAGCAGCTCCGCGTCCTGCTGGACGGCGTCGTGGAGGTCATCAAGGAGGATGAGTTCGAGAAGAAGCTCGAACTCGCGGTCCGGGAGGACCGGCCGCTTCGGGTCAAGCAGGGGTTCGACCCGAGCGCACCGGATCTGCATCTGGGCCACGCCATCGGTCTGAGGAAGCTCCGGCAGTTCCAGGACCTCGGGCACACGGTCGTCGTCATCATCGGCGACTACACCGGGATGATCGGGGACCCGACCGAACGCGCGGAGACCCGACCGCGACTGACGCACGAGCAGGTCCGTGAGAACGCCAAGACCTACACGGAGCAGCTCTTCAAGATCTGCGATCCGGACCGCACCGAGGTGCGCATGAACGGGGACTGGTTCTCCCAGATGACGTTCGCGGACGTGATGGATCTCGCCGGCCGCTACACGGTCGCGCGCATCCTCGAGCGGGACGACTTCACGAACCGCTTCGCCAACCAGCAGCCCATCAGCATCCACGAGCTCTTCTACCCGCTCATGCAGGGATACGATTCCGTGGCGATCGCGTCCGACATCGAACTGGGCGCGACGGAGCAGAAGTTCAACTGCCTCGTCGGGCGCGAGCTCCAGAAGGCGTACGGCATGGAGCCGCAGATCGTCATGCTGCTGCCCGTGCTCGAGGGCACGGACGGCGTGAGGCGAATGAGCAAGAGCATCGGCAACTACATCGGCATCTCGGAGCCCCCGAAGGAGATCTACGGCAAGACGATGTCGATCCCCGACACGATGATCGCCCGCTACTTCGAGCTGGCCGCCGCGGTGCGCGGGGAGGAGCTCGCCGCCATCAAGGCCGAGCTGGCGAGGCCGGGGACGAATCCGCGGGACCTCAAGCGGAGACTTGCGCGCGAGCTTGTCGCCCTCTACCACAACGAGGAGGAGGCCGCATCCGCCGAGGAGGAGTTCGACCGCATCTTCGCTCAGAAGGGCGTCCCCGACGAGATCCCGGAGCCGGTCATCGAGGTGCCGAGGTCCGAGGATGGGAGCGGCGTCTGGGTCGTGGCTCTTCTCACGGCGGCCGGTCTGGCGGGCTCGAGCGGCGAGGCCAGGCGCCTTATCAAACAGGGTGGATTTAGACTTGACGGGGAGACCGTCAGTGATGTAGAGTACGTAGTCGCACTGGATGGGCCGAGGCTTCTCCAGGCGGGGAAGAGGCGGTTCGTTCGGATCCTTCCAGACAACGTGAGATACCACGACAGGAAGGTGTAGAGGACGGCCCGAGGGCTCCTCTGAGGGGCTCTGAGTCTGTCTCTTCGTGTGACCGAAAAAAGTGGTGTGGGGAGTGAGAAACCGCTTGACAGTGCTCCCTGGCTCCACTATGATAACATGCTCGTGCCCAAAAACGGGCCGAGCAAGACAAGCTCTTTGACATATGAATAGCGTGCCAAACCAGTAAGTTTGACGCGGCCCCTGAGGGAGCGCGCGAACGCGCGTGACCCCTTTGGGGTTTCGGTCTTTGAATTCCGAAAACGCTGTCATCCACGGTGTGGATGGCAACCAGGAATAAAACTACAACGGAGAGTTTGATCCTGGCTCAGAATGAACGCTGGCGGCGTGGATTAGGCATGCAAGTCGAACGCGAAACGGATTCTTCGGAAACCGGAGTAGAGTGGCGAACTGGTGAGTAACACTTGGAGAACGTGCCCTCGAGTGGGGAACATGTCCGAAAGACGTAAATTCCGCATGACGTCATCTCCTTGCATGTGGAGATGACCAAAGGTGCCCTCTGTTTCATGGTACCGCTCGAGGATCGCTCCGAGCCCTATTAGCTTGTTGGCGGGGTAACGGCCCACCAAGGCGATGATGGGTAGCTGGCCTGAGAGGGTGGTCAGCCACACTGGGATTGAGATACTGCCCAGACTCCTAAGGGAGGCAGCAGTCGAGAGGCATCCGCAATGGGGGAAACCCTGACGGTGCGACGCCGCGTGGACGATGAAGGCTTTCGGGTTGTAAAGTCCTGTCACAGAGGGGAGAACTTCATCCAGGCGAATAGCCTGGGTGATTGACGTTGCCTCTGCAGAAAGACCCGGCTAACTCCGTGCCAGCAGCCGCGGTAATACGGGGGGGTCTAGCGTTATTCGGATTTACTGGGCGTAAAGAGCGCGTAGGCGGGATCGTGGGTCGGCCGTGAAATCCACCGGCTCAACCGGTGAACTGCGGTCGAAACTGCGGTCCTTGAGTTTGGTAGAGGAAGACGGAATTCCTGGTGTAGCGGTGGAATGCGTAGATATCAGGAAGAACACCAGTAGCGAAGGCGGTCTTCTGGGCCACAACTGACGCTGAGGCGCGAAAGCTAGGGGAGCGAACAGGATTAGATACCCTGGTAGT
>CAZAQL010000140.1:0-6024 GCA_964487295.1 uncultured bacterium | reverse complement strand
GCCTTCCAGGAGAGGTAGAACGGATCGATCGGGATGCAGTGCCCGCCGAGTCCCGGCCCCGGATAGAACGCCATGAAGCCGAACGGCTTGGTCGCAGCCGCGTCGATGACCTCCCACACATCGATGCCCATGCGGTCGCACATCAGCGTCATCTCGTTGACGAGCCCGATGTTCACGCTGCGGAAGGTGTTCTCCAGAAGCTTCACGGTCTCGGCGACCTTCGTTGAGGAGACCGGCACGACCGGGCCGAGCGTCATCCGGTAAAGGAGCGCCGCGTGCTCCGTGCACGCCGGCGTCACGCCGCCCACGACCTTGGGGATGTTCTTCGTGGTCCACTGCTCGTTGCCCGGATCGACGCGCTCCGGCGAGAACGCCAGATAGAAGTCCTCCCCCACCGTGAGCCCCGTCTTCTCCAGGCGCGCCAGGATGATCTCGTCCGTCGTTCCCGGGTACGTCGTGCTGTCGAGGATGATGAGCATGTCCGGATGAACGTACCGCTCGATCTCCGTCACCGCGGCGTTGACGAACGAGATATCCGGGTCCTTCGTCTTCCGGAGCGGCGTCGGAACGCAGATGTCCACCGTGTCGAGCTCGGCGAGCGCCGCGAAATCCGTCGTCGCCGTGAAGGTGCCGTTCTCGACGGCCTCCCGAACCCATTCGGACGGGACGTCGGCGATGTAGGACTCGCCCTGCATGAGCTGTCGAACCTTCTCGGCGTTGTTGTCGATGCCCACGACCGTGAACCCGGCCCGCGCGAACTCCATCGAGAGCGGCAGGCCGACGTAGCCGAGACCGATGACGCCGAGACGAGCTTGGCGTGACTCGAGCTTCTCCCTGAGCACCTCGTCCTCCTTCTGTGTCAGACCGCGCCTACTTGCACGGCCAGAGACACCATGCCAGCGGACGCCAGCGGAAGCAACAGATTATCGAACGCCCCGATCGGGAGCGACTCCAGAAAGCTGACCGCCGCTCCAACCGCAAGTGCCCACGGGACAGACACATAGGACATAGCAACTATCGCGCCTACTCCGAAGAGAGAGAGCGACCCCACGAGTGTCTTCCCGGGATTGTGGAGAAGCGGCGTCTTCCCGAACATGCGCCCCATGAGGCTCGCCACAGTGTCACCGACGGCGAGCGTCAGGATGCCCACGGTCGCGGCCGGAAGCGGGAAGAACCACAGCGTCAGCCAGATCCCAAGGCCGTACAGGAAGGGTCCGAGCACGATCCCTCGCTGCTCCCCCGTGCGCATCGACCTCCAAGTGACGTGCGAGAAGACCGGCAGCGCGATGCCCAGAAGCCTGAAGAGCTCCGAGAGAAGAAACAGGAGCGTCGCCGAGCTCACGAGCCACAGCGCGAACGGGCGTGAGGCGGCCGCGATCAGCGGCACCAGCACGGCGCAGATGTGGATGCCCTTGCGAAAGATCTCGTGTCGCACGGCCAGCCAGTGAGGCGTGATCCCGGTGGCCTGACCCTCGGGGAAGAACTCGAGGATCTCGACCAGGTTCGACGTGTACAGGACGAAGCTCGCCTTCCTCGCAATGGGGAACTCAGGGTTGACCGCGATGCTCCGCCAGGCCGACTCCACGATCTCGGCGTTGCTCACGTCGTCCACGACGACCGTGGTCTCGTGCCAGCCGGCGCCCCAGCGCTCGAGCACGCGCTCGAGACTCCGCCGCTTGCCGCGTCCGGAGTGGCGCTCGCCAAGGAGGCGGCCCGTCAGACGTCCCTCGTGCCGCTCAAGGAGAACACCGTACGCCGCCTGTGCTCCGAGACGGTCGGCCAGACGCTCGACGACCTCCTGTGGAACGCCCGCGCTGACCAGCGCGACCTCGTATCCGGCCTCCTGGAGCTGTTCACAGAGCTCGGAGGCCCCCGGCGTCAAGCGAAGAGCGTCGCCCGTCCTGAGGAGCTCGGACGTCGCACGCCCGGCGAGCAGGCGGTAGCCCCGCTCGACGGCCTGCCGCACGTCGATCGCGCCGACCTTAAGCTGGAATCCGAGCCAGAACGTGCGAAGCCACACGAAGGGTCCGGCGTCGCGCGCGGCCCTGAGCAGGAAGAGGCGTCTGAGAAGGACGCCATCGACGTCGAACGCCACGACGCCCCGGCGCGCGCCGCCCGCTCTAGGCTCCACGACGCCTCCCCAGGAGAATGAGCAGTCCCGCGACCGCCCGCCATACGGCGATCGCGAGCATGGCCGCCGGGACGTAGAAGAACCTGTTGCCGTAAACGTCGCCGATCGAGCTCTGGAAGCGCCGCACGGCGTATACGAGCATCCCGGCGAGAAAGAGGTTCGCGCTCCCGACGACCACCCGACGAATCCGGTCCTCGGCGTCTCGTCTGTCTCGTCGCACCATCGGACACATCCTCGAGGCGCGGCGCACCGCGCCCACCCGGCATCACCGAACGAGCGCGATCTTGCCCGTCACGATGTCCGACTCGTCCGTCGCTCCGCTCTCCCAGACCGCGAGCCGGTAGACGTACACGCCGCTTGCCGGTTCGTCCGCCGCGCCGTCGAGGACGCTCCACGAGACGTCGTTCCAGCCCGCCAGGAGTCCGGCGTTGCCGGCGTCGCCCGCGGACTGGTCGTACGTGACGTGCCAGGTCGCGATCCGCTGACCGGTCACGTCGAACACGTCGATGTCCGCCGCGGCCGCGTCGCGCGAGAGCTCGTAGCGGAACCCGAGGTCGCTGACGCTCTCCACCGGGTTGGGCCAGGCGAAGTGATCTGTCACGAAAAGACGGGGCGCCGTCACCGTGACGAGCGTCGAGTCGGCGTTGTCGTTCAGACTGAGTTCTTCCGCGCCGTCCGTCACGGCGCGGACCCAGAGCGTGTGCTCACCGACATCATCCTCGGACGGCTCCCAGGTGAAGGTGTGCGTGACGTACTCGCCACCGCCCAGAAGCCCGGCGAAGCTCCCCGCGTCCAGCAGCGTGCCCTCGTCGGGCCGGCCGTCCCAGACCTCGAGCGTCAGGCTCACGTCCTCCGGCGGGCCGTAGGCATGCGCGTCGACGGTGACCTCGACACTCGCGTCCGTGCTCACGTAGTCGGGCGTGAAGTCGACGTCCGTGCCGAACACCGCGATGTTGAATGTCCCCTCGGGGTCGACCATCCGCGCCATCGCGCCGATACACATGCGCGCGGTCGACGCCAGCTGGCTCGCGAAGACCGTGTCCAGCCGGTCATCGATCGTGTGGTAGTTGACGTTTCTGTCGCGCGGATCGAAGTGCTCGATCGCCACGAGCCCGTCGTAGCCGTTGACCCAGAAGCTCCCGTGGTCGCTGTACGCCAGCGCCTTGTCGATCCGCTCGACGACGAAGTCGGGGAAGGCCCCGGCGTACGCGCCCGTCGTCGTGTCGATGATCCAGTCGGCGAACCACCTCGTCGCGGGGTTCGTGACGATATGACACGTGTCCGGGTCCGAGGCCTGGCGCTTGTAGGCGATCATGTCGACGTTCAGGATCGCGTAGACCGTGTCACCTGCCGCGGCGAGCGAGTCGGAGTACGTGTCGCTTCCGATCAACCCCTGTTCCTCTGCAGTGAAGAGCGCGAAGCGGATATCGAACGGGAACGTCCCGCCGGACGAAGCGAGCACGCGCGCGGCCTCGAGAACGGTCGCGACACCCGTGGCGTTGTCGTCAGCGCCGGGCGCGGCGTTGTCGCACCACCAGAAGCTGTCGTCGGGGAAGGAGTAACTTGCGATCGCGTCGTAGTGGGCTCCCACCACGTAGCAGCCGCTCAGACGGCCGTCGCCTGGGAGGATGCCTGTGATATTCTCGAGCGGGTAGTCCACGGGCGGACCGCCGATCCCCTGCTCGCACGTGTAGCCGAGCCGCGTGAAGGCCTGCGTGTCGACGACAACGCCGTAGCTCTCGAGCCTGCCGACGATGTAAGCGGCCGCCTCGTCGAGGCACTCGTCCCGGTAGATGTACCGGGTCCTCGACTCCCCTCCCGGATACTGCGAGAGGCGCTCCACGTGCGCCATGAGCGTGTCGCTCGAGACCGCATCGAGGACGTCGTCCACGAACCCGCGGAGGGCGGACTCGTCGCCCCTCGGCAGCGCGCCCGCCGGCGGAGTCTCATCGAACCACGCCGTCGGGTCCATGCGCTCCGGCAGCGGGTAGCACATGAACGACCTCGATCTGAGGTCACCGACCCGCGCCGCGGGCGCGATCACGAGCACGGCGCCGTCAGGCTCGCTCCACACCACATCCCCGACAACCGCGAGCGAGTGATCCCTTGCGCGCGGGTAGCAGATGAACGCCACATCTTCTTCAGTGAGCTCGACGAGTTCCTCGCACAGGAACCCCTCGGCGCGCCGGTCGCCGCCGAATCGCTCGTCCGCCTCCACGATGAACTCGCTCTGCCCGATGAAGCGCACGGTCGCTCCCCGGAGCGCAGCCGGCGTCGGCTCGGCGCCGCCGTGCGCGAAGCTGTAGAGCGTCGCCGCGACGCCGGACGAGGCCAGAGCCATCGTGACGAGGACGCTCAAGAGAACTCTCATCGGAGTCTTCACGCTCACCTCCTCACGGCCGCGCGGCGAGCAGCCTGTCTGTGCGGGGAGGGCCAGCGACGACTCGCTGGCCCTCACCCGTTCTCTGGTACGCCCGAGAGGATTCGAACCTCCGACCCCTGGAACCGGAATCCAGTGCTCTATCCAGCTGAGCTACGGGCGCTCTCCGCGATCTCGATCAGCTCGTAGTCCCTGCTCCCGATCCCCAGCTCCTCACCATACCGGAGCTGAACGGTCGGGTCCACATCAGGATGAAGATCCCTGAACTTGTCGCCGCCACGCCGGTAGACCTCGCTGAGCTCCGCTCCCGGCGCCACGGGCGCCTCGTTGACGAGGTCGTAGCAGGCCTGGTCCAGCGCGACGGGGTCCATCGAGGCCGCCACTCCGACGTCGCGGACGATCGGCACCTTCGGCGCGCCGTAGCAGTCGCAGAGCGGGTGCACGTCCGTGATGAAGTTGACGTACCCGATCCGGCCGCGGCGGACCGACGAGATTGCCTGGACGTATTCTACCATCTTCATCTGGAAGATGTCAGCCGATTCGTCCCACCGGATCCCGATGGCGCCGGCAGGACAGACGACCACGCACTCGCCGCAGCCTATGCAGGTCTCGGGGTCGATGACGGCCCGCTCCCCCACCGTGATGGCCCCCACGGGACACCAGGGCGAGCAGATCCCGCACGCTATGCAGCTGTCTCTCACGACGGGCCGCGTGGTCGAGTGCTGTTCGAGCTTGCCCGTCCTCGAGGCGCACCCCATCCCCACGTTCTTGAGCGCGCCGCCGAATCCCGAGAGCTCGTGCCCCTTGAAGTGCGCGACGCTCAGCAGGCTGTCCGCCTTCAGGATCTCGCGGCCGAACGACGCCTCCGAGAGCAGCTTGCCCTCGAATGGGATCCGGCTCTCCGTCGTGCCTCTGAGACCGTCCGCTATGATGACGGGCGCCCCGACGGCCGAGAGCGTGAACCCGTGCTCCACCGCCGTCCGGATGTGCGCCACGGAGTCCGACCGGCTCCCCCGGTACAGCGTGTTGGTGTCGGTCAGAAACGGCCGCACGCCGCGATGCTGCAGCCACGAGACGATCCGGCGGACGAACCTGGGCCTCACGTGACCCGTGTCGGCGCTCTCCCCGAAGTGCATCTTGACCGCCACGGTCTCGCCGGCCGTGGCGATGGCGCCGACGCCGCTCCGCTCGAGCAGAAGCTCGAGCCGCGCGGCGATCTCGTCCGTGTTCCCGTCGTAGAGCCTGAGGAGATAGACCTCGCTCCGCCCCGCTGCGTTCCTGCTCATCGCGAACCACCTCTGCTGTGAACGATCCCCTTGTGCGCGTAGGACGCCGCCGAGAGCACGGCGGCCGCCGCGCCGACCCACACGGAGCCCGCTTCGAGCGGCCTCAGATCGAGGAGGTGCACCAGGACCATGAGGCCGACCAGTGTGAAGGCCGCCTTCCCGACGATGTTCGAGGAGGGCACTCCCTCCCGCATCCGGGCGAGCGCAAGCGCTCCGATGACGATCCC
>CAZAQL010000139.1:0-6189 GCA_964487295.1 uncultured bacterium | reverse complement strand
CGAGAATGTAGGAACGCCGCAGGACTTCGTGTACGAGGAGAACCCGGACATGCTCCAGGGAGTATCCCTGGACCGCATCGTCGGTGCATGGGGAGTTGACCTGCTGGACATCGATGCGGATGGGGACCCTGATCTGATCTTCGCGGTTGGTATCGGATACGAGAACCTCCTCTTCTTGAACGAAGGTGCGACGCCGGTCGAACCGACGAGCTGGGGAGCGATCAAAGCTATGTACCGATGAAACGGAGCATCGCGGTGGTTCGTCGGGAGTCCCCGCGCTGTGGCGGGACACTGCACTCCGACGGAGCCGATCAGCAGCAATCCAACAACCCATGCTCTCGGACATCGACAGGAGGTTCATCGTGAGCGACGCGTGGTCGCGGTGTTCTTGGCTGCAATCCGTAGTCCAATCGTCCCGTCCTCGAGTCGCCCTTCTCGTCCTCTTCGTCCTTTCTTCACCCTTGATGGCCCTTGCGGAAGACCCGCTTCCTGACGGCTGGGTGTGTCTGGACGGCGTCACCACAACACCGACCGCCCCCGAGGTGCGCATCGTCTCCTCGAGCACGAGTCAGATCGAGTTGGCCATCAGCATCCCCGGCATGCTCTGCGAGACGGTCGAGCATGACACGACGGAGTACAAACAGCTCAGCCTGCCGACGTACTTCCACACGCTCGAGGAGGGCGCGCCGGCGCTCCCGGCCGTGCGTCAGATGCTCGCCGTGCCGAAGGGCTGTCAGGTGAGCATCTCCGCCATCGGACAACGCACCGTCACGTTCTCTGGGTGCACGGTGTACCCCGTCGAGGCTGAGGTCACCCGCTACACCGATGACGGGTGGTCGTACATCGATACGGAGTTCTACCTCGACCAGCAGGCGTATGGCCGTTCCGGCTCGTACCCGAGTCCGACCGTCTCGGCAGCAACGCCGGGAAGCTTCCGCGGTCAGGGTGTCGTGGAGATCGCCTGCTACCCGATGACGTTCGATCCTACGCTCTCCGAGGTGACAGTCTGTCCGGAGATGCTCGTCACGGTCGAGGTGGCCGGCGGCAGCGGAGGGCAATCCAAGGAGATCGGTCCGTTCACCAGCATCGCGCAGACGCTGTTCCTGGGGTACGCCGGTATCGACCGGGGCGGGTCCCGTGCTGCGGCGGACACGGGACGCTGGGGTGTGTACGAGTCGATCAGCACGTGCGCCGATAGCATGACCGACTACCTCATGATCGTCGAGAGCTCGCTGATGGGTTCTTCCTGGATCGACGTGTTGGCTGAGCACAGGTCGACGTTCAACGGGTGGAACGTGGCGATCGTGCCCGACACAGTGGTAGCGGATCGCGATCCGCACAACGGAGTCATGAGTGACCAGGCGATCTATGATTTCATCCAAGCGCTTTACAATCCTACTGGTGCAGGGAGCGCTGAGCACATGCTGGACGGGAGACTTGGCTATGTCCTGCTTGTGGGCGATGCCCGCGACGAGGCGCACGGAGGACTGAACAGCCTTCTTCCTGCGCACGAGTTCCTCGACCAGGGCGACTCTCTCACGACCGACCACTGGTATGCGTGTGTCGATGGGGCGGACACCTATCCCGACCTTATGATCGGGCGACTGTGCGCGAGCGACGTGACGGAGCTTGGCAGGGAGGTCCAGAAGTTCGTCGGCTATGAGGTCAGCGCGGCGGACACCCAGTCCTGGCGGCATGAGATGCTGCTGACGTCAGGGTTCTGCACTGACAACGATCCCGCGAAGGTGGCGGCCACGCACGCGGCATACGACGCAGTTCAGGCCAGACTCCCTCTCGAGTGGTTCCCGGCGGAGGAGGCGCACGCGGATACTCAGCTCGGCGTTTGCGGTGTGCAGCAAGCGGCTGTGCGCGGCATCTCGGTCGGTCGCGTCAACACCGGGGTCCACGTCGTCGAAATGTGTGCTCACGGAGACATCCATGAGTGTCATGCACTCGAGGATAATGATGTTGGGGATCTGACAAACGACGCTGCGGATTGGCCGGTTTGGGTCGCCTACTCCTGCATGACGGGCGCGTATGACGCGTACAACACCGACGGCTCGAACTACGACTGTCTTGGCGAGGCGCTGATGCACGAGCACGCGACGGCGAACGGTCCTACCGGCGCTCTCTGCTACTTCGGATCGAGCGAAGACTCGCCGGATGTCTGGCAGACGCTAGGGATCTACGTGTGGGAGGGGCTCTTCGGTGGCCGACACCGCATCGGCGACTTCATCACATTCGGCAAGATGAAGGCGATCGCGAGGAGCGGACTCGACCGCAGTGCCGTCATGTACAACCTCCTCGGCGACCCCGCCATCGACATCATCATGACGGACACGGCGGCGTCGGGGTACTCGTCCGCACCCGACTACTCGGTCAACGAGATCGGGCTTGCGGTCGATCCTCAGTATCCATGTGCTGGCAGTACCGCGGACTTCTCAGCCCGGATTGACAACCTGAGCAACTACGACCCTGACGGAGACGTGCGCGTCTTCTTCGTGATCAGTGAGGAGGACGGTGGCTCACCGGACACGGTCGACTGGGCCGATGTTCAGCCCGCGTCGTGGGACACGCTGATGGTCCGTGGCGCGTGGGAGATACCGACGAGTCTGGCGGAGGTCGGTCATCGGCTCTTGAACGTCTCTGTCGTTCCTCTGACCGGCCCACCGGAGCTTCGGACGGACAACAACGTGGCGACTATGTCGCTTGGGATCGAGTTTCCGGGGAGCGACCCACCGCGGGATCTCCAAGGGCTCGACGGGACATCGGTCACCGTCGCGGACGTGGATGGTGCTCTGCCGCTGGAGATCATCGCCGGTGTGAAGACCCCGGGACGTGTCACTGTCTTCTCCGCGAACGGCGACAGCCTGCGATGCTACGATGCACCGAACGGGCATGCGCTGCGGGGGCCGCCCGCGGTGGCGGATCTCGACGGGGACGGCTCTCCGGAGATCGTCGTGTGCTACGGGGACTACGTTGATGCGCTCGACGGTGCGACCGCGACCAGCACGTGGGCCTCGCCTCTCTCGGTCGACGGGCTGTGCTCCGCTGCCGTCATCGGGGACTTCGAGACGGGCGACGCCGGGAGTCTTGAGGTCATCGTTGATGTGAGCAACTACATCAGCTCTTCGGACCAGGGACAGCTCGTGGCCATCGGCACGCAGGGCAGCCAGCTGTGGGAGAGTGCGGTTGTGCTGAACGCCCGCCCGAAGACGTGGGAGTCGACCGCAGCCTGCGCTGACCTGGACTCCGACGGCACACCGGATGCGCTGTGGGTAGCGCGCTGCGGACTGACAGACAGCCTCAAGGTCGTCGCAGGGGCGGATGCCTCGCCCATGTGGTCCGCGGGAGTTCCCACCGCGCTGGGGGCCCCGTCTGTTTCCCCGGTCGTGGCTGAGTTCGAGGGAACTGAGGCGGGCCCGGAGGTCGTCTGTGGGGGGCAGGCCGTGCACATGTTCCGGGCTGACGGCCGGGAGCTGGGGGCGCGATGCCCGGTCGTGGGGTGCGTGACCGGCATCGCGATCGCCGATGTTGACGATGACCACCCGCCGGAGATTCTGGTCGTGTCCGCCGGTACCGACATGAACCCGTCTGCGGAGTGTGGCAAGATGTATCTTCTGTCCTGGTCCGGGGGAAGCTTCGCACGCAGAGACTCCGTGTCGCTCGGTGACTACCGTCCCTCGGGACAGCCGGTCACCGGAGACCTCGATGGCGAGGGTGGCATCGAGGTCGTTGCGGCCTCAAGCAGGCACCATATGGTGGACGAGCTCGAGGACATTGAGAGAGACATGACCCACCTCGACATCTTCACCGCGACATCGTCCTCTCTCTGTCGCTTCACTGAGGTTGACCGCCCGCTCTTCTGCTGGGGGAGTACTGAGGCGACACCGGCCCTTGCTGATGCCGACGGCGACAGCTGTCTGGAGCTCTGGTTCGCCGACGGGGAGGGGATGCTCCACCGGTACGACTTCGACGATCTTGAGCTCTCGGGGGAACCCAGCCGCTGGAGCATGTTCCAGCGCGACGCGCGGCACACGGGCACATGTGAGACGCATCTGTCCGGTGCCTACCCTGACAGCTCGACCGTGTCCTGGTGGGGCGACTACCTCATGACCGGGGATGCTACGATCGATGCGACATCCAGTCTCCTCATGCAGCCCGGGACGACGGTTCGGGTGGCCGACACGGACGACCAGAGCGGAGGCGCAGACACGACCGTCGTTGAGCTCATCGTCCAGGGTCGGGTGACCGCTCCCGCGGACACGGCCTACTACCCGGTGCGCTTCGCGCTGGAGAGCAGCTCGCGAGCGACGATCGACTGGTACGGACTTCGGCTGCTCACGGGCAGCGTCGGGCGGTTCGAAGGCTGCATCATCGAGGACGCCTACATCGGCATCGCCGCCACGCAGCCGGACACGCTGCACGTGGAGGGCTGTCAGATTACCGGTGGCGTGGGTACTGGCGTCAAGTGCACGGGCTCACCGCTCGGCTGCGGTGACATCGTGATCCGGGGCAACGAGATCGCAGACGCCCACACAGGTGTGCATCTCGATTGGTGCAATGCGACGGTCGACTCGAACACGATCACCGACTGCGGGAGCTACGGCATACGCCTGGTGCACGACTACGAGTCGGACGTCATCGATAACACTGTCTTGTTCCCCTTGACCGGAAGTCCCTTCGCCGGCATCAGGGTCTATGGGACACTCAACGCCAGGCACGAGACCCTGAGGATCTTCGGCAACACGATCACGAACGCCGGGAACAGCGGCATCATCTGCGAGAACCAGAGCATGGGGAGTGTGGTCTTGGTTCGGGACAACACGATCACCGACGAGCACAACCCGGCGGTCGCGAAGGGCATCTCCTTCTACGAGTCCGACGCGGTTCCCCGGGACAACTGCATGGACGGGGTCCAGGACGGGTTCTGGATTGAGCTCTCCGAGCTCGTTGGCCCCCCGAACCTCGGCATCACGATGGGAGATGGTGGCTACAACTGCGTGGACGGACCACTCCTGCGGTTTGGTGTCCGTGCGGACCCGTACTGCCTCACGACGGTGCGTGCAGAAGGCAACTGGTGGGGGACCGCCAATCCCGACAGCAGCATGTTCATGGGGGTGGTTGATTGGCAGCCGTTCCTCGTCGATGACTATCCCTGCGAGTTGGTGGGCAGGGGTAGTGGGACGCTGTCCGAGGGGGACATGGTCGCTGCCCCGTTCTGTCTTGTCCAGAACACACCCAACCCGTTCAACCCGATAACTTCGCTCCGATTCGGCTTGCCTGCGGAGCAGCATGTGACACTGGTGGTCTACAACATCGCCGGGCGACGCGTGAGAACACTGGTCGATGGGAGGCTTGGTCCTGGCTGGCACGACGTGGTCTGGGATGGTCGCGACGATGCTCACAGGCAGGTGGCCTCGGGCGTGTACTTCTGCCGTCTGGAGTCGCAGGGTTCCACATCGGTCAAAAAGGTCGTGCTGCTGAAGTAGGAGGAGACGATGAGCAACCGGAGACACTGGCGCTGCGCGGTGCCCGCACTGGCTCTTGCGCTGCTCCTCCCGACGGCGGGCCCGGGACAGGCGGCGCGGGTCGATGTGGACGCCGGGGCGTCGGCGATCGTGGAGGGTGTGCCCGGATCTCGCATCGGGCACCTGGTGAGGTTCGAGCTGCCCGAGTGCCTCGCACGGGCGGAGATCGACCTGGCAGTCGTGGAGTTCACGGCGGACGTGGAGAGCGATGTCGAGAACAGCCTGACCCTGAACGCGTACCTGATGACCGAGGACTGGGAGGGAGGGGTCCTCGACTGGTCCAGTCTGACCGGCGGTGAGGATGAGCCTTACGACCGAAGCCTCCACGCGATGTGGACCGCGGTCGTCGGCGACGCGTCCCTCGTTCGCCTGGATGTGACCGAGATGGTGGCAGCGTGGATCGACGAGGCGGCACCGAACCGGGGACTCCTCATCGTTCCGTCGCTCGGCGAAGAAGCGGCGATCCATCCTGCGTTCGTTGGCGACGGGCGAGGGGGCGAGGCGCGCCTGACCGTGTGGTACACGCCGCTGGCCGATCGATAGGCGCGAGGGCCCTTCGTACGACCGCTGAAACAGCAGCGAGCCCGGGGAGTCTCCCGGGCTCGCTGCGTCACTGCTGTTGGTCGCGCCCGTCGAACGGGGACCTCGGCGTCTCACC
>CAZAQL010000138.1:0-6222 GCA_964487295.1 uncultured bacterium | reverse complement strand
CGCGGCGGCCGCCGTGATCAGCACGACGGCGATGGCGAGCGAGACGATTCTCAGGTGCGTCCTCATTCGCAGCTCCTTGATTCCGGTTCCCCGGCTGTTCATGCATAGGCCGCCGGCGCGCCCGGTCGGACCGGGTGCGGCGCGGCGGACCACGTGTCTGCGTACCGTCTTCTTAGACAAGATGATAGCGCATGGGTTGCACGCCTTCAAGCGGGCAGAGGAGCGGCCTCTCCCGGGCTTCCGACACGCTTGTGTTCGGCCGCCATCATGTGGTTTGATACAGCACTCACGGAATCCCCGAGACGAGGAGACCGCACATGCACGAACTGACGCACCATGCGACCGAGATCGCCCGCGAGGCGGGCGAGATCCTGCGCTCGGGACAGCGACACCCGTTCGCCGTGGACATGAAGGGTGAGCGCGACCTGGTGACATCCGTGGATACCGCCTCCGAGAAGCTCATTCTCGAGCGGATCCGGGAGCTCTTCCCCGACGACCGCATCGTCGCCGAGGAGAGCGCGCCCGTGCAGCCGGGCGAGGGGACGGGCACCTGCGCCCGGGCGTGGATCGTCGATCCGCTCGACGGCACGAACAACTTCGCCCACGGCTACCCGTTCTACTGTGTCGCCATCGCCGTCGAGGAGGCGGGCGAGCTTGTCAGCGGCGTGGTCTACGATCCGATCAGAGACGAGCTCTTCGTCGCGGAGCGCGGCGGAGGGACGACGCTGAACGGTCGTGCTGTGCGCGTCTCGGAGGCCGTGAAGCTCGGCGACTCCATCGTGGCGACTGGGTTCCCCTATGGACGCTCGGCGACGAGCGAGAACAACCTGCAGAACCTCAACCGATTCATCCTGGATGTTCGCGGGATACGGCGTGCCGGATCGGCAGCGCTCGATCTCGCGTACGTGGCGTGCGGGAGGCTCGACGGATTCTGGGAGCTCGGGCTCAAGATCTGGGACGTATCGGCCGGCGGACTCCTCGTGCTCGAGGCGGGCGGCTCCGTCAGCAACACCGACGGGCAGGGCTGGGATCACGCGCGGGGCGACATCGTCGCCAGCAACGGCCGCATCCACGGCGATATGCTCGAGGTCCTGGTCAGTGCCCGTTCTCGAGGGGCGTGAGATGTCCGCACGAGCCGAACTTGAGGCTGTTTGCGGCATGCTGTACACTCAAGTCTCATCAGAGACCCGTCTCCTGCGTCTTGCCCGCAGCCCGGACAACATGAAACGCAGGGGATGTCGCGGGCGGGCTGCGGAGCGACCCGGGGGCCGCCATGGGTGGACCGATGGGCCGGCCGCGGGTGGACTTGCGGGCATCGATATCGAGAGGACCGGATGACTGGGTTGCCGCACGCACTGCGCAGGGTTCTCCCGCTCGTGGCGCTTCTCTGCGCTCTTCATGCCTCCGCCGGCGAGCCTCTGACGCTCTCGGACGCCGTCGACCTTGCGCTTGAGCACAACCTCACACTTGAAGCCGCGCGTCAGGATCATGAGGCCGCGCGGTGGGGCGTGCGCAGTGCGTGGGCGTCACTGCTCCCGAGCGTCTCGCTGACCTCCACGGCGCGTCGCGTCGACCCCGATACCTACGAGCGCGCGAACTCGGCCATCGACTTTCTTCCGCCGGACATCGACGTCGAGCCGTTCCTCTACGAGACGACGTACGAGACGGCCTTCAACGCGTCCATGCCGGTGTTCAACGGAGGACGGCTCTGGGGAGGGGTCGCGCTCTCGGCCGCTTCGAGCCGCGCAGCGCGACATGCACTGGAGTCGGAGCGACGTGACGTCGTCGTCCGGACGAAGTCCGCGTTCTTCGACGTGCTTCGTGCCGAGTCGCTCAGGAAGGTCTCGCTCGACGCGGTCGGCGCCTCGGAGCGGCGCGTGGCCTCCTCCGAGCGGATGCTCGAGCTCGGGGTTCGCTCGCGGGCGGACCTCCTGCGGTGGCAGGTTCAGCTTGCCGAGGACCGCCGGGCGCTCGTCGACGCCGAGAACGCCGTCTCGCTTGCCCGATCGGCGCTGGCGGCCACGCTGGGCAGGCCGCTGGACACCGAGTTCGAGCTCGAGGACGTCTCGAGACTGGAGCTTGAGGCGCGTTGCCGTCCGTACAGCGATCTGATTGAGAACGATGCCATTCCGGAGCTGAGCGCTCGCCGGCTTCTCTCGTCCAATCCGGGGTATCTGGCGCTTGGGGACGCGGCCGAGATCGAACGCCACGCCGTCACGATAGCGAGGGGCGCCTTTCTCCCGGCCCTGAACGCGCAGGCGACATACGGCTGGAAGGCCGACGGCGACATCGAGCCGGACGATGAGGTCGCCTGGTCCGTGACGGCCTTCCTCGAGGTGCCCGTCTTCACGGGCTTCAGGAACCTCTCGGAGTATCAGCAGGCTCGCCGAAGCCAGCTCGCCGCCGAGCGGAGGCGCGAGGACGGGGAACGCATGATGGTCCTCGGCCTGCGCAACGCAGTGGCCACGCTGCGCTCCCGTCTCGAGGGACTCGAGGCGGCCGACCGGCTCGTGGCCCAGTCGCGACAGCACTTCGAGAGCATGGATCGCATGTATGACCAGGGGATGGCTCAGTCGACGGATGTCGCCGAGGCGAGAGTGCTGCTCGATCGCAGCCGGGTCGGCTACATCAACGCCCTCTACGACTGCTTCATCGGCCTGGCGGAGGTGGAGAGCCTCGTCGGGGATGCCCCCGCGTTGGGACAGACGAACGGAGAGACACGATGAGATGGACATGGCGCGGAACGACGGCGGCGCTGCTGCCTGTGATCGTCGCCGCAGCGGTGACGACGGGCTGCGGGAGACCGGCGGGAGGCGAGGCGGAGACCGCGTCGGGCGCGCCTGCGGCGGTGCCCGTCGAGGTCACCGTCATCGCGCCGAGGACGACGGGCGCGACGGTCACCGGAACAGGGACCATCCGGGCCGTCGATGACGTTCAGGTCAGCGCGGAGGCGAGCGGGCGCGTCGTGGAGATCCCGGTGACGGTCAGTGACGTCGTCGAGGCAGGGAGCGTGCTCGTGCGGCTGGACGACGAACTCGCGGAGCTCGCGGTCCGGCAGGCGCGGGCGGGGCTTCTCACGGCGGAGGCGGAGCTGGCCGATGCCGAGCTCGCTCTGAAGCGATCGCAGAGTCTGTGGGACAACGACGACATCTCTGATCTCGAACTCGAGACCGCCGAGACTCGCGCCACGGCGGCGCGGGCGGGGTTCGCGACCGCGGAGGCGGCGCTGGCCACCGCCGGGCGCCAGCTTGCGAACACGAGCATCTCCGCGCCCGTGTCGGGCCGAGTCGCGTTCGTTCACGTCGTGGAGGGGCAGCTCGTTAGCGCCGGCGTGCCCGTCGCGCACGTCGTGAACGACGAGAGGCTCGAGCTCGATTTCGGTGTCAGCGAGGACAACGTCGTCGAGATGCGTCCCGGTCAGAAGGCCACCGTCACTGCGGGGGCGCTGCCGGGCGAGGAGTTCCCCGGGCGCGTCGAGTACGTCGGTCCGCGGGCCGACGACATGACCAAGACGTACCCCGTGCGCGTCACGTTCGCCAACCGCGGAAGGCGGCTTCGTTCGGGCATGATCGCGGAGGCCACCGTCGTCGCCCGCGAGCTCCGGGACGCCATCCTGATCGAGCAGGACTGGCTCGTGACGAGGTTCGGTGAGCCCGCCGTCTTCGTCGCGGCGGATTCGATCGCCGTCCTGCGCAAGGTCGAGCTGGGGGAGACCATCGGAGGCGAGGTCGTGATCCGGTCCGGGCTCGAGATCGGCGACAAGCTGATCTCGGTCGGGACGACGCGGGTGAGCGACGGAGCGCCGGTCGCGATCAAGGCGGAATCGTGAGCGGACCACGAACCGGCGGATGTCCTGAGCGGACCACTGGCCGGGGAACCGGCGCGCGAAGATCATGGTCCGGGTCGGCGAGCCGACCACGAGCCGGACACGTTCTGAGCCAGGGCCACGGGAGCGGGGATCGATGAACATCGGCGAGTTCTCAGTCAGACAGCCCGTTCTGGTGAACCTGGTCATGCTCGGCGTGCTGGTCGTCGGCATCGCCACGTACATGTCGATGCCCGCGGAGCTCCTGCCGAACGTGAGCATGGACGAGGCCGTCGTCTGGGTCTCGTACCCCGGCGTCTCGCCGGAGGAGATGGAGACGCTCGTCACGAAGCCTCTCGAGGAGGAGATCGAGAGCGTCAAGGACGTCGAGCACATCTCCTCGACCTCCGCCGAGGGACGCAGCATCATCGACGTTCGATTCAAGCCCGGTCTGTCCGACGACGACTTCGACAAGCGCGTGCTCGACCTGAGAACCGCTGTCGACGCCGCCGGAGCGAACCTCCCGTCCGATCTCGAAGATCCCATCGTGGTTCCCATCAAGCTGGCCGAGGTCATCCCGATCCTCTCGATCAGCATCGGAGGGAGCGAGAGCGACACCGTCCTGCGAGAGGTCGCGGAGGATCTCCGCGAGGAGCTTCTGGACGTCGACCACGTCGCGGAGGTGGACGTCGTCGGCACCCGCGAGCGCGAGATCCACATCGAGCTCGATGCCGAGCGGCTCGCGGGATACGGGATCCCTATCGCGCAGGTCGTGGGATCGTTGGCCGCGCGGAATCTCAACGTGCCGGCCGGCACGCTCGATCTCAGCAAGTCGGAGTACATCCTGAGGACGCTCGGAGAGTTCGAGTCGCTCCGGGGGATCGAGGACCATGTGCTCGCCTCCGGTCCTTCGGGCGGGCAGATCCGAATCGGCGACGTGGGACGCGTGCGTGACACTCTGGCCGATCCCCTCACGTACGCGAGGCTCAACGGGGAGCGGAGCGTGACCCTCTGGGTCACGAAGGAGAGCACGGGCAGCATCGTCAACGTCGCGGGGAAGATCCGGGAGGTCGTCGCCGCGTTCGACGAGCGCGTGACCGAGAACGTCAGCTTCGAGATCCGCAACGACGGCTCGACCGAGGTCCGCGACGTCCTTCAGATCCTGCAGCGAAACGCGGCGTTCGGCATCGTTCTCGTCGCTCTGACGCTCCTGGTCTTCATCGGCGCGCGCAACGCGATCCTCGCGTGCATCGGCATTCCCTTCAGCTTCTTCGGCGCCTTCATTCTCATGAACGCCGCCGGCATCACGATCAACACGCTGTCGCTCTTCTCGCTCGTGCTCGTGCTCGGCATGCTCGTCGACGACGCGATCATCGTCATCGAGAACATCTACCGGCACATGGAGGAGGGGCTGCCGCCAAGGCAGGCGGCCGTTCAGGGCCTCAAGGAGGTCCAGGCGCCCGTCACGGCGGCGGTGCTGACAACGGTGGCGGCCTTCCTTCCGCTCCTGCTGATGTCCGGCACCTGGGGCAAGTTCATGAGCGTCATCCCGAAGGTCGTGTCGTTCGCGCTGCTCGTCTCGCTCGTGGAGGCGCTGTTCATCCTCCCGTCCCACATGGCGGACTTCGGCCGGATCGACCGAGCTCAGAACCGGTGCCGGCCGCTGTTCCTCAGGTTGACGCGCTCGTACGAGCGGACCGTGCGGCGGGTGCTCAGGCGGCGCTACCTGTCGATGGCCGGCATCGTCGTCCTGGCGATCATCGCGATCGCGCTCGCCACGACGCTCGACGTCACGCTCTTCGAGGAGGAGGACGTCGATCAGTTCGAGATCCGCGCGCAGACGCGGATCGGCACGCAGATCGACGAGACCGACCGCATCGCGCGGCAGATCGAGGCGATCGTGGGCGGGCTGCCGGAGGACGAGGTCGAGGCGATCGTGACGAGGGTCGGCTTCATGATCAGCAACTACCGCGGCCAGCGCGCCTCGCACAACATGCAGATCAACGTCGATCTCAAGGACGCGTCGCAGCGCGAGCGAAGCGACATGGAGATCATGGACGCGCTGAGGGATGAGCTCAACTCGGTGGCCGGGCTGACCTTCCTCTCGCTGTCGCGCCCCGTCCAGGGCCCGCCGTCGGGGAAGCCGGTCGAGGTCCGCGTCGAGGGCGAGGACCCTGAGATCCTCGGGACCATCGCCGGTCTGCTCAAGGACCGGCTCGCGGAGATCCCCGGGGTGGTCGAAGTCGACGACGATACGACTCCGGGCAAATCCGAGATGCGCGTGTCGATCCTGCAGGATCGCGCGGCGCTCTACGGCCTCAGCGTCACCGACATCGCCGGCGCCGTGCGCATGGGCTTCGAGGGCGTCGAGGCCACCAAGTACCGGGGGGAGGGTGACGATGAGATCGACGTCATCG
>CAZAQL010000137.1:0-6235 GCA_964487295.1 uncultured bacterium | reverse complement strand
GCCGTAGTAGCCGGTCATGTCGGGCACGGGCGCTTCGTACAGGCCGGACGACATCTCGTAGACGTCGCAGAACAGCACGACCGGAGTCGAGGTCGTGCTGCCGGCGCTGATGCCGTACCCGGTTCCGTGCGAGATGATGCACGACTCGATCGAGGGAGCCGTGTCGCCACTCACGTAGATGGCGCCGGACTCCGCTGTCGAATCGCCGCCGTGGATCGTGCAGTTCGTGATCGACCCGTAGCAGTTCGTAGGGCGGATCGACCCTCCCTCCTGGTTGCAGCGGTTGTCGACGAAGAGGCAGTGGTCGATCAGAAGCTCCCTCGAGCTGGTCGGTCCGTACGCCCTCACGGCCCCGCCGTCCGACCCCGCGAAGTTGTCGATGAACTCGCAATGGGAGTAGGAGGCCGTGACGATGTCGTGCGTCGACACCGCGCCGCCCAGTCCGCTGGATATGTTCGAGCGGAACGTGCAGCCTTCGAACCACGCGCCCTCGCTCCAGCGGAGCACGATGGCGCCGCCGTTCTCCCATCCCGCGTTGTCCTCGAAGAGCGTGTCGGTAACGGTCAGCGGGGTGTCCGCGAGGTCGACGCCCTCGCAGAAGATGGCCGGGCCGAGCTGGCAGGCGTTCCTGAGAAACTCGCTGTTCGCGATGCTGATCGGACCCGTGGAGTAGAGCTCGATGGCGCCGTAGGCGTAGTAATCGGTGAACGTGCAGCCGTCGACGGTCATGGACGCCCCGCTCACCCTGAGACCGCAGCCGCTGTCGGGACGTCCGAGCGCGGCGGCGGACCCGCTGAACGTACACCCCTGAAGCTCCGGGTGTGCGCCGCTTACGACCTCCAGCCCCTCGCCGAGGAACTCGCACTCGACGAGCAGCGGGGTTCCTCCCTCGACGCGCATGCCGTACCCGTCGTTCAGCTTGAACTCGCACTCCTTGATCGTCGGCGCCGCCGATGCCGAGAAGATCCCCGGCCCCTGGTTCTGCATGAGCACCATGTCCTCGATCGTCGCCGCCGTGCCGCCCATACATGTCACCCCGGCGGAGACGCCGCCCAGCACGGTGAAGCCACGCAGGATCGTCGACTCGGAGACCGAGCCGTAGACGAGGAAGCCCTGCGAGAACCCGGCAGCGTCGACGACCGTCACCGTCGGGCCGGATGCCGAGCGCAGGGTGACCCCGTCGCGGTAGATCAGAACGGTTTCCGCGTAGATGCCCGGCGCCACGATAACCGTGTCGCCCGACGCTGCCGCATTGACCCCGGCCTGGATGGTCGGCTGGTCGGCCGGCACGTGGATGACGCCGGCCGCTGCTGACGAGGCGACGCACAGCACGCACGCCGCGACCGCCATCGAGCGCAGTCGTCCCATGTCGCTCCTCCATATGCTGAGGCGGCCGCTGAACGCGGCGCCTACCGCCTGCGTCTGCGCCCGTAGGCGGCCTTGCGGAGCTCGCCGAACATCTCGGCGAGCCGGGGTGGCTGGTAGCGCGCGTTGAGCCCACTGGGGTTCGGAAGTACCCAAAGCCCCGTCTCTCCCAGCGTCTCATCCTGCCTGCCGAAGGAAGCCCTCGGCGCCTCGAAGGCGGTACGGAAGGCACCGATGCCGAGCACGGCGACGAACCGGGGGCGGTACTTCGTCACCTTCCGCTTGAGGTTGCCGCGGCCGCGGCGGAGCTCCTCGGGCGTCAGCTCCGCCGCGACGGCCGTGGAGCGGGCGACCAGGTTCGTCACCCCGCACCCGGAGTCGATGAGGAGCGACTGCTCGGACGGATCCAGGATGTGCTCAGTGAACCCCGAGTCGAAGAGCGCCCGCCAGAACCGGTTCCCGGGACGCGCGAAGTGGTACCCCACCGCGGCCGAGTAGAGACCCGGGTTGATACCGCAGAAGAGCACGTTGAGGTCAGGCGCGATGACGTCCCGAATGCGCTTTCCGCGTGCCTGCTTGACCTCCTCGACGGTCGGTCGTCTGCCCTTCATAGCACCTCCTCGGTCGAGCCACCCGGGGCGCGCAGCCCCACGAAGCGACCGTGCGAACGAGAGCCGCCGGCGCGCTTCGCCGACGGCTCGCATCCTAGCACGCGATCAACCGCCCCGCATCACACAACACACCTCAGTTCTCCAGAACATCTCGAAGCGTCGTGGCGAGATCCTGAAGCACGAACGGCTTCTGGATGAAGCTGACGCCGTCCTCCACGACGCCGCGCTTCGCGATGACATCCGCCGTGTAACCGGACATGAAGGCGACCTTGAGTCCCGGGCAGAGCGACGAGAGCCTCGTGGCCAGCTCCTTCCCGTTCATCCCCGGCATGACGACATCCGTGAGCAGAAGATCGATGTTCCCCGCGTTCCGTCTCGCGATGTCGAGCGCCTCAAGCGGCGTCGAGGCCGCGAGGACCGTGTAGCCGAGACGCTCCAGGAGTGTCTCACAGAGCGAGAGGATGGACACCTCGTCCTCAACGAGCAGTATCGTCTCACCTCGTGAGCCCGGCAGCTCGCGTTCACCGTCCGCGGACACCTGCTCCTCGAGCTCGACGGACGACCGCGGAAGGTACACCTCGAAGGTCGTCCCCTCTCCGACGGCGCTACTCACGTCGATGAATCCCTCGTTCTGCCTGACGATGCCGTAGACCGTCGCCAGTCCCAGTCCGGTCCCGCGACCCCTCTCCTTCGTTGTGAAGAACGGATCGAAGATCCGCCTGACCGTCTCCGCGTCCATGCCGGCGCCGGTGTCCCTGGCCGAGAGAATGACGTAATCGCCCGGCTCCGCATCCGGATGCCGACTCGCTCGCTCCTCGTCCAGCGTCACATTCGCCGTCGCGATCGCGATCCTCCCCTCGCCCTCGATGGCGTCCCGCGCATTCACGCAGAGGTTGGCGAGCAGCTGGTTGACCTGCACCGGGTCGATGCGGACCGGCCAGACCCCGGCGCGCGGCATCCAGGAGAGCTCCACGTCCTCACCGATGAGGCGTCGGAGCATCTTGAGCATCCCGTCGATGGTCTCGTTGAGGTCGAGAACCCGTGGATTCGCAGGCTGCTGACGCGCGAAGGCGAGCAGCTGTCTGGTCAACTGCGCCGAGCTCTCGGCGGCGTCGTGAACCTCCATGAGCCGGTCGCGGAGTCGACCGTCGTCCGCCTTCGCAAGCGCGAGCTCCGTGTTGCCGAGGATGACCTGCAGCATGTTGTTGAAGTCGTGCGCGACGCCGCCGGCCAGTCTGCCGACGGACTCCATCTTCTGCGCCTGAACAAGCTGCTCCTGAAGCGCCTCGCGCTCGGCCTCCGCTCTCCGGCGCTCGGTGATGTCCGAGACGAAACCGATGAACCGCGTGTCACTGAGTCGGACGGCGGAGACCACCCACCACCGCGTCTCACCACTCTTGTGGACGAACCTCATCTCGTCTCGCGTCGCGCCCTCTCGACGAACCTGTTCGAAGCTCCGCACGGCGATGGCGAGATCCTCGGGATGGATGTTGTCGCCGACGGACATCGCAAGCAGCTCGTCCTCGCCGTACCCGGTGATGGACGTTGCAGCGGCGTTCACTTCGAGATACCTTCCGGCCTCGTCGGCGATGAAGACCCCGTACGGCGCGCTCTCGACGTAGCGCCTCCACCGCTCCTGCCCCTCGTGCTCGGCCTCACGGGCTCGCTCGCGCTCCGTGACATCCTGGTTCACCACCACGGCGCCCTCGACGTCTCCGTTCTCGTCCAGGATCGGTGCCGTGTAGTTGAGGATGATCCGCTTCTCCCCGTCGAACGCATCGATCTCGAGGAGCTCATCGCGGACCGTCACACCGTCGCGAATCGTCCTGGCCAGCGCCCAGTCATCGGCGCTGATCTTCTCACCTGACGGCAGCCGCCGTGCCTTGAAAACGCCATACTCCTCGAGCGAAACGTGCGGTTCCGCACCCCAGATCTCGACGCCCGCCGGGTTGCCCCGGACGAGTTTTCCGTCCTTGTCCGCAAACCACAGTCCGACAGGGAGGACATCGAACACGCGTTCGAGCATGCCGCGCGACCGGCGAAGCGCCTCCTCCGATTCCTTCCGTGCCGAGATGTCCTGGAACGTCCCACGCATTCGGACGCACCGCCCGTCCTCGAACACGGGCTCGCCGGTGACGCGACACCAGAAGAAATGGCCATCGGCCTTCCGGACCCGGAGTTCGAGATCGAACGGAACGCCTTCGGCCACGGCGTTCTCATACGCATCCCTGAGCGCTCGCCGATCGGTGTCCGGGTAGTAGTCCCAGTGCTCGTCCGCGTTCGGCGGCGAGACGTCGCTTCCGATCCCGATGAGATCGTAGAGCGCGTCGGTCCAGGTCGCTTCCCGGCTCTCGAGATCGTGCTCCCAGCCACCGATCCTCGCCATGCGGCCCGTCGCGTCCAGGATCCGCTTGCTGTCGCGCAGTTCCCGCTCGCGCTGATCGCGCTCCGTGACGTCCTGGAACACGAGCACGACACCTACGATCACGCCGTGCTCGTCCCGGATGGGCGCCCCGCTGTCGGCGATCGCGCGCTCCGTCCCGTCTGTGGAGATGAGGACGGTGTGGTTCGCAAGACCCACGACGACGCCCTCGCGGAGGACCCGCTCGACCGGGCTCTCCACCTCATCACGCGTCTCGCTGTTGATGATGCGAAAGACCTCGTCCAGCGGGCGGCCTCGCGCGCCGGCGTCCGTCCAGCCCGTCATCCGCTCCGCGGCCGCATTGAGCATTTCGACGTTTCCCTCGGCGTCCGTCGAGATCACGGCATCGCCGATGCTGCGGAGCGTGATGCCGTGCCTCTCCTCGCTCGCGCGCAGCGCTGCCTCCGCCCGATACAGCTCCTCGAAGTGGTCGCGCTGCTCGCGCTGCCTGAGCACTGCGGCAAGCACGGCCACGAGCACCGCGGCGCCGGCGACGACCGTCGCGATCAGGGCGGCGCGCATCCGCCAGGCCGCCAGCGCCTCCTGCTCGTCGACCTTCGCCACGACCGCCCACTCCGAATCCGGAACGTGGTGAAGGCTCGCGATGACATCGACGCCCCGATAGTCCGGGCCGAACACGATTCCCGCTTGACCGTGAAGCGCCTGAGACGCGGGCAGATCGGTCCGCGAGAGGGGGATACGAAGATCGAGGGCGGCGTCGTCCAGATGTCGCAGGTCATTGAGGAAGAGAACATCGTCGCCCTCCTTGCGGACCAGAAGCGTCTCCCCGGTTCGGCTCGCCCACGGCCATGTCTGGATGATGGGAAAGAGCGTCTTCGAGGCGTCGCTGACGAGAACGACCGCGCTCGAGAAGCGACCCTCGCCGTCAAGAAGAGGCGCGACGGCTGAGACGTGAGCCGCGTTGCGGTAGCCCCCGCCGTGAATGTCCGTCAGAAGAGGCTCTCCTGACTCGAGCGATGCCTCGAGCGTACGAGCGGCGTGGCCATCGATGCGGCCGGTCTCGCCTGAAGCGCTCACGAGGATCCGGCCGTCCGGGGACACGAGCAGCGCATCGGCGTAGTGATGGCGGTCCACGTAGACGAGGAGCAACCGATGAAGCTCCTCAACGGCGCGAGATGCGGACTCGATGTCCGCGTCCGGGCTCGGTGGGTCAACGGAAGGATGTGCCATGACCGTGGCGGCGTCGCGCAGTCGCTCCTCGCGCCAGCTCGAGATCTGCTCGACCTTGAATGCGCCGGCGGCCTCCAGCTGGGCGCTGACCTCCCGGAGAACGTCGCGATGTTGTGCGCCATAGAACCAGACGCCGGCGGCGACCAGAAGGACAAGGCACAGCAGGAGACCGAACCTCGACCAGCGCGGGCGGGCGGACATGGCACCTCCTCGGTCTTCTATCCGGTGGGATTCGAGCTGTGAGGCCGCGTCTGGTGGAAGCGCGCTGACACGGCTTCGTGAGGAATGTAGCACCCGAACACGGGATTGTCAACGATCGTAAGTCATGAATCGAGGCGCGGCACTCTCCGGTCGGGTGCATACGCGACGACGCCGGCGATTGACCGCGCGCCGTCCGCGTCTCGCCGGCAGCACGCCGCCTCCCTCCCGCTGGTCACTTCTCGAACCGGCGTCTGGCCCACTCCATCCGAAGATCGGCCGGAAGGCGCACTGCGCGCATGAGCCCAAGCACGACCCGCCGGTCAACGCCCGCCGAGTCCGGAGCATCCACCGCGTGTGGGTTGACGTACTCCCAGACGACATCGCCCGAGCGCGTGACCTCGAGGAGACGCCCGCCGTCCGACTCCGTCACGAGCGTATTGCCACT
>CAZAQL010000136.1:0-6240 GCA_964487295.1 uncultured bacterium | reverse complement strand
CGAGATCTTCGGGGAGAGCTCGCGAGCCGCCTGTGGACATGGCGCCCACGATGACGGCGAGGACCGTCACGCACAGCACGAGGGTCGAGAGGACCATCACACGCTGTCGCCGGCCGCGCGGCCCGCCGTTCATGTGGCACCTCCGGGGAGTGCAGGATGCCCGCGTCCGGAGCAGTCACAGCAGGACCGCGGGCGGACTGACACCTCAAGTGTACAGGTATTCGCGATGCTTCGCCAGTATGGGGTGGATGACAGCAAGTGAAGAGGACGATGTGTCCGAGGTGTCCACGGGCCGTGCACCCAGGCCGCCCTCCGGCACGCCCGCGCGTCAGGCGTCGATCCGGACCTGAGGCCGTCCGGCGCTACGCGCCCGACGCCATGAACTGCGCCACACCCGTCATGAACATCTGGATGGCGATGGCGACGAGGAGCATCCCCATCAGGCGCTCGATCGCGATGAGGGCCCGGCGCCCGATGTGCTTGAGCAGGAGTCCCGACAGGACGATGATGACGCCGGTAGCGAACCAGGCGATGCCGACGGCCCCGAGCCACTCGGGCCAGCGCGCGGGGGCGCCGTTCATGATGAGGAGGGTCGACACGAGAGCCGAGGGACCGGCGACATACGGAACGGCGAGCGGGACGATGAAGGGCTCGCCCTCGACGTCCTCCATCAGGCCGCCCTGGCGGGGAAACACCATCTTGATCGCGATGAGCAGCAGCACCGTGCCGCCGGCCGCCGAGAGCGCCGGCTCCCCGATGCCGAGCGCGCCGATGAGCGTCTGGCCCGCGAAGAGGAAGAGCACGAGAATGCCGAGCGCGATGAGGAGCTCGCGGATGATGACGCGCAGGTGACGCTTCCGCTCGACGCCCGAGAGCGCCGAAACGAAGAGCGGGATGTTCCCGAACGGGTCCATCACCAGGAAGAGCAGCAGGGCCGCCGAGAGCAACGTCATGTCATAACCTCCATGATGGGATTCTCGAGCGCACCCGCAGGCTGCCATCTGAGCCCCCGCGCGTCAAGAGGAAGGGGGCGCTCGCGCGCCCCCCTTGCTCGCATCCATCTGGCTCGAGTCGCTCCGCCCGGCGTCCGGTCGACAGCGTGCGGTCCGGACCCGGCGGCGTCACGTCCCTCACCGTCCCGTGCTAGCCCTGCGCCTTGTTCTTCAGCGGCTCGAAGTTGACGAAGTCGGCGTGGTGGATGATGAAGGCCTCCGTCGTATGCCGGTGACCGGTCCCCTCGCCCGCGTGCACGGCGATCATGTGGCAGATGTCGCTCGGCAGTCCCCGCTGGAACGCCAGCGCCGTGCCGGAGAACGGATGCCTGAGGTCCCTTCCGCGCTCGCTCTTGACGATCTTGCCGCCCTTGCGCTCGTACTCGAGACACTTGCCCACGTCGTGCAGAAGCCCGCCGGCGATGAGATGGTCGCGGTCGATCGGCAGCTCGTCTCCGTACTCGGCCGTGAGCACGGTGCAGATCGCGATGGCCGTCTTCGTCACGGCGCGCGTGTGGTCTATGAGGCTTATGTTCCCCGTCTCGATGAGAAGCGTGAACGGGATCTTCGTCAGATCCTCCGCCGTCCAGCCGCCCTGCTCCGCCGCCTCGGTCCAGACGTCAAGCGTCTGCTCGCGGAGCGTGCGGTCCTCGATGAGATCGAGTTCGGGGAAGAGCTTCCGAATGTCCTCCGAGAGTGCCATGTTCTTCTCCCTCGTGTCTCCCATGCTCTGCTAGCTCCTCTTCGCCAGTCTGGCCCTGGCATACGCCAGGAGTCCGCCGGCATCACGGATGGCCAGGATCTCCGCCGGAAGCGGCGGGAAATCGTACGTGGCCTCCCCGACCCTGACCTTGCCCCCCTCGACGTCGAGTGAGACCTCGTCGCCGTCGCGGTAGGCGTCCACGGCCTCGGGACACTCGATGAGCACGAGCCCCTGGTTGATGGCCGCACGGTAGAAGATGCGCGCGAAACTCTTCGCGATGACGGCCGACACGCCGACCGACCTAAGCCCGAGCACCGGCTGCTCGCGCGAGCTGCCGCACCCGAAGTTCTCTCCGGCCATGACGATATCGCCCGGCTGCACCGCGCCCGCGAAATCGGGATCGAGGTCCTCGAGCAGGTGCGGCCGGATCTCGTCGGGCGTCGAGCACGTGTACGTGTACTTGCCGGGGAAGAGCATGTCGGTGTTGATGTCGTCTCCGTACTTCCAGACTCTCAACGTTCACCTCCTTGCGGCGCGCCGGCCTGGTCGGGCCTTCGACGCCACCGGTCCCCGCGCCGCCGCCCTCGCCCCAGGCGAACGGTGCGAGACGCGTGTGCGACCTACGCGACCTTGCGCGGGTCGGCGATCTTCCCGGCCAGCGCCGAGGCGGCCACCGTCTCCGGGCTCGCGAGCCCGATCTCCGCCTCCTTGCAGCCCATTCGCCCCTTGAAGTTCCGGTTCGCGGTCGACAGGCAGAACTCGCCGGGCGCGAGCACTCCCTGGTGCGCGCCGAGACACGGCCCGCAGCCCGGAGGCATCAGCACGCCGCCGGCCCGGATGAGCTTCGCCATCGTTCCGTCGTCCATCGCCGCCTCGAGCACGGACCGCGACGCCGGGAAGAGCAGGAGCCTCACGCCGGGGTCGACCTTCTTCCCCTCCAGCATCCTCGCCGCGGCGTGGAAGTCCGACAGCCGCCCGTTCGTGCACGTGCCGATGAGCGCCTGCTGGATCGGCCTGCCCTCGACCTCGCCGATCGGCTTGACGTTGTCGACCTTATGCGGCATCGCCACGACCGGCTCGATCGCGCCGAGATCGTACTCGAGTTCGCGGATGTACTCCGCATCGGGGTCGGCCCAGACCGGTTCGAAGCTTCCGCGGTCGACGCCGATCGAGCTCAGATACCGCTCGGTCACGTCGTCGAACGGGAACACCGCGATCTTGCCGCCCATCTCGATGCCCATGTTCGCGATCGTGAAACGGTCCTCGATCCCGAGCGATGAGATGTCGCCGTGGAACTCGACCGCCTGGTAGGTCGCGCCTCCGGCCGAGATGTCCCCGATGAGCGTGAGGATGAAGTCCTTGGCGGACACCGGCGGCTTGAGCGCCCCGGTGAGCGTCACCCGGATGGTCGGCGGCACGCGGAACCACGTCTCGCCGACGAGCATGAGCGCCGCGGCCTCGGTCCGATCGATCCCGGTCGAGAACGCGTTGACCGCCCCGTACGAGCACGTGTGTGAGTCGCTGCCGACCAGGATCCTGCCGGGCAGGGCGTGGCCCTTCTCGACCACGACCTGATGGCAGACGCCGACGCCGACGTCGTAGAAGTTCCGGAGGCCGAACCTCTTCACGAACTCGCGCACCGACTGGTGTCCGGTCGCCGTCTTCTCGTTCGCGGCCGGTGTCACGTGGTCGAGCACGATGACCGACAGGTCGTCGCGGACGACGCCGTACGTGTCGAGGTCGTCCTTGATCTTGCCGATGATCGCGGCCGTGTTGTCGTGCGTCAGAAGGTGGTCCGGTCTGACCGTGACGATCTGCCCGGGGACGACGCTCTCGAGCCCCGCGGCCCCGGCCAGGATCTTCTGCGCGAAAGTCTGTCCCATGTTCGCTCCTCGCGTCTGCCTCTCGCTCCGCTGCGCCGGCCCCCCGACCGCGCCCGAACCGGCGTCCGGCCGAGGCCTGCGCTCGCGGGAAGAGGCGTGACCCCGGGCGAGCTCGCCCGGGGTCACGGAAGAGACTACAACTGCGCGATGATGGCCTCGGTCATCTGCCCGGTCGTGGCCGCGCCCTTCCCGATGACGTCGGCGCCGCCGCGGATCTTCATCATGTCGTAGGTGCGGATCTTCCCCTCGGCGATGACGGCCGCGATCGCGTCCCGGATCCTCGTCGCCTTCTCCGTCTCGCCGATGTGGTCGAGCATCATGCAGGCGGAGAGCATCATCGCGATCGGGTTGACGATCGACGGGTCGAGCTCCTCGTACTTCGGCGCCGAGCCGTGCGTCGGCTCGAAGACCGCAACCTCATCGCCGATGTTGGCGCTGCACGCGAACCCGAGTCCGCCGACGAGACCCGCGAAGCCGTCGGAGACGATGTCCCCGAACATGTTGCCGGCGACGATGACCCCGTAGTCCTCGGGGTTCTTCGTCAGCCACATCATCTGCGCGTCGATGTTGGTGTTCCAGAGTTCAATGCCCGGGTAATCCTTTGCGACCTTCCTCGCCTCGAACATCATCATGCCCGAGGTCTCGCGGATGACGTTCGGCTTCTCGCAGACGGTCACGGACTTGTAGCCGAACTTCTTCGCGTGCTCGAAGGCGGCCTTCGTGATCCGGTGGCACGCCCTGCGCGTGAAGATGCGCGTCGAGATCGCGAGGTCCTCGCTGGGCGTGTCGGCGAACTTCTTCATCTTCGGGTGTGTCTCGAGCGCCTTACGCACCTCGTCGGGCGGGTCCGTCCACTCGACGCCGCCGTAGAGCCCCTCGGTATTCTGGCGGAAGATGGCCACGTCGACCATCGGCTCCTCGAACCCCTCTCCCTTCCTGCGGATGAAGTTGAGCGGGTTGCCGGCGAACGAGCGGCACGGCCTCAGACAGATGTCGAGATCGAAGTGCTGCCGCATCCCGACGATCGGGCTGTAGTAGACGTAGCCCTTGTCGCGGAGCTCGGGCGCGAGCTCCTCCGCGGCCTTGTCCTTCGGCTTCGACGTGATGGCGCCGAACAGACCGATCTTGTGCTCCTCGAGCGCCTTGAGCGTACGCTCCGGAAGCGCGTTGCCCTCGGTCTTCCAGAACTCCCAGCCGATGTCCGCGTGCACGTACTCAGCCTCGAACCCGACCGCGTCGAGGACCCGCAGGGTCTCCGGGAGCACGGTCTGCCCGATACCGTCGCCGGGCATGGTGACGATAGTGCGCTTGGCCACTCCAACCTCCTGATTGAGCGTGACTTCCGCCTCGCAAGAGAGCCCTCCTACGAACCAAACGCCCCGGAGCAGAAGCTTCGAGGCGAGTTGTGGCTCGTGGCCGACTCCGAGAACACCGAACCGATTATACCCCGACGCTGAATCGAGGTCAACCTGCGTCGCGGCCGGGCGGGGCAGAGCGTGTCGCCCGCGCCGGTGAGCCCGAAGACGACGGCCGCCCGCGGTTCACGGGTGATGCAGGAGAACGCTCTGGACGCCCTGGCCGACCATATGATATCATGTGCTCGTACTGCATTTAGCGTGACGCCCTCCACGTCCCATCATGGCAAGGGGACTCGACCATGCCAGCTCGAAGGAGCCTCCCGCTCGCGCTCGCCGCCGTCATCGCCGTCATCGCAGCATCGATGGTCCTGACCGCTCCACACGTACATGCGGCGACCTGGCTTGTTGACCAAGGAGGCTCCGGCGACTTCCTGACGATCCAGGAGGCCGTGGACGCCGCCGCCGTGTACGACACGGTCCTTGTAGCGCCGGGCACGTACTCGGGGACTGGAAACTCGCACGTCACTGTGAACAAGAGGTTACTCATCCGTTCGACCGCCGGCCCGGGCGCAACGACGATGGCTCCCGGCAACACGGTCATCGGCTCGGGAGGCTGCTTCGCCACCAGCGCCAGCGGGACGAGGATCGAGGGGTTCACGTTCTCGGGGGCGCGCACCATCAACGGAAATGGGGGTGCCATCTACTCCACCGCAAGGTCTATCGAGGTAAGGGACTGCATCTTCGAGAACTGCACGGCTCTCTGGACCGGGGACGACCACTACGGTTATGGAGGTGCGCTCTACTTCGAGTACGGCGACTATACGTCCCTCGTCGAGGACTGCGTATTCGCGAACTGCAACGGGGGGCTGGACGGCGGCGCGAGCTACATCACCGACCACGGTGTGACGTTCAGACGGTGTGTGATCGAGGGCTGCCGAAGCTGGCACGGGAGCACCATCGCAGCACGCGGGACGCTTCCCATCACGATCGAGGACTGCATCTTCTACGCAAACGGGGGAGCGGGCTCCGAGATGACCCTGCGTCTCTCGTACCTCGTTCCGCAGTACGAAGTCATGGACGTTCTCGTCCGCAACTGCACGTTCGTGGGGAACTACAGCACTCAGGCGCATGTGGTGCTGGGCAAGGGAGCTACGGTCGAGAACTGCATCTTCGCCTTCAATGACGGGGTCTCCACACCGCTCATTCAACTCAATCCGGGGTCCGCCAACCCACTCATCACGCACTGCGTCATCTTCGCCAACGCCGGCGGCGACAGTCTCGATGGCAACCCGCAGGACAACCTC
>CAZAQL010000135.1:0-6300 GCA_964487295.1 uncultured bacterium | reverse complement strand
CTAACGGACGAGGACGATCTTGCGCGTCGCGCCGGGAGTGCCCGCGACCGAGAGCCGGGCGAGGTACACGCCTGCCGCCACGCGGTCGCCGTCGTCGTTCTTCCCGTCCCACCTCGCGGCGTGGCGTCCGGCTTCGAGCCGTCCTTCTCTGAGTGTCCGGACGAGCCGCCCGCCGACGTCGTACAGTCGGAGGGATGCGTCGGCCTCCGCTGGAAGCGAGAAGGCGAGTCCGCAGTCTCCACGCGTCGGGTTGGGGAATGGGGGCGTGAGCGCGACTGCCTGCGGGGCGTCCTCGACGCCGGTCACCGGCGCCGGCTCGTAGCACCCCATGTCGATCCTGCCCTCGCACACGCGCGGGGCGCCGGAGAGATCCGTGGACGGGAGCCTCAGACCGATCGTGTCGACCGGGCCCGCGTTCACGCACGGCGACCAGGGCACGACGGAGAACTCGCCTGCATCGAGGCCCTCGTAGAGCGGGTCGATGTCGATGTTGCCGACCCCGTCGAGCCCCTCCTCGACGCACGAGTACGTCGTGTAGAAGCCCTTGCACTCCGTGAGCTCGCCCGGGAGGTAGTAGAGCGAGGGGTTGTCCCAGACGATACAGCCGACCATCACAGGCTTGCCGATGTGGCTGTGGACCACGCCCGTCCGCTCGTACTCGTTCCCGTTATCCACCGTGTTGCCGGCGAAGGTGCACGACGACATTCTCGGGTAGCCGTACTCGCTGTAGACCGCGGAGCCGTGCCAGAGGGTCGTGTTCCCCTCGAAGAGGCAGTTGACGAACGTCGGGGCCGCCTGATGCGTGCAGGCTACTGCGCCTCCGTACGAGGCGACGTTCGAGCTGAGCACGCTGTTCCTGACAAGGACACCCGAGCATCCCTCGACCGTGAGAGCGCCGCCCGGCGCATCTCCAGTGACGCCCTTCGCGTACTCGATGACGCACCACTCGAGGCGGGACTCGCCGAGGTCGGCCTTCGTCCAGGGGAATCTGATGCCGCCCCAGGAGCCCGCCGTGGTCGAGTCGGGCGCGAATGCCCCGGGCTCGTCCGTCGTGAAGACGATCGGATCCTCCGCCGCGCCGACGGCGAGGAGACGTCCGTGGATCGTGAGCGCGTCGTGGTCGGTGAAGACGACGCGGGCGCCGGGGACGACGGTGAGGGTGGCGGGATGGAGCACGGTGACATCGCCGGTCACCCGGACCGTGTCGGCGTCCCAGACCGTGTCGGTCGTGATGTCGCCCGAGACCTCGAGCAGCGACCGTCCGTGTCGGGCGCCTGCCTGCCGGTCCTCCATTTCAAATGCCGCGCCATCGGTCGACCACGCGGCGCTTACACGATTCGCGCTTCGAGACGCCGCGGCGGACGCAGACGGCCGGCATACCGGAGTCGAGGCGAAGGTCTGGCATCCGTAGCCGACGGCCGGCGAGCCCGCCTTCAGGGTGAAGTCCAGCTTGTCCGGATCGGAGAGCTGGGGGTCAGTGCCGATGACGTTGTTGTTGGGCCACTGCCCGGCCTCCGGCCAGGGCGTCGGGATCACTCAGCCGTACTCACAGAGCAGGCAGAAGTGTCTCAGCGAGTCCGAGTTCGCGTGGTGGTCGGAGTGATACGTCCAGTTGTCCCGGATCGTGGGGTAGCCGTAGAGGCCCACCTGGACGCTGGGGGAGAAGCTCGCGCCGGTCGGGAGCCAGTCGTTCGACCAGCCGTTGACGTAGAGGAAATCGGGGCCCGTGTTCAAGGCGTCGACGACGATGTTGCGTTCGAGCGTCACACCGGAGCCGGTGCCCTGGAGTCTGACGCCGTAGTCGTGGGGTTCGTAGAACGTGCAGTAGCGCACCGAGCCCGTCGGGATCTCGTAGTGGTCGAACGTGTCGATGCCGCGGAACCGGACGTTGCCTCGGAGGATGACGCAGTCCTCGATGTCGAGCGTGTTCGAGCAGTAGGAGATGCAGATCTGCTCGCCCCTGAGGTCGAGTATGGCCCCGTTGCCGTCGATCCTGACGTTGAGGCCCGGTTCCCCCTCGAGGAGCCAGCTTCTGGGTGACAGCACGGGTCCGATGAGCAGGCCGCCGGTGTAGACCCGCCCGGTCTCGAGCGTGACGAGCTTGTCGTGTCCGCCGCCCGGACCCGCTGCCTCGTAGGCCTCGCGGAGCGAGGTGGCGGCGGCCGGCGCAGGGGTGAACGCGACGAGCAGAGCGAGCGCCGCTGCGCATGCGATGCCGACGTGATCGCGACTCGTGCGTGCCATCGTCTCCATTCTTCCATTCTATCATGAATCAGCCCGGGGACCCAGCGCGGCCTTGAAGACGCGCCGGGAAAGCCGCACAATGGGCTGTCGGGAGCGGAGACGTGTACGACCGGGATGACGACCCGGTGCTCTCGAAGGTCATCTACTGGCCCGCGGCGGGTGCGCGGCGACAGGACGGGAGACCTCAGTGACCAGACAGGGCGTGACATGGCTGGGCCTGTGGATGAACGCGCTCCTCTCGGCGGCGAAGATCGCGTCGGGCGTCGTCTTCTCCAGCCAGACCATTCTGGCCGACGGGTTCCACAGCCTGTCGGATCTCGTGACCGACGTCGCGGTCCTCGCCGGCATTCGCGTGGCAGACAAGCCGGCGGACGGCACGCACAGGTACGGTCACCGACGCGTCACGACGCTCGTGACGGTCTTCGTCGGACTGTCACTGTTCGGCGCGGCGGTCTGGATCGCGTGGACCGCCATCGCGACGCATCGAGAGCAGCACGATCAGGTCAGGGCGGTCGTACCGCTCATCGCGGCGCTGGTGTCGGTGCCCGTCAAGGAACTGCTCTACCGCCTCACGCGGCGCGTGGGGGAGCGCGAGCGCGACTCGTCGCTGGTCGCCAACGCCTGGCACCACAGGACGGACGCCTTCACGTCCGTGGCAGCGGCCGCGGGCCTTGCAGGCATCGTCATAGGAGGACCCGACTGGGCCTTCCTCGATCACGTCGTGGCCGTCGTGCTCGCCGCGTTCCTCGCCGTCGTCGCGGTCCGCATCGTCCGCGAGAGCCTGGGCGAGCTCGTCGACAGCGCTCCCCCGGACGACGTGCTCGAGCGGATCGCGCGATGTCTCGACGGAACCGGTGGCGTCAACTCCCATCACGAGCTGCGCGCGCGGCTCATGGGAGGCCGGGTCGCGGTCGATGTGCATCTGCTCGTCGACCCGGAGATGTCCGTTCGCGAGGGGCACGACATCGCGGAGGAGGCGAAACGGCGCGTCCTGGCGTGCGGCTGCGACGTCATCGAGGTCGTCGTGCACGTCGAGCCCGACGAGCCGGGACACCGCGACCGAGAGGCCTAACGCGGCGGGACGCACGCGCGCTCTGAGGTCACAGAACCGGAGGTCGAATGACACGGAACGACATGCCATCCCATCACGGACCGGCCGGGAGCGGCTCGGGACATGACAACGACACGATGAACCTGCTCCTCGAGCGCGCGAGCGTGCGCGACTTCGAGAGCCGGCCGATCCCCGATGATGTCTTCGAGACGATCATGAGCGCAGCGGCGCACGCTCCGACGGGCGGCAACCTCCAGCCGTACTCGATCGTCGCGGTCCGGGACGAGAGCACGAAGGAGCGGCTGACCGAGCTGTGCGGCGGTCAGCGGTTCGTGTCCCGCGCCCCGGTGGCGCTCGTCTTCTGCATCGACTACCATCGCCTCGAGCGGTGGGCCAGGCTCGAGGGCGCGCCGTTCACGGCGCGCGACACGTTCATGTCGTTCTGGATCGCGTTTCAGGACACGGTCATCGCCGCGCAGAACGTCTGCACGGCGGCCGACGCGCTCGGACTCGGCTCGGTCTACGTCGGGAGCATCATGTCGAGCTTCACGGAGCTCAGGGAGATGCTCGGCATGCCCGGAGGAGTGTTCCCGGTCGTGCTGCTGAGCGTGGGCTATCCGAAGAAGCGGCCGCAGCCCCGGCGGAAGCTCTCGCCGGCGGTGTTCGTGCACGAGGAGCGCTACTCGGAGCTGCCTGACGAGGAGCTGCGGAGGGTCTACGACGAGAAGTACGACCACGCGACGATCCAGGCGCTTCCCGAGCGGGTCGCGATGCTCGAGAAGGTGATGCGGCGAGTACACGGCGACAAGGCCGCTGCGGCGATGCTCGAGGAGGTGGAGCGGCAAGGCCACATCACCGTGGCGCAGCGGTACTTCGGCCTCCACTACCGGGCCGACCTCATGCCGGTCTTCAACGAAGCGATCCTCGAGTCCTTCAGGAAGGCGGCATTCGGCTGCTTCGAAGCGTACGCGCGTGACTGGGAGCTCGACGACTCGGAGACGGCTTGAGCGGCGGGAGCAGGCCGGCACTCGCCGGAGACTGGAGCGCGGAGTGAGAACTCAGGGAACATCGGCGCTCGTCATCGAGGTTCCGGGGGCCGAGGAGCTCGTCGGGCCGTTTCGGCAGAAGTACGATCCCGTCGCGCCGCTCGGGATGCCCGCGCACGTGACGGTTCTCTTCCCGTTCGTCGACGTCGAGGGGATCACCGAGGAGCTGCTGGCCGGGCTCTGGGAGCACTTCTCGAAGTTCCCGAGGTTCTCCTTCGGTCTGACCCGGCTCGGGCAGTTCGCGGACGTGCTGTTCCTCGTGCCCGAGCCGCGGGAGCCGATCGACCAGCTCATCGCGTACACGGTCGAGCGCTACCCGGACTACCCGCCGTACGGCGGCGCCGTCGAGTCGCCCGACCCGCACCTGACGGTCGCGCACTCGGAGGACCCGGAGGAGCTCGCGCGGGTCTGCAGGGAGGTCCAGGCCGTCATGACGGCCGAACCGATCGAGGTCGAGGTCGGGGAGGTCTCGCTCATGACGCACGAGGAGGGCAAGTGGCGGCGGCGGCAGTCGTTCCCGCTTGCCGAGACGCCGGTTCCGACCGGGGACGTTCCGCGGGAGGGAGCCGGCGTGGATCGTACCGAGAAGGAGTCCGATGGCTGAGCTCAGGATCGGCACGTGCAGCTGGAAGTACCGCTCGTGGACGGGGCTCGTCTACTCGGCTCCAGAGGGGATCGACTTCCTCGCGGAGTACGCGCGCAAGTACGACACGGTCGAGGTCGATCGGTGGTTCTGGTCGCTCGGGAAGAGCGGCCGGGCGAGGATGCCGGCCGAAGCCGACGTGAGGTCGTACCGGGAAGCCGTGCCCGACACGTTCCGCTTCACCGTCAAGGCCCCGAACAGCGTCACGCTCACGCATCAGTACCGCAAATCGAAGATACAGGCGCTGGATCCGAACCCGCACTTCCTCTCGCTCGACCTCGTCGAGCGGTTCCTCTCCGCGCTCGAGCCCATGCGGGACACGCTCGGTCCGGTCATGTTCCAGTTCGAATATCTCAACCGGCAGAAGATGAAGTCGGAGAAGGCGTTCCTCTCGGATCTGGACCCCTTCCTCGAGGGGCTTCCGTCCGGGTACCGGTACGGTGTCGAGCTCAGGAACCCCAAGTGGCTCGACGGGGCGTTCTTCGAGCTCCTCGAGAGGCGCCGCGTCATGCCCGTGCTCCTGCAGGGCTACTACATGCCGTCGGTCATCGAGCTGTACATCAGGTGGAGAGACGAGCTGGCGAAGCACGACGCCGTGGTCATTCGGTTGCACGGGCCGAACCGCCAGGGCATCGAGAAGCACACGGGGAAGGTCTGGGACCGGATCGTGGCGCCCAAGGACGACGAGCTCTCGGCCGTCGCCGGCGTGACGAAGGACCTGCTCGGCCGCGGCGTCAGCGTCTACGTGAACGTCAACAACCACTACGAGGGGTCGGCGCCGCTGACGATCGAGCGGTTCCAGGAGAGGCTGCTGTAGGCGCGGCGGACCGCAGCACCGGAGCGGTCGAACCCCGCGCCGTGAGCCCCCCATCGCCGGGGACACGGAGGAAGCCATGGAGCTCTTCGACGCACAGATCACATTCTGCTACACACGCGACCTGGACGGGACAGCCAGGTTCTACGAGAAAGTGCTCGGCCTCGAGCTCGTGCTCGACCAGGGCGCGTGCAGGATCTACCGTACCGCTCAGAAGTGCTATCTGGGGTTCTGCCGGAGGGCCGAGGCGGACCAGCCGACGGGCGTCATCCTCACGCTCGTCACCGACGACGTCGACGGATGGTTCGAACACCTCAGCGAGGCCGGCGTGAGCTTCGAGAAGGAGCCGGCGGCCAACGAGGAGTACGGCATCTATCATTGTTTCCTTCGGGACCCGAACGGCTATCTGCTCGAGATCCAGCGGTTCGACGATCCGGGCTGGGCGGGGGAGCGCTGACGAGTCTCGGGATGGCGAAGCGTCGAGTTGGAGGGGGGGGGAGAC
>CAZAQL010000134.1:0-6526 GCA_964487295.1 uncultured bacterium | reverse complement strand
CGGGACGCGAACGGTCACGACACCTACCAGGGCGACACGTGCGTGCAGGGCTCCGGCGCGTTCGGGATCGGCGTGCTCCTCGACGGCGAGGGGAACGACTCGTACCGCGCCGCGGTCTTCTCACAGGGCTTCGGTTTTGTGATGGGCTTCGGGCTGCTCGACGATCTCGCCGGGAACGACTCCTACTACGCCGGCGGTAAGTACACGGACGAGATCCGGTACTTCGATCACTACATCAGCCTTTCGCAGGGGTTCGGGTTCGGCTGGCGTCCGGACGCCTCCGGCGGAATCGGCATGCTCGTCGACGGCTCCGGGAACGACGTGTACGTCTCCGACATCTTCGGACAGGGATCGAGCTACTGGTTCGCAGTCGGCGGCCTCGTCGACTTCGCCGGCAACGACCAGTACGTCTCGTACCAGTACGCGCAGGGAGCGGGTACGCACATCACGGTGGCCGCCCTCGTGGACTACCAGGGAGACGACAACTACGTGTCGAAGGGCGTCTCACAGGGATGCGGACACGACCTCGCCATCGGCCTGCTCCACGACCTCGCCGGCGACGACAACTACACCTGCCACGACCTCTCGCAGGCCGCGGGGAACGCCAACGGCATCGGGGTGCTCATCGACGATGAGGGCGATGACGCCTACGGTCTGAGAGACCCCGACAACACGCACGGCTACGGCAACCTGCGGCGGGACTACGGCAGCGTCGGCATCTTTCTGGACTGCGGCGGGACCGACGCCTACACCGGGCGCGGCCGAGACAACACGTGGTGGAGCTACAGCCATCACGGCATCGGTGTGGACATCGAGGCCTGGTCCGTGGACGAGGAAGGAGGTGACCCGCGATGAGGAGCCAGACGAACGAGCAGACGAACGAGCCGAGAGCCCACCGTCCCGAGACGCCGGCGCCAGGCCCGAGTGGGCGCCTGACCACCGGCCTCGTCACCGCGCTGCTCCTCCTCACGTTCATTGCGGCGCCACACGCCGCGGCGCAGGAGCCGCTCGATGAACCGGCGCTCGTCGACACGCTCGCCCTCGCCGCGCTGAGCCCCGAGGAGCTCTTCCTTAGAGCGTCGTCCGCGGCGCTCCAGTTCGCGCCGATGATCCAGCCATCGAGAAGGATCCTCGTGCGGGATCACGAGCGCTCCCTTCCGTACCTCGTCGGCGAGCTCGACACCGATGGACCGAGGGAGCGACATGCGCTCGAGGATATCCTGGTCCGGATCGGAGAGCCGGCCGTCGAACCGCTCATCGATGCGCTGGATGCGGAACTCGAGCGCACCGACACGCTGCGCGGCGCGAGGATGGCCGCCTCGATCCTCGGTCGGCTCGACGACGAACGCGCCACGCCGGGGCTGACGCGCGCCGCGCGACACGAGGACTGGAAGGTGCGTTCGTCGGTCGCGGGTGCGCTCGGGCGGATCGGCGACGCATCGGGACTCGATGCGCTGCTCCGCCTTCTCGATGACGAGAACGAGATCGTGAGAAAGAGCGCGGCCGTCGCTCTCCGCCGCATGGCCACAGTGCCCGATTCGCCGGGGGCGACTTCGGGCGAGGCGCCCGGCGACGACGCGGACCCCGGCAGGGACCTGAGCGGCGCCGATCGCGACCGCTTCGAACGCTCACTGGCGGCACGCGAGGCGGTCGCGACCGAGGCTCTAAAGCCCCTGGTCGACGCGCTCGGTGATGCGTTCTACCAGGTGCGATACAGCGCGGCGGCCGCCCTCGCGGAGCTCGGACCCGAGGCGCTCGGCCGCCCGATCATGGAGACGGCACTGGTGGGTGAAGGGCCGGGCCGCCTCGTGGCCATCTCGGTCATCGGCCGCATCGGGGACCCTTCGGCGCTCGGGCCGCTCGGCGGTCTCCTTCTGGATGACGACTGGGCCGTCCGCGGTTTCGCGGCCGAGGCCATCGGGCGCATCGGCGCCGACAGACGAGCGCGGAAGGCGCTCTCGAAGCTTCTCGCGCGGGAGACGCATCCGTTCGTCAGGATGCGGGCGGGTGAGGCGCTCGCTCCGATGGAATGATGGTGCCGCGCCCCGGACCGATTGGGCGCGCGATCCGATGGAATGATGGTGCCGCGCCCCGGACCGATTGGGCGCGCGCTACCGCTCGTGCGATTCCATGAGCCGGCGGATGATCTCGAGGTTGGCGGTGAGGTCGGGGTGACCCGGCGCCATCGAAAGCGCCTCCTCGAGCTCGGCGATGGCCTCCCGGTACTGACCCGTCTGCGCCAGAACGACAGCGAGACTGTTCTTCGCCTCAAGATCGCCGGGGCTGATGAGCACGGCCCGCTGGTGAGCCGCCACGGCCTCCGGCAGTCGACCCTCGCGTTCGAGCAGCAGGCCGTAGTCGTGCCACGCCTCGGCGAACCGCGGCCGCGCGCGGACGGCGGCCTGGAAGGCGAGCTCCGCACCCCTTGAGTCGCCCAGACGGAACAGCACCGACGCCAGATTGTACTGCGCCTCCGCCAGCCATGGGTCGGCCTCGACCGCACGCCGGAGCCACCCCACGGCCGACTCCAGATCCCCGAGTTCCCAGAGAAGAGCACCGATGTTGTTCGGCGCCGTCGCGAGCGTGGGGTCGAGCTCGGCCGCCTTCGCGTAGGACGAGAGCGCCTGCTCGTTCTCGGCCATTCTCTGGAGCGCGACGCCGCGGTTGTTCCACGCCTTCGCGTACGCCGGCGCCAGCTCGATGGCCCGGTCGTAGGAGGCCACCGCCTCTTCATAGCGGCCACTCCCCGCGTGCGCGAGCCCGATCGTGTTGTGCGTCTGCGCGCGGTCGCCCACGTGCGTCCCGTAGAAGTCGACGTTGACGAACGTCGCCGCGACCGCGACGCAGGCGAGACCGGCTCCGACGCGCGCCCACCGGGCTGATCGCGCCGCATCCCAGAGCCAGACGAGCCCGACGGCTGAGAAGATGAGCAACCCGGGGATGACCGGCATCCTGAACCGCGCGTTGACGAAGAAGAGCAGAACGGTGGCCGCATAGGACACGACGAAGAGAGCCACGAGCCCGGCGGGACGGCGGCCGCGTACCGTCATCCCCTCACCGTCCTCGCGTCGCCGGTGCGCGAACGCCAGGGCGCCCAGCGCCGCGAGCGGCGCGACGACCCCGAAGTGCAGCCAGGAGAGTCCCCGGAAGACCCACGACATCGAGCCGAAGTAGTAGATGTCCTTGTTGTTCGCAAGCTCGTACCGGTCGAGGAACAGAACGGCCTTGCGAACGTAGAGACGGAACGCGTCCCCGGGTCTGTTCGTCAGGAAGTCGAGCCCCTGACGATACCAGAACGCGGAGACCTCGCTCGGCTTGAGCCTCCGCCCCACCTCCCTTTGAGCGATACGCTCGCAGTCGTCATACTCCCACGCTTCGCCCAGTCCCGGCACGACGGCGGACACTCCGTCCGAAGCGGAATTGTTCCCGATGAAGAAGTTGATGCCGCCCTGGGACGCGATGAGCACGAAGTCCTTCTCGAGCGCCGCGTTCCGGAGCGTCACGGGAAGCACGATGAGGACGGCGCCGGCGACCAGCACGGCGAAGCGGTGCAGGGCCGTCCTGAGCGGGGTCGCCCGGCTCAGAAGCGTGAACCGCGACGGAGCGCGGCTCTCCGTGTCTGAAGCCGGCCCGTCGGCCGTCGCTTCTCCGTCGCCCCTCGGGCGGCCAGCGGGCCTCCCGCTCGATGCGGCGGACCGCGCGTCGGCCCGCGCCGAGAGCCACATCCACAGGAAGATCGCGGGCGCCGTCGCAAGCACGTTCGGACGCGCTATGGCCGAGAGTCCCATGACCAGTCCGACGCCGAGCCAGCGTGTCCACGACGGGTGCTCATCCGCGCGCAGGATGAGAAGCAGGAGGAGCGCATCGAGGAGCACGATGAGCGACGTGATGAGAAGCTCGTTGTCGAAGTAGATGAGGAACGGATAGGCCGCGGCGAGGACGCCGGCGATGAGCGCGCAGCGACGGCCACACACCCGGTTGGCCAGGAAGAGCGTGACCACAGGGATGAGCGCCCCGTAGCAGGCCTGCACGACGCGCGCGGCGGTCAGGCTTCCGCGGAGGATCGCGAGCACGATTCCAAGCACATACGGGTAGAGTGGCGCTCGGAAGAACACGCTGCCGCCGAGCCAATCTCCGGCCGCGAGCTCTCGCGCCCACTCCACGTGGTACAGCTCGTCGAGCATCGGCGTCTGAGCGAGTGGACTCGCCTGAAGGTGATGGACGTAGATCAGGCGCAGCGCGAGCGCGCCAAGGAAGAGCAGCGCGGCCCACACTTTGAGTCGCCTCGTTTCCTCCGCGCAGTGTCCGTCTCGTGACATGGGCTCTCCGATTTCCGTCGATCGGCCGGGATGCGGTGTCCGCGACTCGTCCCCTGCGACGCCGCCGACCGCGGGCGCCGCCGTGCGTCGAACGGAGCACTCCCGTGTGGCCCCGGGCGCCGCTCCGCGTCGACCGGAGCACTCCCATGCCGCCGCGGCGCCGCTCTGGATCGACCAGAGCATTCTACGGGACCGTGCCACCCCCGTCCACACTCGTACGCGGCGCAGGCGACGGGTGGAAGGTATATTGCGGATATGTCATCAAACCGGCCAGGCGGGCCCGGGTGTGACGCATTTTGGGCTCTTTTCCGCGCTTCTGCCCCGACGAGTCACGCAGGCTGTGCGGGTTGGTCCGAAAAGCAATTGACTTGGTAAGGATGGTGTAGTACACTATGAAGCGAGATCGTGGAACCCACCACGAACAGATGACAATGGATGAAACGACCCACGGACCCCGGTCCCCGAAGGAGCGGGACAGGTCTTCTGTGACCTCGAGGCCGGGGCGCTGGTGCACTGACGATGGAGAGCACGGGGGTCTTTCCTTCCTGCATCGGTGTGACGACAATGGATTCGCACACTCAACACAGACGGGCACCAATGAAAGGAGCGTGTCCAATTATGAGGAAGCTCATGCTTGCCGCGACCGTCCTGACGCTCGCGCTCCTCATCGCCATGCCGGCAGCCGCGGATACTTACAGCTACGGCACGCAGGGCATGGGGAGTCTGATGAAGAGCCCGGTCGTTTACAGCGGGACGTTCATGTTTGGACTCATGGGGACCTGGGAGGTCCAGATCGATGACTCGCTCTGGCCCGACCCCGCGGACTCCACGGCGAGGTTCGACTACATCTGGACGAACTTCTTCGCGGACAACTACGACGGCACCATCGGCGCACAGGCCTGGTTCGGCTACTTCGACGGCGTGACGCAGCCGGTCTCGCCCTCGTTCGCGTTCGACCTCACGTCCCCGGCCGGTTCGATCTCCGGCGGCGCCTCGGTCGTGATCATGATCCGCGACTGGTACGCCGACGGCATCCTGTCGCAGGACGAGAAGCACGGCAACAACCAGATGACCGTGACGTTCATCCTCAACCCGGACGCCGGAACCGGCGCCTTCGCGGACTACTGCGGCAACGGGTCGATGAGCGGCGGGAACTTCAACTTCGTCAACCCGCCGGACGACGACGCGGTCAACCTGATGGGGCAGTTCAGCGCGACCTTCTGCGGGAGCCCCGTGGAGGAGTCATCCTGGGGAACCATCAAGGCCCTGTACAACTAGGATTGAAGGTGTGCGTAGGGAGCGCCCCATGAGGGGCCAAGCCAAAGGAGAATAAGATGCGCACGTTGGTGATTGTTCTCGCGGTGCTCGCGGTCGCTGCCGTTGCATGCGCCCAGGACACATTCGTGTGGTTCTACGGTGTCGGTAACGGTGACTTCATGGACAGCCCTCCGACCTTCGTGGGCGGCATGGACCCGGGCGGCGACATCGTCGCCGGTTCCTGGACGATCACGGTTCCGGATGCGGGATGGCCGACGGATCCGGCTCTGCGCTACCAGTACATCTGGGACAACTTCTACGCGGCGAACTACACGCCCGGCACGCCCGGTTACTGGAAGGGCTACTTCGACACGAACCACGGTCTGCCTGAGATGAACGCTCTGGAGATCGTCGACGACACGAACGGTGGTCTGATGACGGGCGTCTGCACGATCGAGATCCAGGTCGACGACGCCAACAACGACGGCGTGCTCGACGAGGGCGAGTTCTGCTCCGGCAGCATGACCGGTCTCGTCATCATCATCCGCGACGGCGAGGGCGCGTACGACGGCATGTGCGGCACGGGCAACTACTTCGGCACCTACTCCAAGGACTGCCCGGGCACGTACGAGACCTGGAACTTCGGCATGTACCTCTACCTTGACGACTGCTCCACGCCGGTCGAGGACACGAGCTGGGGTATCATCAAGTCGCTGTACCAGTAGACCACTGCATGCATGACGAGCCCGCGCGGTCCTCGCGGTTTCGCGACCGGGGGATTGAAGCGGGCTCGTTCTGCCTGTGTTCGATGCGCGGGTTCGACGCGCGCTCAGGAGCAGGCGACACAGAATGACAGAGACGAGCCGGAGGCGGGTGCTTGGGCTCCGGACGCCGCGGACAGTCCGCATATCCGCAGTCTGCGCGGCCACTGCACTCCTCCTGACGACAGC
>CAZAQL010000133.1:324-6550 GCA_964487295.1 uncultured bacterium | reverse complement strand
CGGCCGCCCCGCCCCGAGCGGGCGTTGCCGATGAACACCACATCGGGCACGGTCGCATCGAGGTACCGCGAGCCGTCCACGAAGTTCTTGCCGGCGTACAGCCGATCGTCCGTGGGCCTGATAAGGACGGGGTCCGCGTGCCCGAACAGATGCGAGCAGACGGGCAGGTACCGTACCGGCACACCGGCGTCATGGATCAGGCCGCTGGCCTCCTGCTGCAGCCAGAGCGACGACGTGCAGAAGACCATCGAGTAGCGCCTGAGCTCGGCCGCCGTCATCTGATCCGGATGGCTGTAGAACCATGCAACGTTGCGGCGGCCACGGGGCACGCCGCCTCTCACGGGCGGCTTGCCCCAACAGAACACGTTCAGGTCCGACCGGTACGGGTTCCGCGCCGTTGTGTGCCCTAGCTCGAGAAACGCCTGCTCGAGCTTCACGCGGACCCAGTAGTCGCCCCAGAGGAGCCGCGCAGTCGGGCTCGCGTGTCTCGCCCTGGAATAGAGATAGACCTTCACGTCAGAGCTCCCGCACGTCCTCTACGCCGTAGAACTGGTGTGCTACCAGCCCCGGTGGCAAGCTGCCTCTGAACGGCTCGGCCGTACCGCCGCCCGTTGTGGGCTGCGTCTCCTCGCCCGGCTGCCAGTTGCTGTAGCGGTCCTCAACGTTCCGCTCGATCCCGCGGCCGGCGTAGTAGCCCAGCTTCGCACGGACTTTCTCGACCTGCTGCACGTAGCCGAAGTGATAGACCAGCTTGTCGGGCACGACCAGTTCCTTGTAGCCGTTCTCCGACTTGACCGGAACACCGTTCGCGTCGACGAAGTAGTTGAACGAGGCGCTGTGATGGAACCCGTGCCGCCAGCGCCAGAATCGCGGTATCTTCGACTCCCACTGCGGGCATCCAACGGCGACGGTCTCGAAGTTCGTCCAGAAATGATGGAACCCGACTCTCACAACTGACAGCTCGGGATCGTCCTCGAACATCTTGACTATCCGGGCCACGTCCCGCGGATCCCAGACCTCGTCCGAATCGAGCTTCAGGTAGACATCGCCCGTTACTCGCTTGGCGATCTCGTTCTGCATCTCGACCTTGTCTTCCCAGCGATGGTCGGGCGACGGAGTGACGAGCGTTATCTTGTGGTCCGGGTCCGGGTAGCCCGCTATCTTCTGAAGAGTGGCGTCTGTGCTGGACCCGCGGCCGTTGGCGTGCTCCCACATGCCGCGCACTGCGCCCTCAACGATGATGATCTCGTGTGCGAGGTCGTAGACGCCGTCGAGCGCTTCGGTGATGTAGGTGTCGCCGTTGAACACGATCATGCCGACCGACAGTCGCGGCCCGCGGCCGCCGACCTGGAAGATCTCGAGCGCCTTCTCCGCCTGTGCCTCAGCGGTACACCAGTCAAGTATCCGGGCCCGACCCTTGGCGACTGAGAGATCGACCTCGAACTCGTTCGCCTCGTCCAGTGCCCACGCCACCTTCTCGGCGAACGCGCGCGGGTCGCCCAGCGGCGCGTAGAGCAGCCCGTCGCCGTAGGAGCTTCTTAGTACCGGCAGGTCGTAGGCCACACAGGGCGTGTGCATGTAGAGCGCCTCTTCCGGCGGCATACCGAACCCCTCGAACCGGCTGGGGAACAGCATGAGATCGGCGCGCTTGATGGCCTCGAACTTGTCGCGGTCATCCACTACCCCCCGAACTTCGACGTCCAAGTCGGCTGCCTGCCATGCGGCCTGTTTCGCCGCGATCTGCGCAAGGGCCGCGGGACCTACCTTACCGAGTACGGTGACGTGCGCGGGCCGGTCCAGCACCCTGGCGAGCTCGTCGAAGACCCGGACGGGGTTCTTGAACTCGACCATGCGTGCGCAGAAAATGAGCTCGTGATGGTTCCTGTCAGGCTCTATCCGGGCGAGTTCCCTGACCTCCGTTCCGTCTTCGCCTTCTGCGAACACGGGATTGGCAACGCTCGCAAGCGCCGCGTCTGCTACTAGCTGATTGATGCCGGGCCGCAGCACGAACCACGGCCCCTTGTAGTCCGGCAGCCACTCCTGAGCTTTCGCCGAGCTCACTTCCGACGGGCTGACTATCCCGTCGCAGGTACGCAGGCACTTCTTGTAGTCCGCCCAGTAGTCTTCCGTTGCGTCCCTGCCGTCGGGGTAAGTCTCGCGCTTGAAGTTCGGGCTCTCGAACAGGACGAGGTAACAGGGGATGCCGAACCGCTCAGCGTAGCTCTTCGCGAACTGGCCGCCGATATTGGGCACACCGACGACGAAATCGAACGTGTTCTCGGAGACGTCCATACCCCAGCGCGTATCGACCACACGCTGGAACTGCGAGAGGTCGTAATCCGAGAAATCGCCCTCGAAAGGTGCCGGCATATTAGTAACGATCGTGACGTCCATGAACTGCGACAGGACAACGCCCAGGAGATACATCGAGTAGCGTCCGCCGGTGTAGTGCGCCATCTGCTCCATCCAGATACCGCAGCTCCGCGCCTTGCGTTCCGGCCCGTAGTTCAGGTACTGCTTCTCCGACGGCAGCGGCATGAACAGCGGGCTCGTTGCCAGCCGGATTAGCTGGCCGAGTCGGTGCGAATCGGTCCGCTCGAGATAGCGCTTCGGGATAGTGAGTCTGAACGCGGTAGTGAGCTCTTCTATCTTGATATCGAGCCCGTCGTCCGTAACGTCGGCAACGTCCAGGACCTCAGTCGCCGGTGCCGCCTGCTCCAATGGCGACGGAGCTGGTGCCGGCGGAGTATCGACCAAGTGGCGTGTCGGCTCGCGTTCACCATCGACGAAGTTCTTGGTGGGCGAGGAGGCCTGCGACGGCCCCTCGATCTTCTTGGTGGAGTCCATTCAAGGCACATCTTCTGCTGCGACGAGAATCTGACGGGACGCTCGGGGCGGCTGTTAGTAGACGCCCATTATGGCTACGTTCGTTGAGCCGCCGGGCGTACCTTCGTGTGTCCGGCGCACCCAGAACTCGCTCTCGGGTTCGTCCAGTACGATATCGAGCGGCGCCTGCTCCGTTACCAGCACGCGGCCGCCGACGTTATTCGTGTAATCGGAACCCCACGCGAACCAGACCGCCTCGGCGCCCGTGGAGAAGGCGTTGACCACTACCCGGATGCGTCTGCACGGCGCATCGAGCGTGATCTTGGTTGCGGCGGAATCGTCCACGTCCGTCGCCTCGCCGCACTCGACCTTGTTCTGTGGGATCACCAGAGACGCCTTGAGGATGCTGTCGGCGTCCTCTAGCCTGTACTTCCTGCTGCCTGGAGGCATCGCTTCTAGCCCTCCCCGTTAGCGCAACTGCCGTTCCCGTTCCCGTTCTTCGCGAGCACAGTAACTTCGTCGCATAGCTCGCGGAACCTGTCCTGTACAGCGCGGTTGGCCTCGTCCAGCAACTTGTTGAGCTCGCGCTGCTGCGCCTGGTTCTCTGCGAACTGCTGTCGCACACTCGACCGGCCTTTCATCTGCTTCTTCACGGGGGTCTCGTCTTCGCAGAGAACCGGGCCATGTCTACGGAACACGGCCACCGCCGCCTTTCGCGCCCCCTCAGCCATCGAACTAAGTATCGACACCGGTTGCCCCCCGCGCTTCCCGGAGCGCCTTGACCACAGTCTCCATACACTCGCGCAGTCCGTCTACGATCTCGAACTGCCGACGGGTATCGGTGAGTCGCTCGTTCTGAAGTTTGAGTGCGCACTTCCAGAGTGCTTGGTTGTCCGCGTAGAGCTTGCCTACTGCGACCAGCGCCAGCACGAGCAATATGCCCAACGTCCCCTCAGACGCCAGCTTCTGAAGTATCTCCGTCAGCGTGGGGCAACGCCCTTCCCGGATTCTGGTGGTGCCCGCCCCGGTGTGCCGAACCGCGGCGGGCACCCGTTACGTCTACGCACTGCCCGTCACTAGCTCGTCGAGCTCGGATGCTCGAGAGCGTAGATCTGGCAGAGGGCACCGTGATGCTCGACCTTGAAATCGAGCCTCGTGGACGTTACCGTCCGTCTCGCGTCGTTCTGGATCACTTCCTCGGACTTGACCTTGATGAGGCGCCTGTCACCAATGACCGGGTTGCGGACGTGAGTAATCACGCCGCCGCCGTCCGGGAGGTAGTCGCTCGAGATGACGGTGATCTTCCCGTAGAGCTTGCCGAACTCGCCGGAGTGGATCGTAGCGTCCGGACCGTACTTGTCGACGGTCACGAGCTTCGAGTCGTCCAGGAGCTGGTTCACACTCCACGGGTTGAGGAACACGACCAGGTTCTGCATCACACGGCCGTACTTGCCCATGTTGAACATGGCCTGCCGGACGAGCGCCGTGCTCATGGCAGCACCGCCGGCGTCGACTCGCGGAGCCGAAGACGCCACGCGGCCGGCCAGCGTGTAGAGCCCGTCCCACGTCAGCCTGTGGTCCTTAGTGAACCAGTTGGCAGTTGTGGAAGCCGCGTCACTCGCTGCAGTCGCGGTATGCGTGGTATCGCCGACGAGCATTGCCTCCTCCTCGGCTTCCGCAACGGCGTTCGCGAACTGGTCCCGAACGACGGTCTGGAAGTTGGTGTTCGAGTCCTCGTAGAGCTCCTCGCTGACTATCATCTGCGACATGAACTTCTTGGCGGTCAGCCGGATAGTACCGGTCGTGAACGAAGTCTCGGTCGCCTCGCCGGCCTCAGTAGACTGGTAGTAGACCTTGGCGGCACTCAGGATCTTCGGGAAGTCGAGGGTCTTCGAGGTCATAGTGACCGTCCTGAAGAGCTGACGGCAGACGTTCATCTCCCGCACGTAGTCGATAAACTCATCGGCCAGAGGAGTAGGGAGAAAGTCGCCACCGGCGCCGGCCGAAGTCGACATCGCCTTTCTGAGCGCGTCGCCGAGCGTACCGAGCTTCTTGCGCTTAGCCATTATTGGTTTCACCTCCTTTCCCCGTGGAGTCTGTGCAGTGACGGCGTACATGACCGTCCCGCCATATTGTGTCAGGCACTGCCGGGCCTAATCGCTCGGGTGCCCTGACGTTCGGTGGATCCAGCGCGCCAGAATATCGCGCCTGATGCCCTTCTCGAGCCTCTTGCAGACCTCGGCGAGCTCGTCCTCGTCCAGGCTGAACAGCTCTTCGTCCGGGATATCGCTTGAGGACTCGACCTTGGTGAAGTCGAAGCCGTCGTCCGATCCGGACCCGCTCTTGCGCTCGCCGCCCTTCGCGACGAGATGGCCGCGCTTCCCGCCGGTCCTGACCACCTCGAGCTCGTCGAACCGCTTCGCGACTGCCCGCTCGACGCTCTTCTCGAGCTTCTTGGAGATACGATTGACGATGTCGTCAACGTCGACAGACTTCTCGGACTCGTCCTCGTCGTCGTCGTCGTCGTCGTCCTCCTCATCCTCATCGTTTTCCTCGTCCTCGTCCTCGTCGTCTTCGTCGTCCTCGTCCTCGTCGTCGTCCTCGGGCTCGTCGTCGTCGTCAGCGTCGTCGTCTTCCTCGGTCTCCTCGTCGTCCTCGTCGTCAAGCTCTTCGTCCTCTTCCTCGAGCTCGTCCTCGGACTCCTCGACCTCGTCGTCGTCCTCGAGGAACTTGCCGAACGCCTGTTCCACAGCGTCGTAGACCTCCTCCTCGACATCCGGCATGACGGCCTCCACTGCCTTCTGGATGACCTCATCCATGCCGACGGACTCGACTCCGCTGGTGTCCTTGGTCCTTGTCATTGCGTGTTCACCTCCCCTCGCGGTGGTCTATCGGGCCGGAAAGAGCTACTGCTGGTACGGCTCTTGCCCGTAAAGGTCGCTTACGACCCTGGCGACGAGCTGCGACCCGATATAGGCCGCGCCTTCGCCAATTGCCTCGTGTATCGCCGCCTTGCGCCGGCTATCGAGCCGCGTCACATCGACGTCGGCAAACAGCCGCTCGACGGCGCTTCTCAGGTCACCGAGCAGACCGGACTCCTTGAGGGCACGGTCGGCACTGCACTTGATGCAGAGCGCCAGCCCCTCACGGGCCAGTGTCTTCTCGAGCCCGAGCGCCTTGCGGTGGCGCTGTACGTGCTGAATCACGGCCTGCGGCGCCTTCTGGCCCGATCGGCCGCCCATCGCGGCCGACCAGGCGGCGATTACACCGCCACGGTGGCAGTACATATCGCCCTTGGTGAAGACCCCGAGATCGTTCAGTCCGCTGCCGCTCTTGACCCAGTGGTGCGGATACTTCCACGTCGTCTTCTTGTTCGCCTGCCCCATATCGGCATGTGCCT
>CAZAQL010000133.1:0-314 GCA_964487295.1 uncultured bacterium | reverse complement strand
GCGGCAGCTTCGTCTTGTCGACGTCGCCCCAACTGGGCTCGTTCTCGGCCAGCTTACTGTTGTGCGTCAGCGCCTTCCGCTTCGGCTCGCTCTCGTCTCCATCGCCCTTTGCGTAGCCGTCCTCCGGCTCGTCGGCCTCGTGCTCGTCGTCAAAGTCGCCTCGGAACGACTTGACGGCTCGAGTGAGCGAGAGGCCGTCGCAATCGGGGTTGGCTGGCATGGAGGTAATGGAGATCTCGGCGAGCTCACCGTCCATGATGGTCGGGACCTTACGGCCGTGCTCCGCGTAGTACACGTCCTCGACCTTCGTTACG
>CAZAQL010000132.1:988-6594 GCA_964487295.1 uncultured bacterium | reverse complement strand
GTCATGACATCGGACTCCAGGACCTCTTCACAGAGGTAGCTCGTGAGCTTGCTGGGGGTTCCCATGTCGACGGCGGTCGGATCCGAGGCATCGATGACGAACTCGACGATGCCCAGCGCGACCGGATCGACGATCTCGAACGTCTCCCCCACGCAGGGCAGTGGCGCGCCCAGCAGCGTCGCGAGCAGCGCCGCCGCGAGAGGCAATCCTGAACGACCACGCACGACCGGCCTCCTCCGCGAGCGCTAGACCCCGCTTCTGGTGGCATCCTCGACGACCGTGCTGCTCGGAATGCGGTCGAGCAGCGCGCGATGACCGTCATCCAGCTCGCGTGAGAACGACTCGAGCCGGCTCATCAGATCGATCACCCGCGGGTTCGCCTCCTCACCGAAGTGCTCATTGTAGAAGTCGCTCAGCACGACATGCTCCAGCGACAGCCGCTCGCGCGCGTAGTTTCTCGAGTCCAGGTACTTCTCGCTGGCGTACGGACCGGCCTCATCGTAGTAGTGGCGGATCAGAGCCTGCGCGTACTCCATCTGTCCGTCGCGACGCAGCTCACTCATGCGCTTCTGGATGGCCTCGCTGACAGCGGCCTTGGTCGATGCCTCGTCCATCAGCTTCTGGATCGCCGACCGGCGGATGCCGAGCGACGAGGGCCGGAGAATGCCGTCCTTCATGCGCATGTAGGAGTAGATGCAGCGTGTGCTGGTCGTGCCGGCGATCTGCTCGTTGCGCGGCGTGATGACGCCGAGGGCCACCCCGACGAGGAAGACCTCCGTCGCCTCCCTCTGGCGGTTCACATCCTGCGACGTCTGATGGACGATCGATGGGTAGAGCCACTCCTTGCGCGAGATGTGGAGCCTGTCGTTCCCCTCGATGACGCTCTGGGTGTACGCGTGGTGCAATCCAGGTATCGCGGCGCCGAAGCAGAGCGGGAACCCGGCCATCTGCGTGAAGAACGCCACGGTGTGCTTCTCCCGAGCCTGGGCCCTCGCCGGTCTGCTGAAGCGGGCCGACACGGCGTTCTCGACGGCCTTCCGGAACTCCTGGAAGTCCACGCCCTCAGCCTCCGGGTACGTGTACACGATCGTCGTGTGCTCCGCCTTGCTGTCGCTGAAGGCGGGATGCCGCGCGTACCAGGGCAGCGCGCGTCCGACGAGCTTCTCGATGATCGCCTGTCGGGTCGCCGGCTCCGTGACCTTCTCCGTGAACACGTTGACCACGTTCACCTCGTCGAGCTTCCCGAACTGACCGAGCGCACAGCTCGCGAGCTCGGTCTCGAACCGCTCGCTCCCCCACTTCGAGGCGACCCGTGGGAAGTCGTAGATGCTCAGCCCCTTCTCCTGGTTCCCTCCGACATCGAACCGCATGTCCTCCAGGAGGAGCCTGGCCCGCTTGACGCATTCCTGATCGATCTCCTCGTCGCCCGCCGGGTACTTGCCGAGCAGCGCGAACGGAAGATAGCGCTCGCGCACGTCGCTCGTCTGATACGGACACTCGTTCAGGGAACTCACGGACTCCTGTGCGAACTCGACCGCGCGCATGGCGAACTGCTCACTGAATCGCATGAGCTCCGCCTGCGTTCTCTCCAGCTCGCCCGCGAGTTCCTTGCAGTACTCCCCGATTTCGCGGCAGACGTCGATCGCGTCGTCCAGGAACCGCGCCTCGATCACGCCCGTCAGCCACTCCCTGATGGAGCGGCACGACGTCTCGATGTCGTGCTTGATCGTGATGTCCTTCAGGAGCGGCGCCTGCAGGGGGTTCCATCGCTCGTGTTCCGAGAGCGCGAGGATGGAGGAGTCGAAGCGGGTCCTGGCCTCTCCCAGCTCCCTCTTCGCGTCGGCGAGCTCCTTGGTCAGAAGCGGCACGAGTCCCTGCGCCTCTCCGACGAGATAGCGTCGCATGCCCTGCACGAAGTCGATGGAGAACCCGACGCCCCGGTTCGGGTCGCCGGCGAACTCGATCGCCACGCTCCTGAGATCCTCCTTGCAGAGGTCCACGTAACGAAGGCGGTTCGCCTCCATCTGCCGGTAGATGCTCCCCCACTCCTTGTACCCCGAGCGGTCCTTGACCGGCTCGAGGAAGAACTCGTCGAACATCGCCTCGGCCTCGCCGCTCAGGTAGACGCAGCGCTGGTACTCCGGACTGGCCCCCTCGAACGCCCGCTGCCTGAGCTGCCGCACGCTGTCCTCGACGGTCTTGACAACGCTGCCGCGGCTGTCGTCCTTCTTGAGGTTCTCGGCGAACCCATCGACCGGCCGGCTCTGTCCGCGAACGCGGACGGTGCCCCGGTACACGGGTATCCTCCCGGTCTTGAGGACCTGGTCGCGGACGGTATCCATGTTGTCCGCGACGAGCGTTCCCGCGAACCGCCTGAACGCGCGGGACCAGAGCTCGAAAGCGCACGACTTGCGGATCCTCTCGATGGGGATGTAGAGCTTCGAGATGCCGAAGGTCTGGTACGACTTCGAGAACGGCTCACGCAGCAGCACCCGCTCGCCGTCCGCCGGATCCCGGTGCTCGTAGGTGAAGACCCCGTGAAGATACTGGTCCTGGTTCGGGTAGGCGCTCCGCTTCATGTCGCCGAAGTGCGAGACGGTGTAGTCCATCGCGATGTGGTCGGCGACCATCTCGAAGAGCCCCTCGCGCGCCTTCTGGGCCCCTACCGCGAAGTTCGCGGTGTTCTCGCCGTCGATCACGAACGTGCGCGTGTACGGAGCCAGCTCGGTCGGCGCCGTCGGCAGCCCGTTCGCCCACTGATCGTCGAACTTCCCGTGCCGCAGCTTGAGGCCGGAGTAGTACTCCATCTCGGACAGCGATGCGTAGGCATTGGCCCGGAGGCGTTCCTTGGGGATCGGCAGGTAGTCGAACACCGAAGGGAGCACGACGAAGGCCATCGTCTCAAGACCCGGCGCGCTGAGCTGACGCAGCATGTACCCGATATCGATGAGCGCGCCGCTCCCCGTGCCGCCGGCCAGCGACGAGATGACGTAGACCCAGACCTTCGTCGCGTCGACATTGATCCCTCGGCTCGCCAGGGCCTTCGCGGCATCCGGGTCGCGCGCCTCCCGCACGAGGTTCTCGAAACGCTGGATCAACGCATCGCTGTGCTTCCACATCGCCAGTCTCGAGTAGCCGCGGATCTGCCCCGCGCCGGCGTTGAGGGAGCGTGACATCAACGGTGTCTGGTCCTCGTACCACCACTCCCTGAGCGACGGGTAGTTCTGCAGGTTCTGGGTGAAGGCGCTCCAGTCATCGAGCGTCGCGGGGAAGAACTCCGTCTTCGAGAACCCAAAGAAGTCACCGTGGAAGCGGTCCACGTCGCGGTCCGCCATGTCGGTGTCGATGTAGAGGTAGCGGACGATGGGCCACTCGTTGAGGCCGAACGATTTCGACGCCTCGAAGAACTTCTTCCGGATGCGAAGCAGAACCTCCCCTCCCGTGCCACCCAGTCCCACGATCACACCGGGAACGATGGCCGCTGGCCCACCGCCGGTCGGTGTCGCCTGTGTCTGGATCCCTTCTTCGCTCATGGTGTGCTCCTCTCGTCAGGAAGCTGCGGTCCTCGGGAGTGCGTCTACAGACCTCGCGCCGGCTTGCGTCGGAAGAGCGCGACCAGTCTGAAGATGACGACCACGATCAGAACAAGGATCGGTACCATGTACGGCAGGCTCCACGGCACGCGCCAGTAGAGCATGGCCGCGTAGCCCAGGAGCGCGAACAGCCACCAGACGAAGACCGCCATGTCCCGAGCCGATTCGACGTCGCCACCCTTCGAAAGACGCCACTTGTACAACGGTCGGTAGACGCCGAATGTGACGGCCAGCATGAAGATCACGAACGCCCCCAGCATCAGAAGCCACTGGTTCTGCGTCGGCCTTACCCAGTCCTGCACCCGGATCACCGCGGGGTTCTTCGGAAGCCCCTCGATGCCGTTCACGCTGACGGTGAACTTCCTGAGGTCGTTGCCGTGACGCTGGTCGTCGTAGAAGAACGTGAGCTCGTACGGGACCGAGAGCATCGGATCGTTGGGACCGGGCCCCGCGAGCACGAGTTTCGCGACCGCCTGACCATGCGTGTACTCCGTGGTGAAACGGTTCGACCAGCCCGCGTCGTCCAGCGGGTACCTGCGGTTCTCGCTGGCGTACAGAGGGTCAGGGAGGTACATCTCCAGGTCCCTCGCGAGGTCCTGATCGATGCGGACCCTCACGTTCCTGCCCTCACCGACCCACGGTCGCCCGGCGAGATCAATGAAACTGAACTGCTTCTCGACCTTCGTGAATCCCGGGCTCGCGTCCTCCGATGAGAGGATCTGCCCGAACGCGGCGCCAGCGGCGCACATGACGACCAGCACAACGACAACTGCGAAGCTGGCCAGACGACCTGAGTCTGCAAAGCGCAGTAGCATGTCTCCCTCCGGTCTCTCTGCTACGGAACGCGTATCAGAACCCGATGGCTCGTCTTCTTGGCGAGCACGTTGAATTCGTTCTCCCCGGGCTTGAGAACCTGGGGCTGACCTTGGTTGAGATCCTCGAGTGACGGGACAGGGCGGAAGATGAGACCTCGCCCCAGCTGCCTGCGCAGCTCGCCCAGGATGATCGCCTCCTGAGCGATCACCTCCGGACGCACGGCCGAGACACGAAGCGGGTGCTCGTCTCCATCATCGATCCGGTAGAAGACCTCGACCGGCGCGAGCAGGCGGAACGTCAGCAGGGCCACTGCGATGAGCACCAACCCGAGGATGACCGGCCCAAGCCAGGTCTTCCAGTCGTCGACGGCCACGTGGTACTCGGTTCGGTAGGTTCGCGCGAGCGTCTGCCGGGCGTGCACGACCTGATCGGGCTTGACCAGGCGCATGATCTCGTCGATCAGTCGCACCTGCCCCCTGAGGCTCTCGACGGCGCCCTCGTCGAGAAGAACGCCCGTCCCCACGTCCAGCTCGATGCCCAGGTAGGCCCGTCCCTCGAGGACAACCTCAGCTCCTGGGAAGTAGTGACGGAGCGAACGGCTCCGGAGCTTCGGGACGACGATCCCGCCGTCCGGCAGGGTGACACGGTGTCTCACCTCGAGGGTCTCCCCGGGCCTGATCTCCTCAATGGTCGCGGGCGATATCTTCCCGAACGCCATCGCCGGCATGTCGAGATTGCCGTTCACGGACGACGAGAAGTCGAACTGCATGGGTGGCACCTCCGCCTCCCGTATGCGCCAGACCGTCAGCGGTGACTGGAACGAGAAGACGATGGCCCCGGCCAGCGGGATGCCCATCTCCAGCCCCTCGAAGACCAGCGCGTCGCCCTCCTTGCGCAGCGACGCGCGGCAGACGCCCGCGGGCTCGAACTCCGGCGGCGGGTGGTCCGTGATCTTCAGGGGCTCCCAGGCGCCCGGTTTGCAGGCGAAGGGCTCGAGCGGGGCCCCGCCGACCTCTGCCCGGTCACAGAACGCACCGACGCTCCGTCGGTACCGGACGCCGGCGCCCGGAACGTCCTGATTCGCGAGGAGCGCCGCGTAGACGACGAGATTGCCCTCCGTCCCCTGCGGGTTCGTGATGATCGGAATGAGCGTCAGGTCCCTCACGAGCTCCCCGGTGGCCAGGTACTCGTAGAAGT
>CAZAQL010000132.1:0-978 GCA_964487295.1 uncultured bacterium | reverse complement strand
AGTTGTCGGTCACCATCCAGAGGATCGTCGCGTGCCCGCCGAGCATGTTGGCGCGGTCGAGGATCGCCAGCTGCAGCGCCTGGTGGATGTCGGTATCGCGATGGCGCGTGCGGAGACCGGCCATCGTCTCGTTGACGAACGCACTGATGTCAGCAGGACTCCTGAACGCGGCGACCTCGCCCTTCGGGAACATCCGCAGGGGGTCGTTCGACCGGTAGGCCGCTGGGACCGACTCGACGTCGAACCCGCGCGATATGGCGGCGTCGCCCACGTCCACGACTCCGGTGTTCCCCAGGAGAGCCTCTTCGAAAAGCTGGCGAAGCGGAGGACTCGCGAGCTCCTCCTCCATGCTCCCGGAGACATCGAAGGCGAAGATGTGTGTGATGGCGTCTGACCCGAACGAGGAGCCGGGCGCAGCCAGGCTCGCGATCAGAACGGCGACGATCCCGAGAATCCTACTCGGGCTCCTGGCCGGCGTTCCCGACCACACCGATGAGCTTCTCAACAAAGCCATCCCTCCTCACCGCGAAGAGCGCGTCCCGTCCGGCGACGACGCTGACGTAGGGTGGAAGCCGCTGCTCGGTGCTTCGCGCATAGGTTGTCACGTGCCGCAGGGCGACGGTGCCTTCGTGCGAGCTGGCACGAAGGTGAAGCAGCGCACGGTCTGACGATGGAAGGACCACCAGGTCACCGGCGGACATCACCACCTCCGGGTTGATGCCTGACGGCGACATCGAGTGGTCGATGCACGTACCGTTCTGAGAGAGCCGCACGTAGCCGAACGCCAGCGTCACGAGCCAGCCGTCGATCAGTCGCATGATCGCTTCCGGGGGACTCGTCATCCGGTCGGAAGAGACCTCGGCGCTCAGCTGACCCGGTGCGGCGTTGACTCGCATGATGTGGTAGACGTCGGTGCTGCGCTGCGCCGCGGCGTAGACCCATCCGTGTTCGGCGACCGGGTGCACGTGGGCGAGCCAC
>CAZAQL010000131.1:0-6649 GCA_964487295.1 uncultured bacterium | reverse complement strand
GGCTCGAGCGAGTCGGCTACTCCGCGGACCAGATCGACTACTACGTCGCACGCAACCGGATGCTTCTCTCGGGCTCCGCGCAGGCCGAGTACAAGCAGACGATCCTCACGGCCGACCGTGTGGAGTTCGACCCGGAACGAGACCTCCTCACGGCGGAAGGGAGTCCGGACCTCCGCGAGAGGGACGACCGGCTCGTGGGCGCCGCTCTCGGCTACGACATGGACGCGCGGGCCGGCGAGGTCGCCGACGGCGTGACGCGTTTCGAGGACGGCATCTACTACGGCGACCGCATCGTCCGCGAGGAGGACGGCACGCTTCGGGCGTGGGACGGCGTGTATACGACGTGCTGGGCCCCGACGCCCCACTACCGCCTCGAGGCCGGCAGGATGAAGGTCTATCTGGACGACAAGGTCGTCGCGCGGCCCGTCGTCCTGTACATCGGGGAGATCCCTGTCTTCGCGCTTCCCTTCTACGTCTTCCCGATCCGCAAGGACCGTCACTCCGGCTTCCTCATCCCGCAGGTCGAGGTCGGCTTCTCGAGCACGCGCGGCCGGTTCGTGCGGAACTTCGGCTACTACTGGGCTCCGAGCGACTACTGGGACCTCACGGGCTGGTTCGACTACTACGAGCAGACGAAGTGGATCGCCAACCTGGAGGCGCGCTACAAGGTCCGGTACCAGCTCTCGGGCTCGGTGAAGAGCTCGTTCATGCAGGAGCTTCTCTTCGACAAACGCCGCTGGGACCTCAAGATCGATCATCGACAGGAGTTCGGCCGCGTCTGGACGGCCGGTGTGTCGGGCGACTTCCGGAGCGACGAGGCCTACGCGAGCGACGCCAACCAGTCGATCGAGGAGAGCGTCAACCGAAGTCTGCACTCGCAGCTCTGGTTCCGGGGACGCTGGAGCGGGTTCACGACCGGCATCACGCTGGACCGGCAGGAACAGCTCGACCAGGGAACGGTGTCAGAGCTGCTCCCGAAGGTCGAGGTCTCGGCTTCACAGCGCCCCATCGTCGAGTCGGGCGTGGATGCCGAGGGTCTCACGGACTGGCTCTCGAAGGTCTCCTACAGCTGGAGCGCTCGGGGCGTGAACGACCGCGACCGCTCCGGTTCGGGCTCCGAGGTGCATCAGGGCGTCGGGGGCAGGGCCTCGCTCCGGTACTCGGAGAAGCTCCTCGGATGGCTGAACCTCTCGCCGCGCGTCAACCTCCAGCTCAACTGGTATGACCGCGACCGGGCGGGCGCCGAGTTCCCGTCCCGTTTCACGTACGACGCCAGCGTGTCGTCGGGAACCACCGTGTACGGGACCTTCTACCCGCGCGTGGGGGGGCTCGAGGGCGTGCGGCACATCATCGAGCCGTCGGTCTCCTACAACTGGACCCCCGAGTTCGGGGAGTACTTCGACGAGGACGGAAGCGACCGGTTCTACAGCTTCTCCGGGTTCGGGAGCACGCCCAGGGAGCGCCAGTCGGTCTCCCTCTCGCTTGTCAACAAGCTCCAGCTCAAGGTGTGGTCGGGCGACTCGGTCGTCAAGAAGGACGACTTCCTGAGGGTCTCCATGTCGACCGCCCATGACTTCACCGACGAGGATCGGCCCTGGTCGAACCTCATCTCGCGTCTCGACCTCAAGCCATACGGGACGTCCTCGGTCCGTCTCAATACGACCCACGACATCTACGACGGCGATCTCGAGCGCACCGACCTGACCGTCGGGCTGAGTCTCCGCGGCGCCCCGCCCGCGGTATCCGAGACGAGCTGGGAGGACAGGATCACGACAGGACGCGGGCGGTCGCCCGCGGACGAGCTCAGGGCTGAGCTCGCCGAGCGCTCGGGTGTCGACCGCCTGGGTGCGCGCCCCTGGGACGCGTCGGCCACATTCCGGTACTCCCGAGGGGACGACCCCGGCGACGCGACGTACTGGCTCGACGGTCGCCTGGCGGCCTCGCTCACGGAGAACTGGCGCGTCAACTACAGCGTCCACTACGACCTCTCCGAGCAGGAGATCGCGAGCCAGGAGTACGCCGTCTACCGCGACATGCACTGCTGGGAGGCCCGGTTCGTCGGGCGCTACTACAACGACGAGTGGCAGTACTACTACCGCATTAACGTCAAGGCCCTCCCTGAGATACAGGCGGAGTCCGGGGTGAAGAGCCTCAGCCGCTCGGTTCGCTGACCCCTGCGTCGTGCGCCTCGAGGGCGGCTCGGCGGGTCCGAACCCGCGCCTTCGCGAGGGCCGCGCGAGGCCGCATCAGGCCCGCCGCAGGCGACCATCTTTAGCGTTCCCAATGCGATATAAGAAAGATGCCCAAGCTGCGGCATCGCCGTCCCGAAAGGCCCCAGTTTCTAGGGGCTTTGCACTTGACAGGATTCAGGGGCGTGGTGTAGCTTGTCCGCACATTCGGGGGTGGACTGTTGCCCGTGTTCGTTGGGTTTCAGTGATGAGGATCGGATCGGGGCACCCGATCCGCAGCCGAAGGGGGAGTTGAGGATGAACAAGGCTGAGCTGATCGAGAAGCTGGCTGACAAGACCGGTCTTTCCAACCGCGCTGCGAAGGACGTCGTCGACGCGCTGTTCGGCGTCGGTGGTGGTGTGCTGGCCGACGAGCTCAAGGCTCACGGCAAGATCCAGATCACGGGTTTCGGGACGTTCAGCGCCGACCACCGTCCGGCCCGCGACTGGCGGATCCCGGGCACCGACAAGACCAAGCACGTCGGGGCTCACTACTACCCGAAGTTCAAGGCCGGCAAGTCACTCAAGGACTACGTGAAGTAGCCACGAGCGAATCCGCAGCATCCTACGGGGGGCCCGGCATGCCGGGTCCCCCGTTTGCCGTCCGCGCCGGCGGACGCACAGCCCCCCGTTCACCGTCCGCGCCGGCGGACACACCATCCACGGGCGGCGCGTGGCGGCGCTCGCCTTGCCGGTGACTCCCGACTGGACGGGCCATCGGACGGTACAAGTGCGGGGCCTGCCCCAAACCAGTTGACAGCTATGGCGGACCTGTCGCAGGATGGGGCAGAGAGGAGGCAGCATGGGCGAGGTCGCGAGTCTCATCGATCTGATGCGGGCACTGCTGAGGTTCTTTGGTCTCGGCGAGAGCGCCGTGTTCCCCGCACTGGCCTTTCTGGTGCTGTTCTTCATGGTGGCCATCCCGGCGGGCCTTCTCGCGCAGTCGCGCCGTGTCGTCACGGGACAGGACGGCATGGTGGGAGAGCGCGGTCAGGCCGTGACGGACCTGGCGCCCCGGGGCCGGATCTTCGTCCACGGGGAGTACTGGAACGCGGAGGCCTCCGTGGCTGTCAGCGCCGGTGAGGAGATCCGCGTGGTCTCGGTCGATGGCATGCTGCTCCACGTGGAGCCCGTAGGACAGGGAGGCTCGATATGATCAACTCGTACACCATTGTGATTCTGCTGGTCGCGCTCGTCTTGATCTCCAAGGCGATCTACGTCCTCAAGGAGTACGAACGCGGCGTCGTCTTCCGCCTCGGTCGACTCGTCGCCGCGCGGGGCCCTGGTCTCATCTTCATCATCCCGTTCATCGACCGGCTCGTGCGGGTGAGCCTCCGCATCATCGCCATGGACGTGCCGTCGCAGGACGTCGTGACGCGAGACAATGTGTCGGTCAAGGTCAACGCGGTCGTGTACTACCGCGTTTTCGATCCGAACAAGGCCATCGTCGAGGTTCAGGACTACAACTACGCGACCTCGCAGCTCGCGCAGACGACGCTCAGGAGCGTCATCGGCGGAGCGGAGCTGGATGAACTGCTCTCGGCGCGCGAGAAGATCAACCAGGAGCTTCAGAGCATCCTGGACAAGCAGACCGACAGCTGGGGTATCAAGGTCTCGGCGGTCGAGGTCAAGCACGTCGACCTGCCCGACACGATGCAGCGCGCCATCGCGCGCCAGGCAGAGGCCGAGCGCGAGCGCCGCGCGAAGATCATCCACGCGGAGGGTGAGATGCAGGCTTCGGAGAAGCTGTCCGGTGCCGCGAAGGTCCTCTCCACCGAGCCCGCCTCGCTGCAGCTGAGGTTCCTGCAGACCCTGACGGAGATCTCGGCCGAGAAGAACTCGACCATCGTCTTCCCGGTGCCGATCGACCTCCTCAAGGGCTTCATGAAGATGTACGGGAAGGACTCCTGATGCTCATCGACGGTTCTCGCCGCCGATGGGAGCTGACGCCGGCCGACCGGGATCTCGTTCGCGAGATCGTACGGTCGGCCGGTCTCACTGAGCCCACGGCGGAGACGCTTGCGAGACGGGGCGTCGGTTCCGCAGAGGAGGCCCACAGGCTGCTCGAGCCGGACGTGGCCGACCTGCCCGACGCCCGGCTGCTGCCGGACGCGGACCGGGTAGTCGCCCGCGTGGGTGAGGCGCTCGACCGGTCCGAGCGAATCGTCGTCCATGGGCATGACGACGCGGACGGCGTGAACGCCTCGGTGGCCATGATCGACGTCCTGAGAGACCTGGGTGCCGACGTGCACTCCTACATTCCCGACCGCCGGACGGAGGGGCACGGGCTCAACACCGTCGAGATCGACGGGCTGGCCGCGGCGGGAACGAAGCTCATCATCACGGTCGACTCCTGCGTGAGCGAGGTCGACAACATCGCGTACGCCAACGCGCTCGGGATGGACGTCATCGTGACCGATCACCACGAGATCCCGCCGGCGCTCCCGGACGCGGTGGCCATCGTCAACGCGAAGCTCCCGGACTCGCCGTACCCGTACCGATACATGGCGGGCGCCGGCGTGGCGTGGCGCGTCGCGGGGCTCCTGCGCGAGGAACTGAAGAGCCGGCAGATCGGTGGCGTGCCGGCCTGGCGCGGCGAGCGGTGGCACGACGAGGCGCTCGCGCTCGCTGCCATCGGCTCGGTCGCGGACCGGGTCCCGCTCACGGGCGACAACCGGGTCATCGTGACCGAGGGGCTCCGGGTGCTGCCTCAGACCGTGAGGCCGGGACTCAGAGCCCTTCTGGAGGAGACGGGGCTCGCCGGTCGCGCGGTCGATCACGACGAGGCGCAGGAGCATCTCGGGAGCGCGTTCGGACGGGTCTCCGACGGGAGGGGCCACAACACCGCGTACGAGATGCTCGACGTCCCGGATCCGGAGGAGGCGCGTCGGCTCGCCCGGCGACTCGTGGCCATCCGGCAGGAGTGGCGGAGCAGAGCGAGCAGCGCGTGGAAGGCCGTCGAGCGAGCCGCAGCGGGGATGGACGAAGGCGCCCCCGTCATCATCGTCGAGGCGAGCGTGCCCATCGCCGTCATGGGCTACGCGACGTCGAAGCTCGCGCAGCAGACCGGCAAGCCCTGTCTCCTCATCGTCAGCAAGAACGGCGAGGCGCACGCGGAGGCGCGAGGCCCGGCCGGGTACAACTTCGTCGTCGCCTTCCAGGCGATGGACGACCTCTTCCTGGGGTACGGCGGCCACCCGCGGGCGGCCGGGTTCTCCATCGAGAGCGAGCGTGTTCCGGAGTTCCGGGAGCGCATGCTCGCGCACGCCGACGAGCACCCGCCGGAGCCCGTCCCGCGGCGCGTCGACGCGGAGCTTCCACTCGAGGCCGCGACCGCGCGAACGGCTGAGGAACTCGCCCGGCTCGCACCGTTCGGACAGGCGTGGGGTCGGCCCGTGATGCTCGCGCGCGACGTGACGAGCGAGACGATGCGCGAGGCTGAGCGGAACGGCCTCCGTTGGCGGACCCCGACCAGGGTGTCCGATCGTCCTGTCGACATTCTCTACCGTCTGAGCGTCGCCGACGACGTGCTCTTCGCGAGCGAGCTCGACCGCGTTCCGGAGGACGGTGCGGCCGCTCCGGAGGACGACGACCTCATCGATGGCGACGGTCCCGAGTCGGTGGAGGACATGTGAGATGACTCCCGACCCCCCGCAGGCGGCCGGAACGCTCTACGTCGTCGCCACGCCGATCGGCAACCTTGACGACATGACCTTTCGCGCCGTCGAAACGCTTCGCTCGGTCGACGCCATCGCGTCCGAGGACACGCGCAGGACCCGCACGCTGCTGGGCCGTCACGACATCCGCCGCCCCCTCCTCGCGTACCACGAGCACAACGAGGAGCGCGCGGCCGCCCGGCTCGTCGAACGTCTGAAGGCCGGCGACTCGATCGCGCTCGTCACGGACGCCGGGACGCCGCTCGTGTCCGACCCGGGGTATCGTCTGGTCGAGCTGGCGGTCCGCAATGGACTTCGCGTCGTGCCCATCCCGGGTCCGTCGGCGGTGACGGCGGCGCTCTCCGCGGCCGGGCTCCCGCCGCAGCCGTTCCACTTCGCCGGCTTCCTGCCGCGCAAGGACGGCGCGCGGCGGTCGAGGCTCTCCGAGCTCTCGGCCCTCGGATGTACGCTCGTCTTCTACGAGTCCCCGCACCGCCTCGCGAAGACTCTCAGGGCGATGGCCGAGGAGCTCGGCGACCGCACGGCGGTCGTCGCGCGGGAGATGACCAAGGTTCATGAGGAGTTCGTACGGGGGTCGCTCGCGGAGCTCGCCGAGCGCTACTCGGCGGCGAAGCCGAAGGGCGAGATCGTCATTCTCGTCGAGGGCCTGAGGGATCCTCCGCGTCGCGAACAGGGGGCGCCCGGCGGCATGTTGTAGCAAAGCGAAAGTGTCCTCTTAACTGCAGAGCATAAATGTCCTCTAGG
>CAZAQL010000130.1:0-7038 GCA_964487295.1 uncultured bacterium | reverse complement strand
GCCGGGACATCCGTGCAGCACTGGATGCAGAGCGGGGACGTGGCGAGTGAGTTGCGATATGAGTGGGCCATCTGAGGCAGCTGACTGACTGGCGTTTGCAGCCGACGGGCCGGCCTGTCGGCTGCAGGATCGCGGCTTCGCCGCTACACCCCCCGCGCCACCCTACGCCCACGGATCATACGCGATTCGTCAGGCTGCCGGCACTACCTGGCTGACTGAATAGACCGCGCGAGCGACTTCCGGGTAGCGCCCAGCGCGATGAGCGATCGTATAAGGAGATCGATGGAGACGGACGGATCGCCAGCTTCCATCTTGGCGACGCGGGACTGACTGGACCCGATCTTCCGGCCGCCGCGCTCGAGGTTCTTCTTGTTCTTCTTTGTGGGACTCATGGTCGTGTCCTCTGCTAGTGGTCGTAGGCCTTGAGACGTCTCTTGCACGTATCGATGACACGCTGGGGTGTGGAAGCCGCGAAGCCGGCCTGCACCCTCGCCGCTGCGGACATCGGAGGGGACGTGAGTTCTCCTTGGACCGAGAGCACTGGTTTTCGGCCGGTTGTCTTGGTGTTGCTATATGTCGTGTCTGACATACTGTCAAGCACGATGTCTACCAGCGGCTAACTAGCGCATGCAGCCGACAGGGTTGCCTGTCACGCCAGCTGCTTGCGCACCTGTCGCGCCAGGCTTGACGCCTGCGGCTGATTCGCGACTCGTTATGTGGCTGGACCCGACGAGTTGTCGGGAGGTCGCCCGCACGGAGCGCGGTAGCACCGGGCGCTTGGTGGCGTGTGCACTCATCGCTGCACGCGTGGCAGGGGCGGTTGTACTGGCGCCGTGGTGCGCGGAGCGTACCCTTCAGGGCTGCAGACCAGAACTAATCCGGTATGCGCTATCTTCAAGTGGTGAAACGACTTCGGGGAGTGCGACGGGCGTGCACGAGATGCCCAGTTCAGGGGCGTCTCCGCCGGGAGTGGCACTACTTGCCGACGGGACGCTCGACGGCTGGCGGCGTGGCAGCTCTGAACGGTGCGATGTTCGGATGTCTTTCGGGGACTTCCTTGCCGTGTTCAGATGCCGCGGGCACTCGCTTGCTTCACCGGAGAGTGGATCGACGGAGGCTTGGCAGCAGCAGGACCGGGGTGTTCTAGAGAAGTGTCCCCGCGGCTTTCCTTCATCTGCTTGCGCCGCGAGTCGCAGCCAAACAATAGCTAGAACTGCATTTATGCTAGCGTCTGACGTGTGGTATACTTGGCTTGGTGCGTTCCCTGCTCTCGAGCGGCGGTCGTGTGGTATCACTCAACACATCTGAATGATGGGACTACATGAGACTCGAATCAACACGTCACGCGCGGACCTGTCTTCTTGCGGCGGCCATGTTGTTTGGAGCGGCAGCGTTCGCTACGGGCGCAACAGTCACACTGCGCTATGATATGGACGACCTTGAAGTCGAGTCCGTCGGTGGCGGTGATCTGATATCCGTCTCAGAAGGGGGCTACTCTAGCCGAATCGGAGAGCCGCGTGTCCCTCTCGTGACTGTGCAGTTGCTTCTTCCCGAAACGAGTGACAGCAGCGCGGAACTGGAGTTCAGAGTGGTTTCCAGGGAGACGCTCCCCGGCACATACGATATCCCTCCAGCTCCCGAGCCCCGGCAGATCTTGGGCGGGGAGAGGAACGTCGGTGTCGAACGCGATTTGAGTGTATACGGTTCAGACCGGCCCTATCCGGCTGCTCCGGTCGAACTTGCGCATATCGGCTCATTGCGTGGTTATCGTCTGGCGTCTCTGCAAGTCTTCCCAGTCGAATACGTTCCGGCGACAGGCCACGCGACGCTGCTGACCGAGATCAGCGTCACGATCACGAGTCGGCAGATTGGAGCGTCCGGAGGTCGTCTTCTTCCGAGGGTCGGTAGCGACCGGCTGGGCCGGGAGATTGTCAGGGCTAGTGTTGCCAACCCGGAGGATCTCGAGGAATACACGACTCGCGCGTGGCGGGAGTGTGCGAGAGCTGAGACCACCGACTTCCTGGTCATCTGCCCCGACGCTTTCAGCACTTCCTTTGAGAGGCTTGTCTCTTGGAAGATGCAGAAGGGGTGCACGGCTGAACTGCTTACGACCGGCGAGATCTTCTCGACTCCGGAGTACGACGGCATAGACGGGGCCGAGGAGATTCGGAACTGCATCACGGACTACTACCTGAACAAAGGGCTCAAGTGGGTGTTGCTGGGGGGCGACACTGACGAGGTCCCAGTCAGGCTCGCGTACGATTTCTTCAATGGCCAGGGCATCCCCTGCGACCTTTACTACTCGGATCTTGACGGCACGTGGGACGACGATTCCGATGGCCAGTGGGGAGAGGTTGTGGACGATGCCATCGACATGTACGCGGATGTATTCGTTGGGCGTGCCCCAGTCTCGGATACGACACAGGCGCGCAGATTCGTGGATCGAACCCTGGCGTACGAGGGTGCCGACTTCTCCGTCGAGGATGACTATCAGCTGAACATGGTTTTCCTTGGAGAAGTCATGTGGGATGATCCTGACCCCTACACTGACGGTGGTGTGGCCCTCGACATGATCGACAGCCTCTACGTTCCCGGACGCTTTGACCCCATCACGAAGCTGTATGAGAGTGACAGTTCGCTCGACCACGGAACGGCAATGACCGCTCTGAATGGCGGTGCGGGTATCATCGTTCACGAGGGTCACGCTGGAACGGGCAGCCTGAGCATCGGTCCTGATGCACTAGACCGAGATGACATGGATGGGCTGTCAAACGGAGACAGGGGCGGTGTCTTCTACTCGGTAGGCTGCTTCGCGGCGAACCTGGACGGCGACTCCATTGGCGAGCACTGGGTCAACTCCCCGACGGGAGGCGGTGCGGCCTTCGTAGGGAACAGCAGATACGGCTGGGGCTGTCCCGGGTATCCCGGAGAGTGTTGCTCGGATCTCTTGAGCCAGCAGTTCGTCAGGGCCATGCTCGTTGATGACTTGGATCATGCCGGACTAGTTCACGCCGATGCGAAGCACTACTACGTAGGAGTGGCAGCCACGGACGACTACATGCGGTACTGCTTGTATGAACTCAATCTCCTCGGTGATCCCGAGATGGCGCTTTGGACGGACGTTCCCCGACAGGTTGAGTTATCAGTCCCCGACACAGTCCAGACGTCTGAGCACACCGCCGCCTTCGAGGTCACCGTGGTCGCCGAAGGAGCACCTGTCTGTGGAGCTACGGTGTGTGTCCACCGACTCGAAGGGGATTCAGTCGTACGCACGACTGACGAGTTCGGAGTGGCGGCCTTCGAGCTGCCGCTGGACTTCAGCGAGGCGGTCACACTGGTCGTGACTGCGCAGAACTGCGTTCCTCAAGAGGCCTCGGTCGTTCTTCTGATGATTGACCAGTGGGCTGCCAGTACTGATGGTGCCTTAGGCGATACAGGGAAGGGCGAGGGTGTCTCTTGGGTTGACCATGATGGAGACGGGGATCTAGACCTCTACTTCAGCAACGATGGCAGCGCGAATCGGCTCTTGCGAAACGACGGTGTAGGGAACTTCACGGAGGATGCGAGCACCGTCTTGACTGACCTCGGGCATGGCCTCGGCGTGTCTTGGGGGGACTACGATAACGACGGAGAGCCCGATCTCATGCTCGCGAGACTGGGCGACGTCAACAAGCTGTTCAGGAATGAGGGTTCAGGCACGTTTGAAGACGTGTCCGCGCTCCTTCCCTATGACCTGGCGGATTCACGGTGTGCCGTGTGGGTGGATTACGACAACGACGGATTCCTCGATATCTATGTTGTGAACGAGGGCGCAGCGAACCACCTGATTCACAACGATGGAGGGAACGGGTTCGTCCTCGACACGCTCAATCCTGTCTTGGAGGATCCTGGCGACGGCGTGGTGGCTGCTTGGGCCGATTACGACAACGATGGCAATACCGATTTCTACCTTGCGAATGCGGGAAGTCCAAACCGGTTGTTTCGGAACCTCGGAAACGGGCTCTTCGCTGATGCGACTTCTGGGACTCCCCTCGGAGATGCGGGCGTTGCGGGAGGCGCTGCTTGGGCTGACTACGACAATGACGCAGATTTGGATCTGTATCTCTCAAACCGTGGAAGTGCCAACCGGTTGTTCCGAAACGATGGTGGCGGGGTCTTCGTAGATGTCACATCCGCTCCCTTGGATGATATGGGCGACGGTGCGGCGGTCTCTTGGGCTGACGTCGATCTGGATGGTGATATCGATCTCTACTCGGTGGTACGCGACGGACCAAACGCGCTCTATCGCAATCTTGGGGATGGGTCGTTCGCGGCAACCGACTCGGCCGCGGCCGGTGACACGGGCTCTGGAAGGGGGGCCGCGTGGGGAGACTGTGATGGTGATGGTGACCCTGATCTCTACCTATGCAACTCGAATGGCGCGAACACTCTACTCCGCAACGGCCACACCGGGAGCAACTCTTGGCTTGTTGCGGCGTTGGAAGGTGTCGCGTCGAACAGGTACGGAATCGGAGCGCGCGTGCGTGTCGTGACATCCGGAAAGCGGCAAGTTCGGCAGGTGACTGGTGGGAGCGGCTACGCCTCGCAGGATTCGCCCGCCGTCATGTTTGGCATGGGGAGCGCAAGCGCAGTTGACACTCTGGAGATTCAGTGGCCAGGTGGGACGGTCGACCGCTACTACGGAATCCCTTGTTGTGAGCGACTGGAGTTCGTGGAAGACGTGGCGCCGAGTTCCCCCGCTGGTCTTGTGGCGAGTCCGGCTGAAGCAGCGGTAGAACTGTCATGGAGGGCCTCGGAAGAGACAGACCTGTGGCAGTATAGAGTCGAACGCGACACCACGTCGGCCTTCATGAGCCACATGATCGTGACCTGCACTGCTGACACGTCGTGCACCGACTTCCCTTTGGTAGACGAGAGACCGTATCACTACCGTGTCGTTGCCGTCGACGAGGGCCTCCACGAGAGTGATCCCAGTGAGGTTGTGGTGTGCACGCCGATGCAGACTCCTCCGCCGCCTCCATCGGAGCTCATGGCTGTCGCTGACGAGTCGTCCATTTCCCTGAGCTGGAGCCCGCCGGCGTCGCCTGATCTGGAGTCATACGTCGTCGAACGGGACCTCACAAGTGCGTTCGGTGTTTCGACCGAGACCTTCCAGAGCGTCGACGCTGAGTTCATCGATTCCCCGCTGGAACAGGGAGCTAGTTTCTTCTACCGCGTGTTCTCTGTCGATGTGACCGGTCTGTACAGCGAACCGAGCGATACGGTAAATGCGTGCGTCATGAATGTCCCTCCCTCGCGGCCTGACTCGATGAGTGCCCTGCCTGCGATCAACCGGATCGACCTCCATTGGGCAGGTTGCCTGGAACCCGACGTGGTCGGATACTCCGTGTACAGGGATACCGTGCCATCCATGTCCGTCGAGCAGCCAATCGCGATAGCTACCTCGTCCGACTACGGAGACAGCGCGTGTGAGAGCTACACACTGTACTGGTATTGCGTCGCAGCCAGGGATGAAGGGGGGCTGGAGGGAGAGCGTGGCGACACGGTCTGCTGCTGTGCGCTACCGCCCGACGGCGCTGTGTTCGTTGATGCTTCCAACGTTGGATTCGAGAGCGGTGTCTTCGATCATCCGTACAACACGGTTTCAGAAGGGATTGCGCATGCCAGTTCGCCGCAGTCCGTGTTGGTGATGCCTGGCGAGTACAGCGATGCGGTCGTGATGAAGGATGGTGTGGGGGTGTTCGGGCTGGGTGGTTCTGCAGAGACCATCATAACAGGCCCCGTGAGTGCAGTCTCGATCGGCGCGAACACGAGGCTTGTCGGGGTGACAGTCGACAGATTGGGAGTCTCGGGGAATGCCATGACGGCAACGGCGGCAAGCCCCATTGTCGAGGACTGCGTCTTCAGGAGAGCCTCCACTGGAGTTACCGTGAGTGGGGGAGCGCAGGCGACGTTCAGCGGTTGCGAGTTCTACGGCAACAATGTGGGGGTCTCCGTGGCGGACTCGTCGCGGCCGGTCTTCTCGAGATGCGTGTTCGATTCGAGCCTGTCCTGCCACGTGTTCTGCACTGGCGCTGCGGAGCCAGTTCTTGGTGGTTCCCTTGACGACGCTTGTGACTTCCGGCCCGGGCCGCCGTTCATGGTGTTCAACAACGGGACGAGTGAGGTTTCGGCGGAGTACTGCTTCTGGGGAGGCGTCTGCTTCGACCCGGGTTGGTACACAGGGTTCGTAGACTACGCGCCGTGGACCGACGCCTCGCATGCGGAGACGTATACTGAGTGCCCGACGAGTGTTGACGACGGGGACACGATTTCGACCTGGTCGCTTGGCGACAACTTCCCGAACCCGTTCAATCCGACGACGCAGATCACGTATGACGTGCCCTCACCTGGAGCGCGTGTGGTTCTTCAGGTGTACTCTCCAACCGGCAAGCTGGTTCGGACGCTCAAGGACTCATATCTCAGTCCCGGGCGCTACTCGTCCGAGTGGGACGGGCGCGACGGTGACGGCGCGCCAGTGTCGAGCGGCGTGTACCTCTACCGGATACGGATGGGTGACTTCAGCGATCAGCGGAAAATGGTTCTGCTTAAGTAGAGTCGGTCGGTGTGCGTACGCACATGGTTAGCTGGGACGCTGTTCGAGACCTTGGAACCCGAGTTCTTCGAAAGCCGTGCATCATATCGACTGTTTAAGCAACCAGATTCTGTCCCCCTAACTGCAACGAGATTATGTCCCCTCAGGGGGAGGGGCGGGACGTGAGCTCAGGTAGACCTGCGTGAGGTACCTGGCGCCCTTCGGGTCGCCCTTGCTCCTGGGCTTCCATGATCTCCAGGGTTCCCTGAGCTCGGTTGGTGGATGCGTGGCTATCTTCTTTCCGTGGTAGCTGACGGTCCATGCACCATCGAGGTGCTGCCGGACCAGGACCTTCGCTCTGGCGAAGCTTCTTCTGTTCTTGCCGGGCGGGACGTCGATCTCGAGGCCCCCGAGGCGGACGCAGTTGTCGTTGGCGACGGTGGCCGTGTACCCGAAGGCGACGA
>CAZAQL010000129.1:0-7124 GCA_964487295.1 uncultured bacterium | reverse complement strand
GGGAGCGGCGGAGCCGCTCCCGCCCCGTTCTCCTGGCGGTCCTGGGTCGATCTCGGAGCTGCCTCAGAGCGCGGCGTCGGCCTCGACGGGGGAGCCGTCCGCGCCGCCCCTGAGGAAGAGCAGCACGGCGCGGGAGACGTCGCGTCCCGACGCGGTTCGCACGGCCGACGCATAGTGCCGCATCTGGGGGGCGTAGTGCGCGGCGAGGGCCCCGACGCCGCCCTCTCCGGGGATGTTCGTCTTGTAGTCCACGATCACGAGGCCGTCTCCGTCCTCGAACAGCAGGTCGATCGTCCCCTCCAGGAGTCCGTCGTCGACCGCGACCACGACGGGCACCTCTTTCCAGGCCCGCGCGGCACCCGCTGCGCGTCGCATGACGTCGGTCGCCAGCCCCCGGAGGACCAGCTCGGCGGCGGCATCCGCGGCGCCGTCTCCGGCGCCCCGAGAGGCCGCGAGCGACCGGACCAGGTCTCGGACGAACTCGGGCGTGGCGCCGGGGAGGGGCACAGCCTCGAACACGTCGTGCACCAGCGTTCCGAACGAGACCCCCGCGAAGGCGAGATCCGGACGGGCGGGGTCCGTCACGGGAGGACCCGAGAGCGACGGATCGTAATCGCCCGCGGACGGCGTCATGAAGTCCGGTGGCCGGTGTCCATCCTCGAGCACGCGTTCCATCGAGCGACGCCAGTCGTCGCGCTTCGCGCGCGCGTCCGCGCCGTCGTCCCCGGCCGTGAGGATCTCGGCGGCCCGGAGCCGTCCGGGCGGCCGGACCGCTTCCCCCGGGTCAAGCTCGGCGGCGTCGAGACGCGCGACGCTCCCCGTCTCCGCGAGCTCCATGAGCGGCTGAAGCCGGGGAAGAAGCCCCGAGACCGCGGCGGACGGGTCCGGGTCCGCCCAGGGTATGGCCACGAGGTCCCTGGCGCGCGTCATGGCGACGTAGAGCAGCCGCGTGACCTCGGCCTCACGGCGCTCGTCCTCGACCCTGCTTGCCTCATCGTACGTGGCGGTCGCGAATCTCCCGTCGCTCGAACCAAACCCGATGTCGAGCCTCCCGAGCGCGCGGTCGACGACGATCTGCTCGGATCTCTTCCGGTAGTTCGAGAGATCGGCCAGCACCGTGATCGGGAACTCGAGTCCCTTCGCCTTATGGACGGTCATGAGGCGGACGAAGTCGTCGCCCTCCTCCGAGAGAGGCGACTCCGACTCCTCCGGCGCCAGCTGCGAGGTCTCCCGCAGCCACCTGACGAACCCGCCGAACGAGACGTGCTCGCCCCTCTCGAGCGCATCCGCGAGCTCAGCGACCTTCATGAGGTTCGCGTGACGCTGCTCGCCGGACGGCTTGAGCAGGAAGAGCTCCGGACCCTTCGTCCTCTCGAAAAGCCGTTCGATGAGCGACGCGACGCGGTCCGACTCGCGGTCCGTGTGGAGCTTTCTGAGAACGCCGAACGAATCACGAACGACGGAAACACCGCCGTCGTCGTCGAGGTAGGAGAGCGAACCCGTCCTGTGCCGGTGGATGACGATGTCATCGTCGGATATGCCGAAGAACGGCGACCTGAGCGCCCCGACCACCGCGGCCGTGTTGTGCGGGTCCTCGATGGCCGAGAGAACCGTGATGAGTTCGAGGATCTCGCTCCGGACGTAGAAACGCTTCCCTCCGGCGATGCGGTAGTCGATCTCGTAGCGCGCGAGCGCATCCTCGTAATCGTCGAGCGACGTCATCGTCCTGAAGAGGATCGCGACGTCCTTGAGTTCGGGCGCTCGCCACTCGCCGCGCGCCCTGTCGTACACACGGTAGTCGTCCGATCCGCGGACCCGTTTGAGAAACCCGGCGACCGCTCGCGCCTCCGCGGCGCGAACCTGCGGCGCGGTCGGCTTCTCCGGGAGCGCCCCCGCCAGATCGAGCAGAACCGTGCCGGGGCCGTGCTCGTCATCGGGTCGGAACGCGCTGAGCGCTGCGTATTCGGCCTGGTGCGACGGGCCGTCTCCCGCCGGCCGCATGAGCGGGCCGAACACTGTGTTGACGCCCGCGATGATGGCGGGCCTCGTTCGGAAGTTCTCGACGAGTTCGAGCACGTCCCCGACGCCACGGATGATCTCGCGCGCCCGCTCGTAGGTTTCGATGTCGGCCCGGCGGAACCGGTAGATTGACTGCTTCGGATCGCCAACGACGAAGAGCTTGCCGGGTTCGAGCTCGACATCATCCCAGGCGCCGGCCCGGCCCTCGGTCTTCTCAGCCAGGAAGAACGCGATCTCACACTGGAGCGGATCGGTGTCCTGGAACTCGTCGAGGAGGATCCGATCGAACGAGCGCTTGAAATGGCGGCGCACGTCGGGTCGGTCGCGCAGAAGATCGCGGGCCAGCGTCAGGAGGTCCTGGAAGTCGAGGACGCCTCGCCGCGCCTTCTCGCGCTGGTACGCCTCCACGAACCCGCCGAGCCACTCGACGACGCGGACGGCCGCATTGTGGCGGACCGCCGTGTCGACCTCGGCGATGCGCTCGCGCAGGCGCCTGATGTCGTCCCTGAGCTCGGCCAGCGAGTCCCCGCGCCAGTCCCCCTTCCTCCCGGCGTTGAGCGGCGGCGTGCCGAGATGTCTGAGCGCGTACGCGAGCCGCATCTCTCTCGGCAGGTCGTCGAGGGAGCGTACGGCGTCGGCGAATGCCGAGAGCTCCGGGACGAGCTTGTCGTCGGGCGCCGCGCAGAGCTCCCTGCCGCGCGCCTCGAAGTCGGCCGCCGTCCTCGCGAGGTCGCGGAGCAGCGACTCGCCGCCCGTCTGCTCGATCGGTTCCGGAATGTCCTCGATGGCGTCGCGGTGAGAGAGGAGGCTCGTGGCCAGCTCGCGAATCCTCCTGAGATGGAACCCCAGAGCGTGCGACTCCGCGACGGCGGGAGGGAGCTCGCTCGCGAGCTGCCCACGGATCCACTCGTCCCAGACCGCCTCTTCGATGACCTGCTGTCGAAGCTCGTCGGCGATGGCGAAACCCGGATCGATGCCCGCCTCGACCGGCCGCTCCCGGAGCATCGCGCCACAGAACCCGTGGATCGTCGTGACGTGTGCCCGGTCGAGAGAGGAGAGCGCCTCGCGCACGAGTGGGTCCGACGCCGCTCTCGCCTCGAGGCCCGCACGGAGCCGGAGCCTGAGCTCGCCGGCGGCCTTCTCGGTGAACGTGATGGCGACGATCCGGTCGAGCGGGACGCCCGACGCGACGAGCGCGACGAGCCGCTCGACGAGCACGGTCGTCTTGCCCGTTCCCGCGCCCGCCTCGACGAGGTAGGTCCCGGCAAGGCCGCCGTCGCGGCCGGCCGCCAGAGCGCGGTCTCTTGCGTCAGTCGTCGGTCGTTCGCTCATCACACCTCCGCCGCGGTCGTCCGCTCGACGCGTACCTACCGCGGTCGTTCCGTCGCCGATCCACGCGTCCGCGCCGGTCGCCCGGCGCGGTCCGGTCGAAGTCCGGGCCGGGCTACTCGATGCCCGCCAGCCCCTCGGTGAACCCGGTCGTCCTGCGGTCGCCGTTCTTCATCTCCGCCAGAGGGAGCATCACGGACGAGCAGGCGTCGCGGAAGTCGCAGTTGGCGCAGCTTCTGTCCTCGGGGAACGGGAAGAACTGCCCTGCCGCGATCCCCTGCACGATGATCCCGACGGCCATGGCGAGGTCATCGCGCCGCTCGTCGAGCTGTTTCGCCGTGACCACAACCGCCCGGGGGCCCTTCGCCTCCGTGACGTGGAGGTACTCGGCCGAGACGACCTCGACACCGGGCCGCCGGGCGGTCAGCATGCTCTCGGCCGCCATCAGGTAGATGGGGAGCTGCAGCCGCTTCCCGTGATCGAGGAGTTTCCGGCCGTCTCTGCCGAGTCCCTGGTGTTTCCCCGTCTTGTAGTCGATCACCTTGGCGCGTCGACCGTCGGCCGAGACATCGATCCGGTCGATCTTGCCGGAGAAGCGCACGGTGACGTCCCCGGCGGCCCGGAAGGGGACGCCCTCGGGAAGCGAGATCGCCTCATCCTCGTTGCCTCGCGGCTTCCCTCCGAATCTCGCCTCGAAGTAGGAGGGAACGAACCCGTCGTCGTTCGCGATCTCGTACCGGAGCCACAGAAGCAGCGCCGACGCGAGTTCGCCGCGGACGAGCTCCTGCGCTCCCGCGTGCCCGCTGATGCTTAAGCGGTCGGCTCTCGCGACGCGGCTCGCGAGGGAGAGCAATCGGTCTCGTGCACCGGGCGTAAGCGGGAGCTTCCCCGCGTCTCTCTCATCGCGGAGAAAGCGCTCCAGCGCGTCGTGGAACATCGTGCCGCGCTCGAGCGCGTCGAGTTCGAGCGCGTCCTCAGGATCCTCGACGTCCTCGATGTGGAGGATGCGTTGAAGCAGGAACTTGAACGGGCACGACGCGTAGTCCTCGAGCGCCGTTGCCGATACCGTCACGTTCTCGGCCGGCCCGTTTCGCGTGAAGCCGGAGAGCGCTCCGGCGGCCTCGATGGCCTCATCCGATGAGAGGACGCCGTCGTACTCGGTGTGATACCGTTCGCCCCAGCGGGCCTCCTCCATGAGGAGCCCGCGGCGGAGGGACGCGCTCTCCGAGGCGAGGTGCGCAACGTCCTCGGGGCTTCCGCGCGACACCGCGTTGAGGATGATGCAGCCGTCGTGTTCGTCCTTGGTGACGGCCTCGAGTGGATCGTCCGGGAACCTCCGCGCCAGCGGGATCCGCGTGACGAGATCGCTCATCTCGAACGACTCGTAGTCCTGCGGCTCGCCCGTGAGCTGCTCCAGGACCCTGAGCAGGAACACCGAGGCGATCCTCGGTCGTGCCGTAGCAGGCTCGAGCCTGGGGAAGCTCAGGATGAGCCTCTCTCTCGCCGAGGAGACGGCCAGGCGGAAGAGGAGGCGTTCCTCGGCGACACCCTCCGACCGCAGGGCGAGCGCCTCGAGCCGGCCTCGACCCCCGGGTCGCGAGAAGACGGCGTCGTTGATGCGCTCGCGCTCCGAATCGAGGAGCACCGGATCCTGTCGTCTGCCCATCGGGAAGAGCTTCTCGACGAGACCCGGCACCACGACGACGGACCGCGGAAGCCCCCGGGAGGTCATGAGGCTCTGGACCGTCGGGCCGCCGCGGCCGAATCGCTCCTCGCGGCGGCCGGCCGCCTCGCTCAGGCGGGAGCGCAGAAGCTCGGCGAAGCGCCCGACCGTGATCTCGCCCGCGATGTCCGCGAGCCCGGCGATGCTCTCGAGTTCCGCGAGAAGCCGCTGTCTCTCGGGAGAGTCGATGGTCAGCTCGCGCAGCACGTCGCGGACCCCGCGCGTGAAGCGGTCGACCCGTCCGGCCGGCGGGATGGAGCCGAGAGCGGCGAGGAGCGAGCGGAGGAGTGGGATGAGCGCGTCGAGCGCGGGAGCGAGGTGGACGTGCCGACGGGCGAAATCGCCGCCGACCGCCTTGTCGAGACGCACGCGCAGCCGTTCGAGGCGCGGGAGCCAGTCGTCGGCCCCCGACGTGACCCCGGCCAGCGCCGCCGCTCTCGACCAGTCGCCGGCGAAGGGGCGGTACGATGCGTTCGCGAGATCGGGTTCGAGCAGGGACAGACACTCGACGAGCTCGACGCGTGGGAACCCGGACCGGACTGCTTCGATGAGGTGCACAACCGCCTTGCCGAGCCGGGTCCGCGACAGGGGCGCCGGGGACTCAAGGTAGGGGTGAAGCCCGATCCGCGCGCACTGGTCGCGGAAGACGTCCGCGTACGCGTCCGGCGACCGCATCACGACGGCCATCTCCTGGAAGGCCGTCCCGTGCCGGCGCGCGCTCGCGATGAGCGCGCGGAGATCCTCACGCGCCTCGCGGTCCTCACCGGGCGCCGAGACAATGACAGTCTCGGGCGGGAGCGGGAGGCTCGTGCGCGGCTCGGAGTCCGATGCCTCAGTCTCCTCGATGGGTCCGAGCGATCTCAGCCAGGAGAGCGTGGGCCGCGCGTAGTCGTAGTCGGGGATGTCGGCGAACGGCATGAAGACGGTCGTGTCGGCGGAGCGCGCGAGTGAGGAGACGAGGGCGCGCTGGAGGCCGTTGAGGTCGTAGAAGCCGTACACGGCGGCGGTGGATGGGAGATCGACCCCCCTCGGCGGCTCGCCGGCGCTCCGAGCAGAGTCGCTCTCGAGGAGCGACGCGGCCGCCGCCATCATGTCGGCGTCGTCGGCCCACCCGCCGTCGGCCATGTGAGCCTCGTACTGCTCCCAGATCCGGATGAGCTCGCCGAGCTTGTGATCCCGGTCGCGCACAGGGATGCCGGCCTCCGCGGCTGCGGAGGCGAGCGAGTCCGGCGTGTATCGTGACTCCTTGAGGTCCCGGATGGCGCCCGACAGGACCGAGGCGAGTCCCGGTCTGTCGGCGATGGCGCCGAAGTAGCCGCCGCCGGCGAGCCCGCCGTCGAGCAGGCGTCGCAGCAGGAGTTCCTCGCCGCCACGGGGGATCGACGCGCGACCGCCGGGCAGCGGTGTTCCGGCCGCCCGGCGGGCGAGGTCCTTGAGCGTCATGAAGCGCGTGTTGATGTGACCGCCCGAGCGGAGCGCGTGCTCCCTGGTCAGATGCATGCCCAGCAGGTTCGAGGGCACGACGACCCAGCGCTCGGTGAGCGGGTCATCCTGTGCGGTCGCGGAGAGCCACCGGAGGAAGGTGTCCTCGAGTCCGTCGTGGAACTCCGCGCAGACAAGCCGGAGCTTCATTCGTCCTTCAGTTCCTCACGCCGTCGGCTTCATCCACCGTCCAGCATGACCATGTCGCGGTCGACGAACCACTGGTCAGGGTTCGTCATGTAGCCGAGCATGTCCTGGATGAGGCTCAGGTGGTCCTGCTCCTCGCGATAGAGGACGTCGAACAGGTGCTTCGCCGCGTCGCTGTCGCACTCCTGCGCGTAGTCGTAGTAGAGCTTCGAGATCTTCTTCTCAAGCTCGACCGCCTTCTCGTACGCCTCGGCGGGCTCCATGTCGTCCTCGACGGGCGCCTCGGTCGCCTTGCCGTAGATCGTCTGGACGCTCTTCTCGAGCGCCTTGAGATCCGGCGAGTCGACCCGGACCTCGTTGCCGCTCTCGAGCGCCTGTCCGAGCGACTCGATCAGCTGGACGTGGCGGAGCTCCTCCTTGGCCA
>CAZAQL010000128.1:1557-7424 GCA_964487295.1 uncultured bacterium | reverse complement strand
GGCGATCTTCGTCACCGGGTTGAACGGGTTCGGAACGGCGTGCGACAGCGCGTTCCTGAACCCGTCGTCGACCACCCCGGTCGGGTTGGTCGTCGGCGTCTGGCCGAAGTAGGTCATGATGTTCTGCATCAGATCCACACGGTCCGCGATGCCCGACTCGTAGTACCCGTTCGGCTGCATGCCGTCCATGATGTACTCGAAGCCGAATCCCATCGCCAGCGTCTGGTACCCGAGCGTCGGGTGCGTGTACGCGACGGCGGCCGGCTTCGTCGAGGCGTCGAGCTTCGTATACTCGATCGCCAACTCGGCGCCGGCCGTGCCCGGATAGGGCGCAAGCACGTCGAAGTACGACAACGTCGGACAGCCGCCCGCCAGGACTGCGCTTCCGTTCATGAACGTCGCGCCGCCGGCCACGTCGCCAACCGTCGGCATGCTGTCCACGGTGACGTCGCCGATCTCGTCGTCCTGGTAGCTCGTGCCGAGCCACTGGGTGACGAAGTCGAGCGTCTCGTCGCCCGCCTCCATGAGTTCCCAGCACCAGTCGTTGCCTGTGACCCAGAGGTTCCGCTCCTTGCCGGCGCTCGCCTGGTTCAGCCAGTTGATCAGGTTGACCTGGTCGATCGTCCAGAAACAGAACTCGCCGAAGTCGTTCGTGAACCAGAGGATCGTGTCATAGTACTTGTACGCCATCGAGTCCGGACCCTCGGAGTTCCGCGTGCCCGATTCCACCTCGACGTCGTAGGTCTCCCACTCGTATCCGAGGATGCCGAGCGCCTCGCGGTAGTAGTACTCGGAGGTATGGACGTAGTCACGGTCCTCGCTCGGGACGCGCCGCTTGTGCTTGTCGACCAGGAGGATCCCCGGGTTCGAAACGGTCGCCTCGAGCGGCAGGATCGAGAACTCGTAGTACCTGTTCGGGGCGTCGTTCGGCCACGTCGCCACGTTGCCGACGCCGTCGACCGCCTCGTAGTAGTAGTGGATCTCGCTGCCGGCGGTCATCTGGTTGACCGGCGGCGCCGCATACCACTCGTTCGACAGCGGCTCGGGGTTCGCGCACGGGTAGGACTCCCACGTGCCACCATCGTCGTTGGAGGCCATGAGCGTCACGCTCACCACCGCGTCGTCGTCGACGACGGTGATGAGAGCCGTGTCCTCCAGGGCCTCCGCCATCTGCTCGACGAACCAGTCGTTGAACCGATCCCACTGTCCGTAGGTGAACGCCGTGCCCGGGTCACCGGTCGGGATCCCGACCCACTGGCGGTTCAGGATGATGCCCGCCCGGTGGCTTCCGGGAGCCGCCGTGTCCAGATTCTGAAGCTGCCAGTTGACAGCGAGCCAGTCGTTGCCCGCGAACGCATCCCAGTCGTCCGTCCACACGCCCCAGAACGGGCCGCCGAACCATCCTCCGGGCTCCTCATCGACGAAGCCGGTCGGATCCTGGACGCACTCGATCTGATCGCTCGACGCGAGCCAGAGGTCGAAGCGGTCGTTCGAGATCTCCGGGAGGTCGACCCACATGTCGAACAGGCCGACGAGCCTCTCGGCGCCGCTGATATCGATCGGCGGGGAGATGAGCCACGTGTTCTGCTCGTCGATCATGGTTCCCATTCCAGGCACCATGGCCGCCCACATCCAGCCCGTCCGGGACTCGCACGTGAAGGGACGTCCCGTCACGAAGTCCGTTCCGAACAGGCCTCGGTAGAACGACAGGCCGGTGTTCCCCGTCTGCGGAATGGGCTCGTGGACCCATCCGTTCTCGCCGGGCGACTCGGCATCGTCGAGCCACATCTGAGACCCGTTCACCAGGATCTCGATGTTGTCGATCTGCCACGCGCCGTCCTCGACGGAGTGGAGGCCGTTGTCGTACTCGTCCTCACAGGAGTACGCCTCGTCCGACTCGAAGCGGAACCGGAGGCGGATGTCGTCGCCGGCCCACGGCGAGAGCGTGAGATGCTGATGTCCCACATCGGAATCCCAGTCCTGCGGCGTGCCGGGCTTGCCCGCGAACCCCGGGTTCGTGGCCGTGTAGATGTTCGTCCACGTCATGCCGCCGTCGTCCGAGACGTCAACGTACCCGTAGTCGTAGTCGTGTTCCATCGCGAACCGCTGATCGAAGTCGAGGTAGACGTCATCGCCGTCCGAGCTCCAGTTCGAGAGCGGCATGTCGCGATGGAGGCTCTGAAGCCACTCGTTCCCGTATCCTCTTGTCTGCAGCCAGCATGGGTTGACCATGCCGCACCACCACGTGCTGTCGCCGAGGTATGCCTCGGTCAGGCGGATGGTGTCCTTGTGCCAGTACGTGTCCTGACCCAGCGTTCCGGAGCGGTCCAGCGAGAACCAGCCGGCGTTGTCGCCGGTCAGGTCCTCGAAGTCCGCCTGGAAGATCCACAGTGTTTCGAGGCGAGCGCCCTGCGTCTCGCTCGGAGCATCGATCTGTGCCGGGCGCGGCATAGGACTCGCGTAGTCGGGACCGGCATCCCTCGCCGACGCGCCAGAACAGGTCGCCAGCAGGATGCACACGGTCGCCAGGAGCATGAGTCCTGACCTCATAGGCCAATCCCCCTCTCTGTTGTTCTTCCGGCGCGCCAACCGGATCTGTCCGGAAGGGCGCCGTTCGGTGATCCAGCTTCATGGTGTGAAGCGACTGCCGAGCGCCTCCTTCCCGCCCCACGAGATCGACGTCACCGCGCGTCGCCCTGCGGAATCGGCGTGCCGGGTGTCCACGCACCGAGGGCACGTCTGGTCTGGTTCGTGCGTTGGTCCGGCTCTCCGGAACCGGAGGCCGCGGACCGGCGGCGCCGCCTCGACATCGCCACTGCGTGACTCGCCGAAGCCCGACGCGGCCATGCGCTCGAGGCGGGCGCCGCCGGTGCGCGGTTCACTGCCTCGCTCTGCTGTGATCCTGCTCGGAACGGTGTCTCGGCTGAGGCGCTCGGGCATCGGTCCCGAGCGGTGCCTGGGGGGCGAAAGGTATGACACATCTCGGATGGTCGGGGTTGAGCGGCGGGAGGTTCTCGGGCGCAAAAGCAGAGGGCGGGTCAGTGACCCGCCCCCTGCTGAGCAAGCTGCCTGGTCCCGTTGAGGGCCCCGGCGCTACCGGTACATGGCCTTGACCCGGCCCCAGCTCGACTCCTCGACCGGCGACGAAGGCTCGTCGGAGCCGATCTTCACCCACTTCACGTACCAGCCGGGGTAGAAGATCGAGCTGTCAGCGCCGAAGAAGAAGCCGACCGTGACGGTCTGGCCGATGTACTGCGAGAGATCGAAGCAGTCGCGCATGAAGGCGGCGTTGTTCTGGTGGCCGCTGAAGATCTCCATGCCGGCGATGCAGGGCGCGCCGTAGCTCGAGCCGATCGTGTCGTACCCGCGAGCGGGAGCGACCGGCGTCCAGGTGACGCCTCCGTCAACGGAGACCGCGACGTAGCCGCCGTCGTAGCCGGTCTCGGTGTCGTAGTAGTGACAGAGCTCCATGCACCAGCAGTAGTCCGTGATCTCGAACGGGCCGACGATGGCGGCCTCGCCGCACTCGACGTAGTCACCGGCGACGTTCGTGCCGAGGATGTTCGTCACGGGGACGTCGTCACAGGCGACCATCGGGATGTCGAGCGGGACGCCCCAGTCCCAGATCGGGCCGCCGAGGCACTCCTGCGTCGTGAAGACGTCGGTCTCGTTGAAGTCGACCTCGTAGCACGTGTAGAGGCTCGGACAGCACGGCGGCTGCGGGCAGTCACACGGCTCGCACGACACCTCGAGCTCGAACGTGCCGGTCGCCCCGTTGTAGCCGTCGACGACGATGTAGTAGGTGCCCGGAAGCAGGCACTCGGTCGTGAAGCCCGTGTCACCGTACGTGATGCAGTCGTCCTCGTCGCAGCTGCCGAGGAAGAACGCGTCGAAGTCGGCCGACATGTTGAGCAGAGCGACCGTGACCGTGTAACAGCTGTCGAGCGTCAGCTCGTAGACCAGCTCGCCGCCGGACTCCGGCCAGCCGGTGCACGAGTACGCCTCGACGTTGTTCGGGGCGTTCGTGTTGTCGCCCAGCGTGAAGTACGGGCAGTCGATGACCGTGGCCGCCGTGCAGTCGAGGTTGCCGCGGCTCATCGTCACCGGCTGTGTCCAGTCCTTCTTCGCCGAGACGATGCCGACCGTCATGGTGAGCACCAGCAGTGTGATGAGAACGTACCGCATCGGTTCCCCCTCGTGTGTGCGCGCCCGCTCAGGACCCCCCGGTCCGAGCTGAGCAGATTCTCGCCGCCGGCGCCCGCGCGCATTCGCGGGTCGCCCTCTCTCCCATGCCACAGGCGCATCCACGTGGTCCGTGGACAGCGCTCACTGACGATTCTGCAAGAAGCAGACCAAGGTGAGCATACATGCTTCAGGTCGGAATTGCACCACTTATGCCGTCTGTCCTGACGGCATCACCCACTGGTGCAGACGGGCTCTACCGGTCCCATCCGAGCGTGTAGTCCATGGAGCGCTCGTCCGCGCGATCGTCGAGCTCACGGTGGCTGTCCCGGACCTCCGACCGCTCATCGATGAGCTCACGCTCATCAGGCGCGGCGGGATCCGACTGAGCGATCTCGCGGAGATCGTCGAGCCGCGCCCCGTGCTCGTTCCAGAGGGTCTGGTCCTCGTAGCCGGGCGCCGTGAGTGAGAACGGGCCTCCCGTTGCCCCGAGCGCCGGCCCGGTCCGCGAGCCACGGTTCGCGATGTCGCTCCCGATGAGAACAAGCAGTCCGTCCGGGCCTCTTTCGAACATCCCGGTCCCGTCGAGGGTCCATCCCCGCACCGTCGGACAACCGGCCGCCGCGGGCGTCGCGAGCGTCGCGAGCGCGACGAGGAGGGCCGCGCCGGTCACCTTCCACAGGGTCCTGCTCCTTGCCATCTCCGTCTCCTTCCCCGAAAGCGTGGAAGTCGCCGCCCTCACGCGCGGGGTACTTCGCGCGCGTCAGGGCGGCCTCCGTGAAATGGGTCAGAGGGAAGCAAGAGACGGGCCAGCGCCGCGACGTGTCAGGCGGCTCGCTGCCGATGGCGACGGCGGACCTTGATGAGCTCGAAGGCGAACAGGTAGATGACGGCTGCCCCCACCACGAAGAGCCAGTCCGACGGGGTCGGGCCCCGGAAGGAGAGGAAATCGTTGATGAACGGAACGTAGGCAGCGACCGCGGTCAGCCCGATCGAGGCGACGATGGACCAAAGCAGGATCGGATTGGTCCAGAACGTCCGGCTGAACACGGTCGTGAACTCGTACCGCCGGGAGAGGATGTTGGCGAACTGGCAGAACGCGATCGTGAGGTAGCTGACCGTGGTCGCTCTCATGTAGTCGACGGACGCACCGGGATCCATGCTGAAGAACTCGCCGCCACGCCACATGAAGATCACGTAGTTCACGAACGCGAGGACTCCGATCAGGATCGCGAGAAAGACGACCTCCGGAGTGGTCTGGCGATTCAGGATGTGGTCGTCGAGGTTCCGCGGAGCCGACGTCATCACCTGTTCGTTCGGAGGATCGAAGGTGAGTGCGGTCAGCGGGAGGATCTCGGCGAGCAGGTCGATCGCGAGGATCTGGATGGCCAGGATCGCGATCGCCCACTGCCTGACCGAGACCGCGGCCAGGCCGAGCAGCACGATGACGAGCTCCGCGCCGTTCGTGGTCATCGAGGCGAGAACCGTCTTGCGGAGGTTCGCGTAGATCGTCCTCCCCTCCCTCACGGCCTCCACGAGCGTCGGGAAACTGTCGTCGAGAAGCACGACCTCCGAGGCCTCCTTGGCCACGTCGGTGCCGATCCTCCCCATGGCCACGCCGATGTCCGCCCGTTTGAGCGCCGGCGCGTCGTTGACGCCGTCGCCGGTCATAGCTACCACCTCGC
>CAZAQL010000128.1:0-1547 GCA_964487295.1 uncultured bacterium | reverse complement strand
ACGAGGGACCGGCCTCCTACGTGCTGACGCCCGACCACCTCGCCGAGGTCCTCGAGGATGTTGACGAGCCGCAGTTTGTCCTCGGGGCTCACGCGCGAGAAGATCAGAGACGGCGCGTCCTTCATGATCGCGCCGAGCTCGGCGTCGTCCATCGCCGCCAGGTCCTCCCCCGCGATGACGCGCGGCGGCTCCTCCGGGCTGCCGAGGCCGATCTCCCGCCCGACGGCCTGCGCCGTGATGGCGTGGTCTCCGGTGATGATGAACGTCCGGATGTTGGCGTCCCGGCACGCCGCGATCGCCTCGCGGACGCCGTCCTTCGGAGGGTCGATCATCCCGACGAGACCAAGGAACGTCACGTCCTTCTCGATCTCGTCCAGAACGTAGTCGGCGCCGGACGACTCGAGCGGTCGGTAGGCGATGGCGAGCACCCTGAGCGCGCGTCTGGAGTAGTCCTCGTTGACGGCCCGGATCGCCTCGCGGTCCTCGTCCGTGATGGGGACGATCTCCCCGTTCTTGAAGATGTGCTTTGAGATGCTCAGAACGCTGTTCGTCGCGCCCTTCATCGCCAGCTGCTGCCGGTCGCCGAACTGGCGGACGGAGCTCATGCGCTTGCGTTCCGAATCGAAGGGGAACTCGTGAAGCTCCGGGTTCTCCTCGTCCTCGACCGGAGAGCGGGTTCCGAGCTTCGTCGACATCGTGACGAGCGCGGCCTCGGTCGGGTCGCCGACGGCGTACCAGCCGTCGTGCTCCTCGTCCGGCTCGTGGATCTCCGCGTTCGAGGCCATCGTGGCGGCGTCCATGAGGATCTCGATCTCGTCGATCTCCTTCTGCGAGAGCTCCTTCCCCGCATCGTTCAGGATGGACCCCTCGGGTTCGTACCCGGTCCCGGTGAGCTCGTGGTGCCGCCCGTTGAACCAGACGGTCGTCACCGTCATCTCGTTCTTCGTGAGGGTTCCGGTCTTGTCCGTGCAGATGACGGTCGTCGACCCGAGCGTCTCGACCGATGGCAGGCTCTTGACGACCGCGTTGCGTTCCGCCAGCCTCTTGCTCGTCGTGGAGAGTGCGACGGTGACCTGCGCCGGCAGAGCCTGCGGTACCATCGCCACCGCGATGCCGAGCGCGTAGAGGCTGCTCTTCATCAACCCCGGCTGATCGTGCCCGAAGAGCCAGACGCCGGCCCCGAAGACCGCCGCGCCGATGATGATGACGATGATCGTCAAGCGGTTCGCCAGAGCGCCGAGTTCGCGCTCGAGAGGCGACTTGGTCTCCCGCGTGCTCTGCGTCATGTTCGCGATCTTGCCCATCTCGGTGCGCATGCCGGTCCGGACGACGACGCCCTTCGCCGTCCCCGAGGCCACGGTGGTTCCGAGGTAGGCCATATTGTCCCGGTCGGCCAGGACGCAGTCGGCGGTCTCGGCGTTCGAGTGCTTGCCCTGCGGGGTGGACTCGCCTGTGAGCGAGAAGTCGTTCGTGCGCAGGTTGAACGACTCGATGATCCTGAGGTCGGCCGGGATCTTGTCGCCCTCCTCGATCTGCACGATGTCGCC
>CAZAQL010000127.1:0-7429 GCA_964487295.1 uncultured bacterium | reverse complement strand
GACATCCTCGTCACCGGCATGACCGACCCCGACTGGGTCCCCCTGATGAAGCGGGCAGGCGCGATCGTGACCGACCACGGCGGACGCACCAGCCACGCGGCCATCGTGAGTCGCGAGCTTGGGTTCCCGGCCGTCGTGGGCACGGGTGATGCGACCGACGTCATCGAGGACGGGGATGTGATCACCGTCTCCTGCGCTGAGGGCGAGGAGGGGTTCGTCTACGAGGGCGAACTCGAGTACGAGGAGACCGAACTCGATCTCGAGGACATCCCCGAGACCGGGACCCGGATCATGATGATCATCGGCAGCCCTGGCGCGGCGTTCCGCTGGTGGCGGTTGCCGGCGCGCGGCATCGGGCTGGCTCGGATGGAGTTCATCGTCAACAACTGGATCAAGGTCCACCCGATGGCCCTCGTCCGTTTTGACGAACTCGAGAACGGAAAGGCAAAGCGCGCCATCGAGAAGCTCACCCGTGGGTACGACGACAAGACGGAGTACTTCGTCGACCATCTCGCGCGGGGCATCGGCCGCATCGCGGCATCGCAGTACCCCGATCAGGTCATCGTGCGTTTGAGCGACTTCAAGACGAACGAGTACGCCGATCTCATCGGCGGCGAGACCTTCGAACGCCATGAGGCCAATCCCATGCTCGGCTTCCGCGGAGCATCCAGGTACCGGAGCGAGCGGTACCGCGACGCGTTCGCGCTGGAGTGTCGAGCGATCCGGCGCGTTCGCGAGGAGATGGGGCTTGAGAACCTCGTCGTGATGGTTCCGTTCTGTAGAACGCTCGAGGAGGCCGATGGCGTGCTCGACGTGATGGGGGAGCATGGGCTTAAGCGAGGCCGTGAGGGCCTCGAGATCTATGTCATGGCCGAGGTCCCCTCTAACGTCATTTTGGCGGAGCAGTTCGCCGAGCGATTCGACGGCTTCTCGATCGGCAGTAACGACCTGACGCAGCTCGTACTGGGTGTGGACCGGGACTCGGAGGATCTCGCCGACCTCTTCGACGAGCGGAACGAAGCGGTGAAGCGGATGATCTCGATGCTCATCGAGAAGGGCCACGCGGCTGGCCGGAAGGTCGGGATCTGCGGACAGGCGCCGAGCGACCACGAGGACTTCGCCGAGTTCCTGGTGGCCGAGGGCATCGACTCCATCTCCCTCAATCCCGACAGCGTCGTGCCGGTGGTCAGGCGTGTCGCAGCCTTCGAGCGGAAGCGCGACTCAGCATGACCTCTCCGCCGGACAAGCGAAACCTCCCCGAAGCTCCGTGGGCGATGCGGCCGGAGGCGGTGACCGAAGCCCTCGGCGTCGAGCCCTCCGAGGGGTTAGCGGAGGAGGATGTCGATGCACGTCGCCGTCTGCACGGACGCAACGCGCTCCGACAGAGGGAACGGGAGAGCTGGCTCGTTATCCTCGGACGCCAGTTCAAGAGCCTCATCACCATCGTCCTCGCCGGAGCGGCGGTGGCGTCCTTCGTCTTCGGCGAGTGGACCCAGGCCGTCGCGATTCTGGTCGCTCTCGTCATCAACGCCGTGATCGGCTTCGTCATGGAGCATCGTGCCGTGCGGTCGATGGAGGCGCTGAGACAGCTTGGCCGCGTGTCCGCGCGCGTTCGCCGCAGAGGCGGCGTCGTTGAGACCCCGGCTGAGGAGATCGTCCCTGGCGACATCGTGCTCATCGAGGGCGGCGACATCATGACCGGCGACATCCGTCTTCTCGAGGCCTCCCGGCTCCAGATGGACGAATCCGCGCTCACAGGGGAGTCCACACCCGTCCCGAAGTCCGTTGATCCCGTCGACGAGGATGTCGAGCTCTCGGACAGGAGGCCGATGCTCTGGAAGGGCACGGCCGTGACAAGGGGCTCGGGAGAAGGAGTCGTGACCGGGACCGGCAGCGCGACGGAACTCGGTCGCGTCGCCACGCTGGTCAGCGGGGCCGACGAGGAGACAACGCCGCTCGAGAAGCGCCTCGCCATGTTCGGTCGTCGACTCGTGTGGGTGGCGTTGGGCATCGCGGCAACCCTGGTGGGCGTCGGAGCGGCTGTCGGAAGGAACACGGTCCAGATGGTCGAGACCTCCGTGGCTCTCGCTGTGGCCGCGATTCCCGAAGGCCTGCCGATCGTGGCGACCGTCGCGCTGGGTCGCGGGATGTGGCGCATGGCTCGCAGGAACGCCATCGTGAACCGACTGGCCTCGGTCGAGACGCTCGGCGCCACGACCGTCATCTTCACCGACAAGACGGGGACGCTCACCGAGAACAGGATGATGGCTCGAGAGTACTGGACGGCTGACGGACGATACCGCATCACCGATGAGGGCACGTTCCTCCGCGTGCCCGAATCTCAAGGCGGAGACCCAGTAAGCGACCGGTTCGAAATCGGACCAGACCCCGGGTTCTCTGAGAGCGAGGATGCTGCCTCCGAGGATGTCGCCGTCGACCCGGCGGGGGAGGTTTCACTCATCGAGGCGCTGCGCGTGGGCGTGTTCTGCAACAACGCGACGCTTGGCGGGAGCGGCGAGGACGGAGACCATACCGGCGACCCGCTCGAGGTCGCCCTGCTCACGGTCGGGGAGGCGGCCGGATTGAGGCGAGACGACCTCGTCGAGGACCACCCCGAGGTCCGGGAGGAGGCGTTCGACCCCGAGATTGCCATGATGGCGACGTTCCATCGAGAGGACGGCCAGTTCACGGTCGCGGTGAAGGGAGCCCCGGAAGCCGTCATCACGAAGTCGACGGAGGTCCGTTCGGAAGAGGGCGTCCGCTCGATGGAGAGCAGGGAGAGGTGGCTCGGTCGGGCGACGGCGATGGCAGAGCAGGGGCTCCGCGTCCTCGCGCTTGCGACGCGAACGGTCGGCTCCGAGGAGGACGAGCCCTATGTGGATCTGACCCTGCTGGGACTGGTCGGTCTCTACGACCCGCCGCACGAGGCAGCCAGGGAAGCCATCAGACGGTGCCGCGAGGCCGGCATCAGGGTCCTCATGGTCACGGGCGACCTTCCGGAGACGGCGCGCCGGGTCGCTCTGGCCGTTGGGTTGGTCGAAGAGAGTAACGCAAAGGTCGTGTGCGGCGACGAACTCAGAACGGGAGGCGACGGCGGGCATGGGTCCCGGGCGTACGAGGATGTGCGCATTTACGCCCGCGTCACGCCCGAACAGAAGCTCGATCTCATCGAGGCTAGCCAGAAGGACGGAGAGATCGTCGCCATGACCGGAGATGGAGTGAACGACGCACCCGCGCTCAAGAAAGCCGACATCGGGATCGCCATGGGCGGCCGGGGCACGCAGATCGCCAGGGAGGCCTCGGACATGGTGCTCAAGGACGACGAGCTCTCGACCATCGTCGAGGCCGTAGGACAGGGGCGCGTCATTTTCGCGAACATCCGGAAGTTCGTGCTCTACCTCCTGCCGTGCCACGTTGGTGAGATCGTCGCGGTGGCCGTTGCGTCGCTCGCCGGTGCGCCGCTTCCCATACTGCCGCTCCAGATTCTCTACCTCAATATCGTGACCGACGTCTTTCCGGCACTGGCGCTGGGTGTGGGAGAGGGCGAGCCGTCGATCATGAGTCGCCCGCCGCGGGATCCCGGGGAGCCGATCCTCTCAGCGCGACACTGGTATGCGGTCGGCGGATACGGCGTCGCACTGGCAGCGCCGGTGCTCTGGGGCCTCTCGCTGGCGCTCGGCCGATTCGGCTATGAACGTCCTGAGGCCGTGACCATCTCGTTTCTGACGCTCGGGTTCGCGTCGCTGTGGCACGTGTTCAACATGCGCGATGTCACGTCGGGCGTGTTCATCAACGATGTGACCAGGAATCCGTTCGTCTGGGGGGCGGTCGCGCTGTGCTGTGCGCTTCTGCTCATGGCCGTGTATGTACCGGGGCTGGCCGGTGTGCTCAAGGTCGCACGGATCGGCGGAAGGGCGTGGGCTCTGGTGCTGGGGCTGAGCCTGACCCCGCTCGTCGGCGCACAGCTCATTACCTTCGCGGCCGTGCGCGTCATGGCGAGAACGAAGTGACGGGACGCTGCTAGGTGGAGCGGGCTCGCCTGAGGAGCTCCTCGAGCCTTTCGCTCCTTCCACCGAGCGAGACGGCGTGCCGGCCGATGCCCTTCCACGGGTCGTCACGCTGACCAAGGCGACGACGAATGGAGTCGATGCTGTACCGCTCGGAGGTCATCCCGCCGTCCGCCAGCTCCTTCCACTCGATTGGCGCGGCCACGGGCGCGCCCGCCCGCGCTCTCAGCGCGTACGGCGGCACACCTGTCTGTCCGTAGGCGTTGCGCATCACATCGAGGAAGAGCCTGCCGCGACGTCCCGCCTTTCGCTGCTCCGTGGTCAGCGTGTCGGGATGTCGCAATGCCGCCAGCTCGGCGACGCCCGACGCGAACTCGCGCACATAGTCGAATCCGGTCGAACGCCGGAGCGGGGTGACGACATGAAGGCCCGTGGAGCCCGTGGTCATCACGTAGCTCGGGATCTCCAACTCCTGCAGTGTGTCCCGGATCAGGCGCGCCGCGTCCCGGACCGGGCTGAAGTCGCCATCGGGCGGGTCGAGGTCGAAGATCATCCTGTCGGGTTCTTCCGGTCGGTCGATCGTGGAGAGCCAGACGTGCGGCGTGATCGTACCCTGTTCCGCCAGGTAGACGAGCGTGGCCGACCGATCGATGACGACGTAGGTTGTTCTCCCTCCGTCCCGATTCTCGAGCGTCTCCCTGACGACCCAGTCCGGGAAGTGGTCGGGCGCCTCCTTCTGATAGAAGCCGTCCTCGCGGATTCCGTCCGGGAATCTCTTCATGCTGACCGCGCGGTCCCTCACATGCGGCAGCATCATCTCGGAGATCCAGTGGTAGTAGTCGACGACGTCGCCCTTGGTGATGCCGGCGTCCGGGAAGAACACCTTGTCGCGGCGCTCGGAGGCGATCGTGATCGACCCCATTTGGATCATCTCGACGGTTCGGTCCTTCTTCGTCTGCCGCACGTCAAGCTCCTTCCTGTACTCCCTGAAGGCCGGCTTCAGCGCGTGCGCTCCCGCACGACCTCTTTCGGGTCCTTGTCCCGCCTGAGACCGATGAAGCGCGGATGCCTGAGCTTGCCGTTGGTCCACTCGGTGAAGCCGACCTCGCAGACCAGCTTCGGCGTCACCCAGTGGACGTTCTTCGAGGGGAGATCGCCCGCATCAAAGGCGGGAGTCTTCCGGGCCAGAGCCTCGAGCCTGCCGCCGAGCGTCTCGCGCGTCTCCCGATCGTAGCCGGTCCCGACCTTGCCCGCGTACGTGTACGTGAGCGCCCGGTCGTCGTAGTAGCCGATGAGCAGCGCTCCGAATCCCTCGCCCTCGCCGCTCGGCTCCGTGTAGCCGCCGATCACGAACTCCTGACGGGCGACGCACTTGAACTTGAGCCACTTCCTCGAACGGCCGTGAACGTACTCTGCACGAGCGTCCTTGGCGATCAGGCCCTCCCAGCCCTTCTCACAGGCCTCCTCGAGATACGCGACGCCGTGTTCGTTTCGATGGGGCGTGAAGCGGAGCGGGGAGGACCAGGAGACAAGGTTGCGCAGCAGCCGCTTGCGCTTCCTCAGAGGCAACGACGTCACGTCGTGTCCGTCGATGAAGAGGGCGTCGAAGATGTAGTAGAAGACGGCGACCCCGCTCGCGCGGGCCTCCTCCTCGTAGCGGATCTTCATGCGCTTCTGCAGCCGAGAGAAGCTCGTCGTGTTCCCGCTGAACGCGACGACCTCACCGTCGACGATGAAGCTCGTCGAGTCCTGTTTCCTCAACGCTTCCACGAGCTCGGGATACGTGTCACCGAGTTCCTTCCGGTTGCGGCTCATGAGGCGGAGACTGCGGCCGTCTCGGAAGGCAAGGCAGCGCTCACCGTCGAGCTTCCGCTCGTAGACCCAGTCGGGGTCCGAGAACGGGTCGCTCGCGAGCGTGGCGAGCATCGGGCTCATCCACTCGGGCATGGCTCGTTCGTTCGCTCTCTCGCGGAGCGGAACCGCGAGCGACTCGATGAGGCTGCTCCCTCGGCTCTTCACCACGACCTGACACCTCCGTTTGCGTGCTCCGGCGCCTTTCCGGTTCTCGTCTGCCTGATGCGGACTTCTCTGGCGGCTCCGATGGCTCCTCGCCGCTCGGGCACGGGGCGGACGACGGCTCGCTGCAGGCGGTGATCGTCCACAGATTCGGGGAAAACCCGATGCCGGAGGCTTGAGGAAGGCTGTTGACACGAGCGCCTGATGTATGTAGTGTAAGAATTAGTCTAACACAAGTGATATGTATTTCAATTGTTTCTTCCGCAAGTGTCAGAGCGCGTCATCGGTTCGGAGGTGGCGACCTTGGATCCAAGATCTTCCACTCTTGAGGTTCGCAACGTATCCCTCAGCTTCGGAGAGAAGAGGGTACTGGACGATCTCACGCTGGAGTTCCGGCCGGGGCGTGTCCACGCGGTCGTGGGACCGAACGGAGCCGGCAAATCAACTCTGGCCTCCACGATCATGGGTCTGGCGGGTTACACCGATTTCGATGGCGACATCCTGCTCTGCGGCGAATCGCTCAGGGGTCTCGCCGTCGATGAGCGCGCGCGGCGTGGGGTCACGCTCGCGTGGCAGGAGCCGGCGCGGTTCGAGGGGCTCTCCGTGGAGCGTTTCGTCGCGGCAGGGTCCCGGGATCACTCGTCGGACGCTGTGACCGATGCTCTGGATGCAGTCGGCCTCGAGCCGACGAAGTACATCGGACGCAACGTAGACCAGACGCTCTCGGGAGGGGAGAGGAAGCGTGTCGAGCTGGCGTCCATCCTGGTCATGAGGCCACGTGTTGTCCTGATGGACGAACCCGACTCCGGGATCGACGTCGTGGCGTTGAACCGCATCTTCGAGGCGCTCGGCAGGTTCCGCGATACCGGAACGACCGTCCTGTTGATCACGCACAGCCCGGTTGTTCTCAAACACGCCGATCATGCCTTTCTCATGTGCTGCGGTCGGCTCATGGAAGAGGGCAGCGCCGAGCGAATCTCAGAGTCGTTCGGCGACCGCTGCATCCCATGCGACCATCAGAACAGGCCGGACCGGAACGCGATCGGAGACCGAACGTGACAGATGGTAATCTCATTCAGGCGCTCTACGAGAGCATCGGAGAGGAATGCATCACCTCAACAGACGTGGCGCACGTAGAGATTCACGGCACAAACGTGCTGGGTCTTCACCTGGTTCCCGGTCTCGAACTCGATGCGGAGGAGCGTGACGGCAAGCTACATGTGAGTATGCTCGTGTCCCGTGGGGCACGGATCGAGAATCCGGTCCGCTTCTGCTTCGGTCTGCTTCCCGAGTCGGGTGAGCAGCGGATCGTGATGAACGTGACGGTCGAGGAGGGGGCTCGCATGGCCGCGTTGGCGAGCTGCACCTTCCCGAATGCGCGCGAGGTGCTCCATACGATGGACGCC
>CAZAQL010000126.1:0-7440 GCA_964487295.1 uncultured bacterium | reverse complement strand
CCGACCGACCGACCGACCCGACCGACCGACCGACCGACCGACCGACCGACCCTTCCACACCTCCTGACCGGCCTGATAGAGGTTGCCTCACCCCTCCTGACGGACTATCATAGAGGTTCGAGTTCACCCGGGAGGGCGCTCGAAAGCGCCCACACACAGGGTATTGCGCAGGGAAAGGAGACCAACTATGGCCAAGGATCTGCTGTACGGAGAGAACGCCCGACACGCCATTCTCAAGGGCGTGGAGCAGCTCAGCCGGGCTGTGAAGGTCACGCTCGGTCCCAAGGGCCGAAACGTCGTTCTCGACCGGAAGTGGGGCGGGCCCCGCATCACCAAGGACGGCGTCACGGTCGCGAAGGAAGTCGAACTCGAGGATCGCTTCGAGAACATGGGCGCCCAGATGGTTCGTGAGGTCGCTTCGAAGACGAGCGACATTGCGGGCGACGGCACGACCACGGCGACGGTGCTCGCCGAGGCCATCTACCGCGAGGGTCTCAAGAGCGTGACCGCCGGTGCGAACCCGATGTACGTCAAGCGCGGCATCGAGAAGGCGACGGCCGTCGTCGTCGAGGAGCTGGACAAGCTCTCGCGCAAGGTCCGCGACCGCAGCGAGATCATGAACGTCGCGAAGATCTCGGCCAACAACGACGCCACGATCGGCGACCTCATCGCCGACGCGATGGACAAGGTCGGCCGCGACGGCACGATCACCATCGAGGAGGCCAAGAGCATCGAGACCACGCTCGAGGTCGTCGAGGGCATGCAGTTCGACCGCGGCTACATCTCGCCGTACTTCGTCACCGACGCCCAGACGATGGAGGCAGTCTTCGAGAACGCTTACGTCCTCATCTTCGAGGACAAGCTCTCGAACATGAAGGACCTGGTCCCGCTGCTTGAGAAGGTCGCGCAGTCGGGTCGCCCGTTCATCGTCATCGCCGAGAACGTCGAGGGCGAGGCGCTCGCGACGCTCGTCGTCAACAAGCTGCGCGGCGTCCTGCCTGCCGTGGCCATCAAGGCTCCGGGCTACGGCGACCGCCGGAAGGCCATGCTGGGCGACATCGCGGTCCTGACCGGCGGCACGTTCGTCGCCAAGGATCTCGGGCTTAAGCTCGAGAACCTGCAGCTCACGGATCTCGGAACGGCGAAGCGCATCATCATCACGAAGGACGACACGACCATCGTCGAGGGCGCTGGCAAGAAGGCCGACATCCAGGCGAGAATCGCGCAGATCAAGCGCGAGATCGAGGAGACCACGTCGGACTATGACCGCGAGAAGCTCGAGGAGAGGCTCGCGAAGCTCGCCGGCGGCGTGGCCGTGCTCCAGATCGGCGCCTCGACCGAGCTCGAGATGAAGGAGAAGAAGGCCCGCGTCGACGACGCGCTCCACGCGACACGCGCGGCGGCCGAGGAGGGCATCGTGCCCGGCGGCGGCGTGGCGCTGATCCGCGCGATCCCCGCGCTCGACAAGCTCGAGGTCGATGGTCCCGACGAGCAGATGGGCGTCGACATCGTCAAGCGCGCCATCGAGGCGCCGCTCCGCCAGATCGCGGAGAACGCCGGCTTCGAGGGTTCCCTCATCGTTCAGCGCGTCAAGGACGCCAAGAAGAACGAGGGTTTCAACGCCGACACGGGCGAGTACGTCGACATGATGAAGGCCGGCGTCATCGACCCGAAGAAGGTCGTGCGCGCGGCGCTCCAGAATGCGTCGAGTATCTCGGCGCTGCTCCTGACGACGGAGTCGCTCGTGAGCGAGATCCCCGAGGACGAGCCCCCGATGCCTCCGGGCGCCGGCGGTATGGGCGGCATGGGCGGCATGGGTGGTATGGGCGGTATGATGTAGGGCTGACAAGCGGCTTCACCGCTCGTCAGCTGAGCAGATGTGCGGCGTTGCCGCCCATCTGCAAGGAGGCGTTGCTGCGCAGCGCTTCTGCACGTGGTATGACGTACTGCCGAATGGGGCGGAAGCCCCACTTCGGCCAAGCTGACACGGCGATAGCCGGGTCAGCCAAAGGCCGCGAAGGAGAGGAGTAGGCCGGAAGGCGCTCGAGAGAGAGGGGCTCCGAGGCTGGGAGAGTCCCGGGCAGCGCCGGCCGAAGGTCGCTCCGGAGCCGTCGGGTCGAACGGGAGACGACGCGGGCGTGGAGCAGCGCGTCGGACCGCAGGGAGAAGCTGGTGCTTGAGATCACCGGCGATCCAGGCGTCCCTCAGTAGGCCCGAACGGGTGGGCCCGTCACAGCCCCAACCGAGCGCCGGTTCGCACGCGGAGCAGCGGACACATCACCGGTCCCTCTGCCGCCGCGCGACGCCGGAAGCAGGATGGTACCGCGGGAGGACTTCCAGACCCTCTCGTTCCTGTGTGGGGACGAGAGGGTTTTTGTATGTTGGTGCAGCCCCGTGGGCACGGCGGGTGCGGCCTCCGGATGAACCGAACCCCGCGCCTGCGGCACAGGGGCGCCTGAAGGCGACGCGACCTCGTACGCGAAAGGACGACCGATGGACAAGCCCGAGCACAAGCCCGAGCGCAAGCTCCCGAAGCGTTACAAGCCACGCGAGGCCGAGCCGAAGTGGCAGCAGTACTGGGAGGAGAAGGGGATCTTCCGATTCGACCGCTTCCCCGACCGGCCCATCTACAGCATCGACACGCCGCCCCCCACGGTCTCTGGCCGCATCCACATCGGTCACGTGTTCAGCTACGTTCAGACGGAGGTCGTCGCGCGATTCTGGCGGATGCGGGGCCACAACGTCTACTACCCGTTCGGGTACGACGACAACGGGCTTCCGAGCGAGCGGCTCGTCGAGAAGGAGCGCGGCGTCAAGGCGACCGACGTCGGTCGCGAGAAGTTCGTCGAGATGTGTCTCGAGCTCACGAAGGAGTACGAGGAGGAGTTCAGCTCGTTCTGGCGGACGGTCGGGCTCTCGGTCGACTGGGGACAGGACTACTCGACCATCGACCCCAGGTCCCAGCGTATCTCGCAGCGGTCGTTCATCGACCTCTACAGGAAGGGCCGCATCTACCGCAAGGAGGCGCCGACGCTCTGGTGCCCCGAGTGTCACACCGCCATCGCCCAGGCCGAGGTCGAGGACGCGGAGCACCCGTCGGTGTTCTACGACGTCGCGTTCAGGATGGGGGATGCGGACCTCATCATCGCGACGACGCGGCCGGAGCTCCTGCCGGCGTGCGTGGCGATGTTCGCGCATCCCGAGGACGACCGCTACCGCGACCTCATCGGCAAGAAGGCGACCGTGCCGCTCTTCGGGCACGAGGTGCCCATCCTCGCCGACGACAAGGCCGACCCCGAGAAGGGGACGGGTCTGGTGATGTGCTGCACGTTCGGCGACACCACCGACATTGCCTGGTGGCAGGAACACGGACTCGACACGCGCATGATCTTCGACGACGACGGGAAGATGAACACGCTCGCCGGGAAGTACGAGGGCATCCCCATCAAGGGCGCGCGGAAGCACATCGTGAACGACCTGAGGGAGGCCGGACTGCTTCGAGGCGAGGAGCCGATCACGCACGACATCAACGTGCACGAGCGATGCGGGACCGAGCTCGAGTTCTCCGTCGCCGCGCAGTGGTTCATCCGCGTGCTCGACATGAAGGACGAGATCATCGCGGCTGGCGAGAAGGTCCAGTGGTACCCGGAGTACATGCAGGTGAGGTTCCGCAACTGGGTCGAGAACCTCAAATGGGACTGGTGCATCTCGCGCCAGCGCTACTACGGCGTGCCGTTCCCGGCGTGGCTCTGTGAGTCGTGCGGCGAGGTCGTGCTCGCCGACGAGTCGCAGCTCCCGGTCGACCCGCTCACAGCAAAGCCGCCGGTCGATGCCTGTCCCGAGTGCGGAGGGGCTCTGCGCCCCGAGGGCGACATCATGGACACCTGGATGACCTCGTCCTGCACGCCGTTTCTGAACCTCGGATGGGGCGAGGACGACTCGCGGGTCGAGAGGTTCAAGAAGACGGGCGACGACGGGACCGAGTATCTGATGGACATGCGGCCGCAGGCGCACGACATCATCCGGACGTGGGCGTTCTACACGGTCGTGAAGAGTGTCGTCAACGAGGGCAAGATCCCGTGGCGGACCGCGATGATCTCGGGGCACGTGCTCCAGCCAGACCGCGCGAAGATCTCGAAGTCGAAGGGCGGCGGCGGACACTCGCCCGCGTCCATCATCGAGGAGCGGTCGGCCGACGCGACGCGCTACTGGGCCTGTTCGAGCCGTCTCGGGACCGATACGGCGTTCTCGTACGACCTCTTCGACGCCGGGAAGCGGCTCGTCACGAAGCTCTGGAACGCCTCGAAGTTCGCCATCATGAGGCTCGAGGACTTCGACCCCGACGCTCCGCGCGAGCTTTCGGTCATCGACCGGTGGCTGCTCGCGAGACTCGCGGGCGCCGCCGACCGGGCGACGAGGAGCTTCGAGAGCTGCGAGTACAACGGAGCGCTTCAGGCGGCCGAGCAGTTCTTCTGGCGCGACCTCTGCGACAACTACATCGAGATCGCGAAGAAGCGGCTCTACGACGACGAGGGGACCGGCGATGCGTCGCGCCGTGGCGCGCAGTACGCGCTCTACCACGCGCTTCTGGCGTCGCTCAAGATGTTCTCGCCCGTCGTGCCGCACATCACGGAGGAGCTCTTCTCGCTCTACTTCGGCGAGCGCGAAGGACTGGAGTCGATCCACATCTCCGAGTGGCCGGTCGCGCCCGATGACTGGCGTGACGACGAGGCAGAGGAGGCCGGCGAGCTGGCGCTCGCGGTCATCGAGGGGATGCGGAAGCTCAAGTCCGAGCACAAGGTCTCGGTTGCGACCCCGCTGGGGACGCTCCGCGTCGCGACGACGCAGGACATCTGGGACCGGCTCGCGCCGCTGGCCGCCGAACTCGCGGCGGTGTCGAACGCCGACGCGGTCGAGCACGTACTCTGGGACGCCGAGGGCGACCCGGGCGACGGGTTCACGGAGAGCGAGAACGCGGCCATCCGCGTGGCCGCGGAGATCAAGGAGTCGGAGTGACGCAGCCCGCGAACGCCAGCGGAGCGAGCGGCGGGGCGAACGTCGACCTTGCCGATGTCGCCTTGGAGCACACCGGCGCCGGGGGCGCGTTGCCCGAGAGTCCGAAGGTCCTCGTCATCGAGACGGGGCTCGTCGGAGAGCTTCTGGTCGTCACGCCGGCGCTCCGCGCCCTGAAGCGCGCCTATCCGGACGCCTCGATCTCGGTGATGGTGAGCCCCCAATCGGCGGCCGTCCTCGCCGGGAACCCGGCCGTCAGCCGGCTGCTGCCGCTCAGGAAGCGGGAGCGAACCGGGTTGGGGCTCTTCCGCGTCGCGTCCTGGATCAGATCCGAGCGGTTCGACGCGATCCTCGTGCTCCACACCTCGTTTCGGAGCGCGCTCATGGCGGCGCTCGGGAGGGGTCGCATCCGCGCCGGACTCTCCTGCGAGGGGAGAGGGTGGCTTCTGAACCGGAGCGTGCCGCGCGACCGCACGGCGTACGAGGTCGACGAGCACCTCCGGGTCGCCGCGCTCCTCGGCGTTCCGCCGGCCGGACGCGAGCTGGACCTCTTCCTGACGGATGAGGAACGCGAGAAAGCAGCGGAGATCCTCGAACCCGTCACGCCGGCGGGCGTGCTTCCGCTCGTGGCGCTCCATCCCGGCGCGAGCCGCGAGATCCGTCGATGGCCGGCCGAGAGGTTCGCTGAGCTCGGCAGTCGCGCCGAGGCGACGGGGGTCGCCCGCCCGTTCTACGTCGTCGGCCCGCGGGAGCGCGGTCTCGCGGCGACCGTTCGCGACTGGTACGAGCGAGAGGGACACGCGTCGCCCACCATCATCGAACCGCCGAGCGTGCGGATGCTGGGGGCTCTCTTCGAGCGCGCCACGGCGGTGGTGACGAACAACACCGGCCCGATGCACGTGGCGGCGGCGGTCGGCACGCCGGGCGTGTTCATTCACGGCCCCACGCCGGTCGACCGCTGGCACCCACCCGGTCCGCAGAACGAGGCGGTCTTCGGCGATGTGCCGTGCCGCCCGTGCGACGCGCCGACGTGCCGGATGGAGAGCCTGCTCTGTATGGAGGCCGTCGAGGTCGAGCAGGTCTACGACGCGCTCCTCCGCGTGGTCGAGGATGCCGTACGGGCGAGGTACGCGGAGCCGCCCGATGGCGGCGGGACGTCCGGCGGGGGTATGCGCGGCGGGTCGCCGGGCGCGCCCGGGAGACCCGCAAGTGCGCCGGCTGGCCGTACGAACGGAGGCGCCGATGTCCGACGATAGGCTGTCCGTCCTGCATCTCATCGAGGCGCCCTCCTGGACCGGCGCCATGGCGCAGACGTTCGAACTCGTCGTGGGGCTCAGGGAGCGAGGCCACACGGTCGCGCTCGCCTGCACGCCGGGGAGCATCCTGCACGACCGCGCCGTGGAGGCCGGGGTGGACGTCGTCGGCATGGAGATGCGCTCGGAACTCAACCCCGTGACCATCGCGAGGCTCGCGCGCATGGTGCGCACGAGGCGGGCTCAGATCGTCCACGCGCACCGCGCGCACGCGCACTCGCTGGGGCTTCTCACCGCCGCCGTCACGGGACGACCGTTCGTCGTCTCGCGGCGCGTCTCTTTCCCACCGAAGGACAACGCCGGGAGCAGGCTCAAGTACACCTCACGCCGCGTCACGAGGATCGTCGCGGTCTCGCAGGGTGTGAAGGACGTGCTCGTTGAGTACGGCGTCCCCGCGGACCGAGTCACCGTCATCTACAGCGGGTCGGATCCGGAGCGATACAGCGCGGCGGTCGACGCGACGGCACTTCGCAAGGAGCTCGGCGTCGGGGGGGACGTACCGCTCATCGGCAAGGTCGCGAACTTCTATCATGGGTGGAAGGGGCACGACGTTTTCCTCAGGGCCGCCGCCGAGATCGCCGAAGCGCGCCCCGACGCGCGGTTCGTTCTGGCGGGCCACCGGACGGACGAGGAGAAGATGGCGAAGCTCATCGACTCCTTCGATCTGACGGACCGCGTGTTCGCACTCGGCTATCGGACGGATGTTCCTCTGATCCTCTCCGCGCTCAACGTCTCCGTGAACTCGCCGCGCGCGGGGGAGGGACTCTCCGGCGCGGTCCGTGAGTCGCTGGCCGTCGGACGACCGGTCGTCGCCACGGACGTGGGCGGCAACCGCGAGCTCGTGCGCGACGGGGAGACCGGCCTGCTCGTTCCACCGGAGGACCCGCGCGCGCTGGCGGCGGCGATCGAGCGGCTGCTCGCGGATCCCGGGCTGGCCGGACGGCTCGCCGGGGCCGGAGCGCGGTTCGTGCGCGAGAACCTCACCATCGACCGGATGGTCGACGAGCATGTCAGGCTGTATCGTGAGATCCTCGCGTCGCGACCCTGACGCGCATCTGACGCGACTCTGATGCGACCCTGATGCGACTCTACAGCCGAGCACAGATGATCCTCT
>CAZAQL010000125.1:0-7537 GCA_964487295.1 uncultured bacterium | reverse complement strand
CGCGGAACCAAACTTCGCGCCGTGCCGCGCGTCGCGAGTTAGTAGCCCGGCACACGCGGGGAGCCAACAATGCGGGGCCTGGCAACATCGCCGGGCCCCGCTTGCACTCGGAGTCTACGGGTCGTCATCCAGATGAAGATGCCACGGCATGTCACGGCCGGGATCTTCGCTCAGGTGTCAGCAGAGTCCCACGACTCGGTCTTCTACTCTGTCGGTCCCAAGAGAGACGGAATGACGTAGCCCAGAAGCAGCTCCACTACATCATGGTCCTTGCTCGTGTTGAACTGGGCGGTCGTGACGATCACCGCGTCCAGAGCGGGGATACACACGATGAACTGACCGCCCGTTCCGCTCGCCAGGAACGCGTCGATGTCCTCGTTGACATACCGCTTCCAGAAATAGCCGTAGCCGCCCTCGTCCGCGTCCAGTCGCCATCTGACCGACTCGCGTACCCACTCCGGGTCGAGCAGCTGCTCCCCGTTCCACATCCCGTCCTGCAGGTACAGAAGCCCGTACCGCGCCATGTCTCTGGAGGTCAGACGCAGACCGCCCGCGCAGCCCGGGCGGTCGATTCCGCTCTCCGGCTGCCAGTAGGCTCTCTCGATGCCCAGAGGCTCGAAGAGGTGCGCGTCCGCGAACTCGAGCAGGTTCATGCCCGCGCGCAGCTCGATGATGTACCCAAGCATGTTCGGGAAGCCACTGTTGTACTCGTAGACGGTCCCGGGCTCGTTCGCCATCGGCTTCTCCAGGACGTATTGGATGAAGTCCCCGCTGGCCATTGCCAGGTGCGCGTCGCAGTCTTCGGGCTTGGCGTAGTAGGTGGCATCCTCGTTCCACTCAAAGCCTGCCGTCATGGTGAGAAGGTGCTCGATACGGATCTTCGACTTGGCCTCGTCGAACAGCTTCGCGTACTCCGGGAGGTAGTCACGCAGCGGGTCCTGAACGCTCCCGATCAGACCTTCGCTGATGGCGAGGCCGGCCATCGTCGAGGTGACGCTCTTCGTCACCGATTGGAGCCGGTGAAGGCGCAGCGGGTCCCATCCGTTCACGTACTCCTCGAATACCAGCTTGCCGTCTTTAACGACGAGGATGCTCTGCATGAAGGGGGCGCTCTGGGAGATGTCCGCCATCATCTCGTGGAGCGGGCCCGGGTCGATGTCCGCCTCCTCGAGACTGCCCACGGGCCAGTCGCCCTCTATCTCGAGCGGGGGCTCGTAGACGTATTCGCTCGCTGTCGACTCGTAGCGGTCTCTCAGGCGGGCGAGGGGGAGGTCGACTCTCCTGCCGGTCATCTCCACCCCGTTCGCGTCGTTCCTCATCCAGAGCTCGGTCACGCGACCGTCCGCATCTCTCACGAACCTGCACACGAACTCGTTCTTGCTCCCTCCGACGTCCATGGAGTATTCGTCGTCGGCCCCATCGACTGCCACGAGCTCAGAGGGCCGGTCTACGATATCTAACTGCGCGTACACGCTTCCGTCCCTCTCATAGACGTGCGTCAGGAACACTGCCCTGAATCTCCACTCCTCGAAGAGATAGTCTCCAGTCACTGCCGCACCCGAATGGTTGTTCGCGTGGGCGTTGGAGCCAACGGCTGGAGCGAACGCGGCCATGGCTACCAGCACCACGGCACAGATCAGACCTGTCCTCATGGGAGCAGCCTCTCTTCAGGGGCGGGGGCTCAGCGCCCGGGGTGAGGACGCTGAACGCGCGGCCAACAATCTTGTGTATGGCAGCTTACCAGACAGGATGCCAGCGTGCAGCCTGTTTCTCACTGACGGTCACTCGCTCATGCGACCGGGAACGGCCGTGCGCCCCGCCGGAACGACGCCCGGACGATGACGGTCTCGTAGTGCGAGCGCCAGGTGAGGAAGCGGACGTACCCCGCGGCGAGCAGGACCAGGTTGACCATGAGCGCGATGTTCTCGCCGAGGGCGGCCGTCTTGTTGGGGGAGATCCCGTAGGCGGCCAGCCGCCCGATGATCCCCGAGAACGCGTTCTCCTCGAGGACCGGGTGCCCGAAGAGCGCCGGGATCTTGCCGAGGAGCCCTCCGAGGAGTGCCAGCAGCAGGACCACCGCGATCTCGGTCCGATGTCTGCGGCGCGCTGCTTCGTCGGCGGCGGGCACCAGCAGGGTGCCTAGCCACCCGTGCCCTCGGACTCCTGCTCCGGAACTGAATTCTGACGAAATGGCCCCTGTCGTACGGCCACCCCACCACCAGTTCTGACCAAGCGAACCACGTCCCACCCAGACCACGGCGACTCGTCCATCGCCCCCTCGTCGACACTGAGTGTCAGTACCGTCTGGTAGAGACTGTTGGGCGATACGCAGTGCTGCGCGTACCGCGACATCCATCTGGCATCGAGGCGTGACACTTCTGCGTCCAAGATAAGGACAGTGGGCGTTCTCTGGGCTGTGAAGTGAGCCTTCTCAATCGCGAGCTCCATGAGCACCCTAGCACGCTCACTGCCTGGCGTGCTCCTGGCATGGCCGAGCCGCACTCGGTCATCTCCTATGATAATCGGCCTGCACAGGCACGGTCAAGTAGGATGTTCAGCCACCAGTTCGAATAGCGTTCACCATGGGGAGCCAACACGACTGAGCCCGGTCCACACGGACCGGGCTCAGTGCCTGCAAGGCGGTTCCCACGCAACGAGAACCCCCGCGGCTCCGAGAGCCGCGGGGGTTTGTTGTTCTCTACTTGATGCGTCTACCGGTACAGCGCCTTCACCATGCCCCAGGTCGACTCCTCAACAGGAGACGCCCCGCCGGGGCAGACGAACGTGCCAATCGGGAACGGGACGGCCGCCGTCGCGTTCGTGAGCTCGCCGTCGAGCGCGTTCGGGCCACTGAAGTACCAGTTCGCCAGGACGAACACATCGCCGTCCGGGCCGGTCTCGTCGATGCGGTAGGCCCAACCGTCCATGTACTCCCAGGGCTCGCCGGTGCCGTCGACGTTGATGTCGCCGACCACGTCGACAACGACGCCGTTCATGAACAGCTCGATGGCGTCATCGCCGTTGGTGCCCGCGGCCGTGTAGTCGACATAGTCGGGGGCGAAGCCGAAGAAGTTGGCGAACTCAACGTCCTCGCTCGCGAGGTAGATGAACTGGCCCTCGACCACTGAGTCGGCCGGGAAGGTGAACTCCTCGCCGTCCGAGCCGCCGCCATTGTTGGCGCACCCGACTCCGTAGATCGAGAGGTCGGCGATGTCGGCGCATGCCTTGAACTCGATGGCCTTCGGGATCCCGCCCGTGAGCGGACCGTCGATGACGCCTGTGATGATGAGGTCAGACGCACTGGCAACACCGGCGACGAGCGAGAGCGCGAGAGCGATTATGACCAACTGTCTCAAGAGATCCTCCTTGCTGGAGACACTACAGAACCCACGAACTTGACATATTATACCATAGATATGGGGTGAGCGCATCAACCCAATTGGCCCGAAACCCGCCTCCGCGGCCTGGGGCGACTCGCGCGGCGTCGCTGCTCCCTGTTGAAGACAATCCCTGCCATGTTGTATCATTATTGATATAGTGCCGACGGCACACCGTTCGAGTGGAGGCTCGTCGTGCGTCCAGCTGAAGGTCGTTTCCATCGGGTTCTCATCCTGCCGGTCGCTGTGGCATGCCTCTTCCTGATGGGCATCACCGCGGCCTCAGCCGACACGCACGAGCCGTGCCGCGACACCGCACCGGTCACGTTCCGTGTGACCGCCCCCGCGACGACGCCTCCGGGAGACCCGGTCTTCATCGCGGGGGACTTCCAGGGCTGGGATCCCGGCGATCCCGCCTGTCAGCTGACGGGTGTCGGCGGTCTGGTCTACGAGATCACGCTCGACCTGACCACGGGAGCCCCCATCGGGTTCAAGTTCACGCGCGGGAGCTGGGCGACGGTTGAGAAGGGGCCGAACGGGGAGGAGATCCCCAATCGAACGCACACGGTCACGGGCGCGGAGACGCTCGAACTCACCGTGGCCAACTGGGCCGACCAGCCCGTCAGCACGATCACCGGCGATGTAACGACGCATACGGTGCCCGGGTTCTTGAGTGGACGCCGCGTCTGGGTCTATCTGCCGTCCGGCTACGACCTGCGAACCGACCAGCGCTACCCCGTGCTCTACATGTTCGACGGACAGAACCTCTTCGACCAGGTCACGAGCTACGCCGGCGAGTGGGGGGTCGACGAGACCTGCGAGAGCCTCATCCCGGCGGGACTGATGTCACCGATCATCGTGGTCGCCGTCGACAACGGTGGGCTTGACCGAATCCACGAGTACACACCGTGGTACGACCCGGGGTACGGAGACGGGGGCGGCGGCGAGGCGCACCTTCAGCAGTTCATCGACATCCTCATGCCCTGGGTCGATGTGAACTACCGCACGCTCACGGGTCCGGGGGTCACGGGACTTGCCGGATCGTCTCTCGGGGGGCTGATGTCCCTGTATGCGGCCTACGCGCATCCGGACGTGTTCGGGCTCATCGGAGCGCTGTCGCCGTCGATCTGGTGGAGCGACGACGAGCTGCTCGACTACGCCGCGGGACAGACGCAACCGGACTCCAGGGTCTACATGGATATGGGCACCATCGAGTCGGGCTCGATGGTGGATGACGACGGCAACGGTATCGACGACAACATCGATGACCTGCGGGCCATGCGCGACGTGATGGTTGGGCAGGGGTTCGTTCCGGGGGACGACCTGATGGTCGTCGAGGACGAGGGCGGCATGCACAACGAATGGTACTGGGCGCAGCGGCTCCCAGGCACACTCCAGTTCCTGTTCCCGCCCCCTCCGGAGACCGGCGTCGGTGCGTTGGCGCCGGCGGAGCTCTCGATGCTCCATTCCAACGCGCCGAACCCGTTCCGTGACGAGACCACGCTCCACTTCGACCTGCCCCATCCGGCCGATGTGAACCTGACGGTCTACGACATCGCCGGGAGGCGAGTGCGCGGACTCCATGCTGGACAGATGTCCGCCGGACCGCAGGAAGTCACATGGGACGGGCGAAACGAGCACGGAACCCGGGTTTCCGCCGGCGTCTACATGTGCCGGTTCCAGGCGGGTGATGTGGTCGAACAGCGGCGGATGGTTCTTCTGAGGTGATGCCCGTTCCCCGCTGTACCCGAGCCCTCCGATCGTCAGCTAGAATTCGAACTCGAGATTGTCCGCCGAGATGCCCGGGTTGCCGTGCGTTCGCCACTCCACGGTCCGGAAGGTCCCCTCGATCGACATCACGATGTGCCTGCTCTCGTTGCCGATGTCATCCGAGACCACCGTGTCGATAGCGACCTCTGCGCCGCCTTCGTCGAGCCCGACAAGCTCCGCCGATTCGCCCGGGTTGAACCAGGGCCTGAGTTCGAAGGCCGAGATGTCCGCCGCGTCTCTCGTTCCGACCTCGACGAAGCTGAACACGGCGATGGCGTGCTGTGTGTCGGGCGAGAAGAAGATGCATCCCGTCTCGCTCCCATAGCTCATCTTGATCGGATTCACTCCTGCAGGCTCGGCGTCGAAGATGATGCCAATCGACGCCCACTGGTCCGCCAGGACGGTGCCGTCCGGGACCGGATCCCCAGAGGCGGGGTACTGGTTCAGATTGACGTGGACGGCGTCGTCGTCCTGTGGGCCGGACGGCGAGCTCGAAGAGCAGCCTGCAAGAGCGGCCGCGGCGAGAACGATGACGGCAAGAAGGCCGGCGAAGCGACGCAGAGACATGAGAGCCTCCTCGCTCAACGCTGAGACGTGACCGTTCCTCCCAAGAGCCTGCACCCCTGGATTGTCGCACCTCCTGTGTCAATCTCAAAGCTGTGTCTGAGGAGGAACGATCGGGAGCCTTGCGCATCCAATGTGAAGACAGACTCGGCAACGTGAGCCACACGAGCACGGCGACGCCATCCGATCATCCGGCCTGGCGAAGCGTACCCGCTTGTGAACGTGCTGGCTGAGGAAGCGACGGCGGGGTACAATGCGAGGAACCTCGCGGACCTCCAACATGTGCACCTCTCGGTGAACCCAGGCGTGAAAGGAGTGTGACGATGAGCAGGAACGGGAAATGTCCGGTGACGGGCAGGACCGCAGAGCAGGTCGCCGGACGTGGAACGCGGAACCAGGACTGGTGGCCGAACCAGCTGAACATTGGCATCCTCCATCAGCATTCCCGCCTGAGCAACCCGATGGGTGAGGAGTTCGACTACGCTTCAGAGTTCAAGAAGCTCGATTATGACGCGTTGAAGAAGGACCTCGTGGCGCTGATGACCGACTCGCAGAACTGGTGGCCGGCCGACTACGGTCACTACGGCGGGCTCTTCATCCGGATGGCGTGGCACAGCGCGGGCACCTACCGGATGGGCGACGGCCGCGGCGGCGCAGGTGGCGGGAACCAACGCTTCGCGCCCCTCAACAGCTGGCCGGACAACGTCAACCTCGATAAGGCTCGTCGGCTCCTCTGGCCGATCAAGCAGAAGTACGGTCGGCGGATCTCGTGGGCCGACCTGATGATCCTCGCCGGCAACTGCGCGCTCGAGTCGATGGGATTTTCGACGTTCGGGTTCGCCGGCGGACGCGTGGATCTCTGGGAGCCGGAACAGGATGTCTACTGGGGCTCCGAGATGGAGTGGCTGGCCACGAGCGACAAGCCCGGCAGCCGCTACACCGGCGAGCGCGACCTAGAGAACCCTCTGGCCGCCGTCCAGATGGGGCTCATCTACGTGAACCCGGAGGGTCCGGACGGCAACCCGGACCCGGTCGCCTCCGGCCGCGACGTCCGCGAGACGTTCGCCCGCATGGCCATGAACGACGAGGAGACGGTCGCGCTCGTCGCAGGCGGGCACACCTTCGGCAAATGCCACGGCGCGGGTCCCGCGACGCACGTCGGACCCGAGCCCGAGGCCGCCGGCATCGAGGAGCAGGGGCTTGGGTGGAGGAGCAGCTACGGGAGCGGAAAGGGCGGCGACACCATCAGCAGTGGCATCGAGGGCGCCTGGAAGCCGAACCCGGTCAAGTGGGACATGGGGTACCTGAGGATCCTGTTCCAGTATGAGTGGGAGCTCGTGAAGAGCCCGGCCGGCGCGAACCAGTGGCTGGCCAAGGACGTGGCCGAGTCGGACATGATCGTCGACGCCCACGACCCGACGAAGAAGCACCGGCCGATGATGACCACGGCGGACCTGTCGCTCAGGTTCGACCCCATCTACGAGCCGATCGCGCGCGACTACCTGAAGCACCCCGACAAGTTCGCGGACGCGTTCGCCCGGGCGTGGTTCAAGCTGACCCATCGCGACATGGGGCCGCGCTCGCGCTACCTCGGTCCGGAGGTTCCTTCCGAGGAGCTCATCTGGCAGGATCCGGTCCCCGAGGTCGATCACGAGCTCATCGACGGGAAGGACATCGCCGCGCTCAAGGAGAAGGTCCTCGCGTCGGGTCTGTCCGTCCGGGAGCTGGTCTTCACCGCCTGGGCATCGGCGTCGACGTTCCGCGGCTCCGACATGCGCGGCGGCGCCAACGGCGCGCGCATCCGGCTCGCGCCGCAGAAGGACTGG
>CAZAQL010000124.1:0-7547 GCA_964487295.1 uncultured bacterium | reverse complement strand
CTCAGTACATGGTGACGTTCTACACCACCGACAACGGTTGTGGTCCGGGTGTTGCTGGCGGCGCCGGCATCAACCTCGATGACACCTGGTTCGAGGGTGAGGTCGCGGTTCCGGTTGAGGAGAGCAGCTGGGGCAGCATCAAGGCCATGTACAGGTAGCACGGAAGTCGAGCAGCAACCTCTCCCCTTCGGAGCCCGCCGGTTCGCCGGCGGGCTCCTTCTTTTTCGGCGACCGGGAATCATCTTGACGCAGGCCACACTCTGAGGGATGGTGCGGTAGCAATGGGCGCCGGCGTGCAGGGGGCTTGCTCACCGAGTGAGAGGGTCGCCGCGCGCGTCGACACGAACAAAGGGGGGTGGCATGCGCACGAGAGCAGCGGTCGCAATGGTACTCACGGCCTCAGCGGTCGTGGTGGTCGGTCTGACCTTCCTTCCGGCCTGCAGCCAGGAGGCCGCAGCTGTGTTCGGCGGGCCTGACGACGTGACGTTCGCTGAGACGCTCTGGGCCGGTATGGAAGGATACCGTGACTGGCCCCTGTCATCCGGCGTCTACGAGGGTGCCTCACCGCACGGCGCGTTCCTCCGGATGCACTACAACATGGTCTTGGTCGACGGTGTGCCGTATCACGTCATCATCAAGGACAACTTCGCCGGTGAGGGCGCCACGATCGAGGGCGTCGAGGCGGCGCCGATGGAGCACCTCGCCGCGGTGACCGTGATGGTGCAGCGTGAGGCGGGATACGACGAGGACACCGGGAACTGGTACTGGGTGAAGTACGACGCCGACGGCACGGTGTCGACCAACGATGCCGGCATGAAGCTCGCGGGTCGTGTCGCCAAGGGCGCGAACCAGGGATGCATCGCGTGTCACACCGGCGCCGGAGGGGGCGACTACCTGTTTCTGAACGACTAGCGGGTTCCTCCCTTGCGAAGCGCCTAAGCGCTTGCGAGCAGTACCAGCGTCCGGATGCTGAGAAGCGTGATGACGACGCCGACGGCCACCATGAGTCCTCGCGCGGGGAGACGCCTGCAGAGGAGCGCGGCGAATGGGGCGGCGACCGCGCCCCCGAGGATCAGTCCCACGATAACCTGCCAGTGGACGAGCCCGAGCACCGCCACGAACGCCGAGAGGCGCGCGGCCTCCCCGCGCCGCGGAGCCGCCATGCCTTCCAGAGAATTCGCAGTCCCATCAAGAGCAGGTAGGACGCGACGACCGGCTTGATGATGCCCGTGGGCGCCGAGGTCAGAACATACGCCCCGAGCACTCCCCCGATCACACCGGGGAGCGCGAGCCGCTTCACCAGCTCAAAGTCCACGCTGCCGAGACGCCAGTGAGACGCTCCGGACAGCGCCGTCGATCAGCTGGGCCAGGAAGCCGACGCGAGCGAAGAGCAGGATCTCGGTGTCCATTCGAGGCTCCTTGAGGGCCGGGGTGCGGCGGTGCAGCGAGCGGTGACAACTCACAAAGACACTCTAATTGTAGCCTGATAAGAGTGTTCGGTCAAGCTGAATACTGCTTCACTTCCGTGGAGATGAGCCGCACGTGACCGAGGAGTCGCGCGGCGGATGCCTGTCTTCGCGGCGTGCCGAGGGGTCGGAAGCGTGCATCTGGTGGGCGAATAGGCTTGACGGAGCGCGCAGCCGATGCTAGCCTGAAGCTTCGAACAGAACACCGGATTCGCGAATACGAGCCATTTGGGCTCACGGAGGTCAGGATGACGGGAAGAGCAGGGAGCGGCGCCCGCTACGCGCTCGTGGCGGTTCTTCTTGTGTGTGTGCTGTCGACCGCGGCGACCGCGGAGCTGTGCCCGCGAGTGAAGTACATCACCCTCGAGAACAAGACTCTCGAGATCGGCTGGACGATGGGCGTCGACGAGAGGGACATTGATGACTTCGGGGGGTACCGGGTCTGGATCCGTGAGGTGTGGAACTCCGAGGACTTCGGTCTGGCTCGGGAGTACGTGTGGGGCGAGACCGACACGTCCGCGGCCGGCTACTGGGACTTCGAGCCCTTCTACGAGGACAGCATTCGGGTGTACCGAAGGACGGACCTCCAGAACGCGTTTCCGTACATGCTCTCGGTCACCGCGTTCGAGGAGGGCGTGACGGCGGTCAACGACTCGTGCCTGCTGGCGAACGCGAGCGACATCGTGTCACCTCGTATCGGCGCTCAGAGTGAGCTCGCCAGGATCCAGGCCATCCCGAATCCCTACCGGTCGAGTGCGGACTGGGAGTACGGCGGCGAGCGGCGCGTGATGTTCGTGCGTCTGCCGGGGAAGGCGACGATCCGTCTGTACACGCCTTCGGGCCAGCTCGTCCGCACGCTCAGGCACGATGACCCGCTGGACGACCAGGAGCCTTGGGACCTCAGAAACTCCGACGGTGAGGAGATCGCACCCGGTGTGTACGTGTGGGCCGTGGAGGCGGACGGTCTGGGCACGGCGACCGGGAAGATCATGATCATCAAGTAGCTGGATGCGGCCTCTCGAGGCCGAGCACGTTCTATCACAACACCGAGGCCGTTCGGTCCAGAGCGCGACGGGGGCGAAGAACCCGCCGCATTCGGGGGCGAGCGGCTTCTTTTGCGCCGTCCCGGGCGCTCAGTCGCGGGGCGCGCGGACTGCGGACGGACAGGCCGGGTCGACCGGCGATTCGACGGACCGGTTCGAAAGGCAGGGGTGAAGTGGGCGCTACTATCATCGAGAAGATCGTGGAGCGGCACGCTGGGCGCGCCGTGTCGCCGGGAGACATCGCGGATGTCGCCATCGATGCGCGCATCGCGCGCGACTTCGGCGGGGCCAACGTCGTGAAGAACATCCTGGACAACGACCTCGGCGTGGCGGATCCGGAGCGCACCTTCTTCACGTTCGACTGCAATCCGGGCGGCTCGGACCAGAAGTACGCCGCGAACCAGCAGACGTGTCGGACGTTCGCCAGGGCGCGCGGGATCGCCGTCTACGACATCAACCGAGGCATCGGCACGCACCTGGCGATCGACGAGGGACTCGTCGGACCGGGCGGCACGCTCGTGTCGACCGACTCCCACGCAAACATCCTGGGAGCCATCGGGGCGTTCGGGCAGGGCATGGGCGACCAGGACATCGCCGCGGCATGGGCGAACGGCAGCGTCTGGTTCCGCGTCCCTGAGTCGATGAGGATCAACATCGTGGGCGATCCGGGACCGCACGCGACCGCGAAGGACATCGTCCTCGCGCTCCTCAAGCACTTCGGGGCGAGCGGGCTGCTGGGATACGCGGCCGAGTATTACGGCCCGTTCATCGATGACCTGTCGCTCGACGCGCGGATCACGATCGCGTCGATGGCGACGGAGATGGGCGGGATCATCACATTCTTCCCCCCGAGCGAGGAGGTCGTCGCGTACGCGAAGGCGCAGGGCGGCAGGGACTGGACCCCGGCGTACGCGGACGACGACGCGGACTACTCGCGCGAGGAGACCGTGAGCATCGACGGGCTGGGACCGATGATCGCGCGTCCCGGACATCCGGATGATGTGGTGCCGGTGTCAGAGGTCGCCGGGCGGAAGATCGATTCAGTCTTCATCGGCTCGTGCACGAACGGTCGGTACGAGGACATGGTGGCGGCGGCGAATGTGCTGCGCGGGCGCCGCGTCGCTCCCGGCGTGGTGCTCAAGATCGTCCCGAGCACCGACGAGATCTGGCAGCGATGCCTCGAGGAAGGCATCATCGAGGTCTTCAAGGAGGCCGGCGCGCTGCTGGGCAACGCCGGTTGCGCAGGCTGCGCGGCCGGGCAGATAGGACAGAACGGCCCGGGCGAGGTGACCGTGAGCACGGGCAACCGCAACTACCCCGGCAAGCAGGGGAAGGGCGAGGTCTATCTCGCATCGCCGGCGACCGCCGCGGCCTCGGCCGTGGCCGGTTGCATCGTCACCGCCGACGCCGTTCCGGACTCGCCGAAGGTGTTCGAGCGCGACGCGTCCGTGACGAAGGGCGCCGGAGGCGGTCGAACGGCGGGCAAGGCCGGCGGGGACCGCCCGACGACGGTTCGAGGACGAGTCTGGCTCGTCGAGCATGACAATGTCGATACGGATATGATCTACCACAACCGCTATCTCACCGTGACCGACATCGACGAGATGGGGCAGTACACATTCGATAATCTCACCGGCTGGGAGGACTTCCCGGACAAGGCGCAGGGCGGAGACATCGTCGTGACCGGCGGCAATTTCGGCTGCGGGAGTTCGCGTCAGCAGGCCGTCGACTGCTTCACGAGCCTCGGCGTCGCGCTCATCATCGCGAGGTCGTTCGGCGCCATCTACGAGAGGAACGCGATCAACGCAGGCATGCCGATCATGGTCGCCGACCTCTCGGAGCTGGGCCTGTCCGACGGTGACGAGATCGAGGTCGACTTCCGAAGCGGGAAGATAACGAACGTGGCGACGGGGAAGAGCGTTGACGGACGGGCGTTCTCGGACGTCCAGATGCAGATCTACCAGCGCGGCGGGCTCCTGAAGGTCTGATCGCGCGAGACGGGCGCGAAGGCGCCCGGAGTCGGGACCGCGGGGATTGCGGCGCTGGACCGCGCCGCTTCCGGGCGAAGTCCACAAGGAGGTACGACGTGAGCACGATCGGACAGGCGGGCCGGAGGGGAGAGAAGGTCCGCTCCGACTGCTGGATCTCGGTCGCTCCGAAGGAGAGCGGCGGGGTCGCGCTGTCGCTCAGAAGCAAGGTGGAGTCGATGTACGGAGACTCCATCCGGGAGACGATCGCGAGCGGCCTGGCGCATCTCGGCGTTGAGCACGCGGATGTCGAGGTCGAGGACGCTGGTGCTCTGCCCTTCGTCATGACGGCCAGGCTCGAGGCAGCCGTCAGACGGGCGATACCGGATATGAAGACGGAGCTTCTGCCCGAGTTCAAGGAGCACTCGCAGTACGGGACCTCGCGCGTCAGATTCAGGCGTTCGCGGCTCTACCTTCCCGGCGATCAGTCGAAGCTGATGCTCAACGCCGGACTTCACGGCCCCGACGGCGTCATCCTCGACCTCGAGGACAGCGTCGCGCACACCGAGAAGGATGCGGCGCGCCTTGTCGTCAGGAACGCGCTTCGAACGGTCGATTTCTTCGGCGCCGAGCGGATGGTCCGCATCAACCAGCTGCCGCTCGGACTCGAGGATCTCGATTACCTGGTGCCGCACAACCCGCACATCATCCTGATCCCGAAGGTCGAGGATCCCGCGCAGGTCGTGGCGGTCCACGAGCGCATCGAGGAGCTGCGCTCGCAGCACGACATCGAGCGCGAGATCTATCTCATGCCGATCGTGGAGAGCGCGCTGGGTTGCTGGCGCGCCTACGAGATCGCCGCGGCGGCGCCGAGCGTCGTCGCGCTCACCATCGGGCTCGAGGATTACACGGCCGACATCGGCACGCAGCGGACGAACGAGGGACTGGAGAGCTTCTGGGCGAGGTCGCAGGTCGTCAACGGGGCGCGCGCCGCGCGGGTCATGCCGATCGACACCGTGTTCTCGGACGTCACGGACATGGAAGGACTGCTCGCGAGCGTGCACGAGGCCAAGGGCATGGGCTTCGACGGCAAGGGCTGCATTCACCCGCGGCAGATCGAGGTCATCCATAGGGGGTTCGCCCCGACGCAGTCGGAGATCGACAAGGCGACGCGGATCGTGAAGGCGTTCGAGAGAGCCGAGGCCGATGGTCTCGGCGTCGTGTCGCTCGGGAGCAAGATGATCGACCCGCCGGTCGTCAAGCGGGCGCTCCACACGGTCGAGCTGGCGGTCCGGTCCGGTCTGCTCGCGGAGGACTGGCGCGAAGGAGGGGACGATGCCTGAGGCGGAGATGAAGAAGAACGCTGCCGGGCGCATGGTCCCGGTCGAGATCAACGGCCGCGAGGCGGTTCCGTACCAGGGCGTCGGCGAGTACCGTCCGACCGGCAGGAAGGCGGCGCCGGGCATCGCGACGTGCAGTGACTACCCGCCGAGCGGGAACAAGCTCGTGCCGGACATCAAGACGGCGCTCAAGGAGGCGGGCATCAGGGACGGGATGACCATCTCGTCGCACCACCACCTCCGCAACGGCGACTACGTCGCCAACGCGGTCTTCCAGGCCGCAGCCGAGCTCGGCGTGAAGGACCTCATGTGGTTCCCCTCCGCGTCGTTCCCGTGTCACGCGGGCATGATCGAGCACATGGAAAACGGCGTCATCCACCACATCGAGGGCAGCATGAACGGCCCGCTGGGCGCCTACTGCTCCGAGGGGAAGATGCGGGGGATGGGTGTGCTCCGTTCGCACGGCGGGCGCTATCAGGCCGTGCAGGACGGCGAGGTGCACATCGACATCGCCGTCATCGCAGCGCCCACGGCCGACCCGTTCGGCAACGCCCACGGGCTCACGGGCCCGGCGGCGTGCGGGCTTCTGGGGTTCGCGCTCGCGGACTCGCAGTACGCCGACCGGGTGATTGTGGTGACCGACAATCTCATCGACTTCCCGTGCATCCCCTGGCAGATCCAGGGCAACTACGTGGACTTCGTCACGACGATGGACGCCATCGGTGACTCTTCGAAGATCGTGTCGGGCACGACCCAGATCACGAAGAGCCCGGACCGGCAGCGCATCGCGGAGATGACGGCCCGGTTCGTGAAGGAAGCCGGCATCATGAAGGACGGCTTCTCCTTCCAGGCCGGCGCCGGCGGCACGTCGCTCTCGTTCGCCCTGTATCTCATGGACATGATGCGCGAGGCGAACGTGAAGGCCCGGTTCGTGCGAGGAGGCAGCAACCAGTACCTGACGGACATGCTCGAGGAGGGTCTCACCGACTACATCCTCGACGGGCAGACGTTCGACCTCGAGGGCGTGCGGTCGATGCGCGAGAACCCCAACCACGTCAACACCAGCCCGTTCACGAGCTACAACTGGCACGGCAAGGGGAACTTCGCCTCGATGCTCGACTGCGTCGTGCTCGGCGCGACCGAGGTGGATGTCAACTTCAACGCGAACGTCGTGACGCACTCGGACGGCAAGCTCCTGCACGGTATCGGCGGGTGGCAGAACTGCCTCTTCTCGAAGTGCACGATCCTGCCGATCCCGGCGTTCCGCGACCGCATCCCCGTGATCGTCGACGAGGTCACAACGCTCGTCGGCCCCGGCGAGCTCATCGACGTCATCGTCACCGAACGCGGCATCGCCATCAACCCGCTTCGCGAGGACCTCATGGCGGCCGTGCACGGCAAGGGCCTGCCCGTTCGCACGATCCAGGAGATGAAGGCCGAGGTCGACGATCTCGTAGGCGGTGCGCCGAAACCGGCCGAGTTCGAGGACAAGGTCGTGGCGGCGATCAAGTGGGTGGACGGAACGGTCATCGACTGCGTGCGGCAGGTGAAGGGCTAGCGGCTCTCGAAGCGCGTCCGGGCAGCGGCCTCAGCCCGGCGCTCAGACAACGCAAACAGACGCGGGGACCCGGAAGGGTCCCCGCGTCTTCGGTTTGCGAAACTCGCGGCGGGCTGAGGCCACCGCCCGGCCCGGCACTCGCGCGGCGTTCTTCGCGCGGGCGACGCCCACCG
>CAZAQL010000123.1:0-7553 GCA_964487295.1 uncultured bacterium | reverse complement strand
GCTATGCGCGCATGGCGAACCTGCCGCAGAACGTGACGCCGCACATGCTGCGGCACTCATTTGCGACCCACCTGCTGGACAACGGCGCCGACCTTCGCGCCGTGCAAGAGATGCTCGGACACGCGGACATCAGCACGACCCAGATCTACACGAACGTCGACCGCGAGTACCTCAAGGAGATCCACAGGAGCTGCCACCCTCGCGCCTGACAACGGAGACACGAATGGCCGTGGACGCACGCATCGACATCTCCGAGCTCGCCCCCCGTGACGCCGCCCTGCTGCGAAGCCTCGGCGAGGTCGCGCGGGCGCGCGGGGTCCGCGCGTACATCGTCGGAGGCGTCGTGCGCGATCTCCTGCTCGGCGTGCCGACGAGCGATCTGGATGTCGTCGTCGAGGACCGCGCGGAGGCGTTCGCCGCGGCGGCCCTCGAGGCGCTCGGCGGATCGTACAAGACGTACGCGAGGTTCGGCACGGCGCTGTTCCTCCCGGGCGACGGCACGCGGGTCGACATCGCCACGGCGCGCTCCGAGACCTACGCCTCACCAGGAGCGCTGCCGAACGTCGATCCCGGGACGATCGGGGAGGACCTCGTTCGACGCGACTTCACGATCAACGCCATGGCGGCCAGCATCCTCGCGGAGGACGAAGGGAGACTCATCGACGAGCACGGCGGCCTCGAGGACCTGCGTGACGGCACGCTTCGCGTGCTCCACGATCGCAGCTTTCTCGACGATCCGACGCGGCTGCTGCGCGCGGTCCGCTTCCAGGCTCGCTTCGGCTTCGCGATCGAGCCGCTGACCGATCGCCTGCTCGAGAGCGCGACGGCCTCCCGCGCGCTCGACACCGTCACCGGCGAGCGCATCATGAACGAAATCAACCTCATAGTGGCCGAGAATCGCCCGGAGCCGGCGCTGCTGACGCTCGTCGACCGCGGGCTGACGGCGGCCATCGAAGCATGCTGGAGGCCGGAGCGGGGTCGCGTGGCGTCGCTTCTCGATGCGCTCGACGGCGCTCCGGAGCACGGGAGGAGGGCTCTGATCCTGGCGCTCCTCGAGCCCGTCCGCCCCGCCTGCCGCGACAGAGTGGCCGACCGGCTCCGCGCCGGGCGTCGCCTGCGCGCCGCGATCAGGGATCTGGTCCTGTTCGACGACGTGTCGGCAGAGGCGCTCGCGTCAGCCCGTCCGCCCAGGAGCGAGGTCCACCGGTTGCTTCGGGGGCACTCGACCGACGTTCTGGCGCTCGCGGTGGCGCGCGATCCCGGCGGCGCCGTCGCCTCGATGGTCCGCCTCTACCTCGAGGAACTCGCCGGGGTTGAGATCGCGCTGAGCGGCGCGGATCTCATCGAACTCGGCTTCCAGGAGGGAGAGAAGCTCGGGAGAGCGCTCGATGCGCTGCGGCGAGCGAGGCTTGACGGGTTCGCAGCATCCCGTGAGGATGAGGAGCGACTGGCGAAGCGGCTGCTCGACGCGGAGCAGGCTGTCCTTGACGAAGACACCAAGAGTTGCTAGCGTATCGGGGTTTCGCACCCTGAAGGGAGACCGTGTGGTGGACGAGCATATCGAAGAGCCCGTCGAGGCCGTGGATGCGGCGCTCACCGAGGACATCGACGCAGGTCCCGCGGTGAGAGACCAGCGTGGAGTCACGCGCCCGGAAGACGGGCTTCCTCTCGTCCGACGTCCGGTCTACGAAGTCAGGCTGGACGCGTTCGAGGGGCCGCTCGACCTGCTCCTGCATCTCATCCGCGAGCACGAGATCGACATCTACGACATCCCGATCGCGACCATCACGGAGCAGTACCTCGAGTATCTGGGCTTCATGGAGTCGCTCGACCTGTCGCTCGCCGGCGAGTTCCTCGAGATGGCCGCCACGCTCATCCGGATCAAGGTCCAGATGCTGCTGCCGCCTGCCATCGACGAGACCGAGGACGAGGAGGACCCGCGCAAGCAGCTCGTCCGCAAGCTGGTCGAGTACAAGCAGTTCAAGGAGGCGGCCACCGTCCTGTCGACGCACGAACAGGAGCGGAAGGACTACTTCCCGCACACGGTGGACACCCGCCCGTTCCGTACGGTCGAGGAGGACGAGGTGGAGACCGAGGAGTTCCTGAGGGACGTCACCCTGTTCGACCTCGTCGACTGCCTCAGGGAGGTGCTGGCGCGCGTGCCGAGCCGGATCGATGTCCACGCCGTGGACCTCGAGGCCGTCTCGGTCGAGGACCGTATGGAACACATCCGGCATGCGATCGCCAGCGGGACCGCCACGACCTTCCGCGCGCTGTTCGAAGGCGCGGTCAGTCGCGCGGAGATCGTCACGACGTTCATCGCGCTCCTCGAGCTCGTTCGCCTCGGCGCGATCATGGCGGTGCAGGACATGAGCTTCGGAGAGATCTCGATCCAGGCCAGGACGGAGGTTTGAAGATGGCCGACAGCGAGCTTCGACACATCATCGAGGCCGTGCTCTTCGCCTCGGACGCTCCGGTCTCAACGGAGCGCATCGTGGACATCGTCGGCGGCGAGGACGGCCCGCATCGGGCGGGACGGGGAGAGGTGAACCAGGCGCTGAAGGAGCTCGCCGACGAGTACGACGAGGCCGGCAGAGCGATCATCATCTCGAAGGTCGCCGGAGGATGGCAGCTCTACTGCCGACCGGAATACGCGTCGTACGCGCGCGATCTGCATAAGGGACGCATCCCGCCACGACTGAGCCAGGCGGCTCTCGAGACGCTCGCCATCGTGGCGTACAAGCAGCCTCTCGTGCGCGCGGAGGTGGAGTCGATCCGGGGCGTCGATTCGAGCGGCGTCCTGGCCACGCTTCTGAAGCGCAACCTCGTGACCATCGCCGGTCGCGCGCCGGGCATGGGGCGGGCGCTCATGTACCGGACGACGCGCGAGTTCCTGAGGTACTTCGGTCTGGACTCGATCACCGACCTTCCCAGGCTGGAGGAGTTCGCCGAGGTGCTCGGTCTCGAACCCGGTGAGCTTCAGATGACGGTGGAGGGCGCCGAGCACATGGCGGACGTGACGGCAGGCCCCTCCGCGACCGTGGAGGACGACACCGACGACGTGCACATTCTCGACGACGCGACGATCACGCAGGGGGTCGATGAGACTTAATCGGTACATCGCCCGCTGCGGCGCCGCGTCGCGCCGGGGCGCCGACAGCCTGATCCTGAACGGGCGCGTACGCGTGAATGGCGCGACCGTGACGGAGCCGGGCGTCCGCGTCGCTCCGGATTCCGACGTCGTCGAGCTCGACGGCTCCATCCTCCGCCTCCCTGACCGCTTCACCTACATGGCTCTCAACAAGCCGGCCGGGTACGTCGTGACGATGAGCGACCCCCAGGGGCGGCCCACGGTCGCCGAGCTCATCGCCGATGCGCCGCAGGCCGTGGTCCCGGTGGGGCGGCTCGATCTGCCGACCGAGGGGCTGCTTCTCCTGACCGACGACGGGGAACTCGCCCAGAGGATCGCGCACCCTTCGTTCGAACTCGACAAGGTCTACCACGTCGTCGCCCGCGGGGTGCTGGCAGCTCGTGACGCCGCCGCGCTGGAGTCCGGCATCGATCTCGACGGACGGACGACCTCGCAGGCGGCCGTGGAAGTCATCTCGACCGAGCGAAACGAGACGCACGCTCGCATCACGATCCATGAGGGCCGAAAGCGACAGGTGCGCCGGATGTTCGAGGCCGTCGGCCACCCGGTGCGCCGCCTGACGCGCGTGCGCGTCGGACCGATCGAGCTGGGAGACCTCAGGTCGGGCCGCTGGCGTCACCTGACGCCGACCGAGCTGGCCGCGCTGCTTCGCGAGGTCGGGCTCCCGGAGCGGACATCGGGAGAGCCCGGAGAGAGTCCCGAAGGACCCTCCCGGGGGGCGAGCACATGACGGCGGCCGGCCGGGGAAGGAGCTTGCGACCCCCGTTGACGTGGTTTATACTTTGATGTTCGGTGTGATAGGCAGGGGATACTTCAGGGCTGACCTCAAACCACCGTCCTTCGAATCCGTGAGGGTAAGCGGCTGATCATCGCCATAGACGGCCCCGCCGCCTCGGGCAAGAGCACGACGGCCCGCCGTGTCGCCGAGCGACTCGGTTTTGTATACATCGACAGCGGGGCGATGTACAGAGCGGGCGCGCTGGCCGCGCTCCGCGCGGGCGTTCCTCTCGACGACCCCGATGGGCTCACGCGACTGGCGGAATCGGTCGAGATCGAGCTCGCCGGACTCGGTCGTGGCCCGGTCATGCTCGACGGCGAGGATGTGACCGACGCGATCCGGGATCCGGCGGTCACGCGCGCCGCCTCCGTCATGTCCACCGTGCCCGGCGTCCGCCGGGCGATGGTCGCGGAGCAGCGGCGGCTGGGTCACACTGCGAACTGCGTGATGGAGGGTCGTGACATCGGGACCGTCGTTTTCCCGGACGCGGACCTCAAGGTCTTTCTCATCGCAACTTTGGACGAACGCACGAGGAGGCGACTGGCCGAGCTCCGTCGGGCCGGCAGAGCATCGGACGAGTCGGCGGTCCGTGAGGAAATCTCCGAGCGTGATCGCCGCGACTCGACGCGAAGCGACAGCCCGCTTCTGAGGGCGCCGGATGCCGTCGAACTCGACACGACCGGGCTCTCGATCGACGAGCAGGTCGCCGAGGTCGTGCGGCTGGCGGTCGAACGCGGGGCCGAGTCAGCGGCGGGGACGGGGTGATGCCGACGTGAAGCTCCACTATCGGATCGGACGGTTGCTCGCGCTCGTGCTGGCGAAGACGCTCTGGGGGATTCGGGTCACGGGACGCGATCACGTGCCGACGGAGGGTCCCGTGATCGTGGCCTCGAACCACGCCTCGAACTGGGACCCCTTGCTCGTGGGACTGGCCTGTCCGCGCGAGGTGCACTTCCTCGCGAAGCGGGAGCTCTTCTCGAACCCGGTCTTCGCGGCGCTCATTCGGGCGTACAACGCCATACCGCTCGACCGGGGCGGGATGGATCGAGGAGCCCTCCGAGCAGCCCGCGGCGTGCTCACCCGGGGAGACGCGCTCCTGATGTTCCCGGAGGGGACGCGCAGTCGTGACGGGAGGCTCGGGGCGCCGATGCCGGGCGTCGCGTTCCTCGCTTCGTCCGCCGGCGCCGCGATCGTCCCGGCCAGGATCGTCGGTTCGAACGACACGCGGAGCGCCTTCCGCGATCGGGGATCGCTTCGGGTCGCCTTCGGCGCGCCGCTCGTGCACGAAGGGCCCGCATCCACGGACGCCTACGCGGCCACCGCGGCGCGTGTGATGGCGGCGATCGCGGAGCTCGCGACGGAGGTGTCATGAACGTGACCGTTGCGCCGTGCGCGGGATTCTGCTTCGGTGTCAAACGGGCGCTCCGGATCGCGTTCGATGCGACCCGGTCCAGTCGGGAGCCGGTCGTCACGCTCGGTCCCATAATCCACAACCCGCAGGTTGTGGCGAAGCTTGAGGAGGACGGCCTGCGAGTCGTCGATGACGCCGACTCGATCGACTCGGGGACCCTGATCGTCCGCTCGCACGGCCTTCCGAGGACCGTCCTCGAGGCGATCCGGAAGCGCGGTGTCGAGATCGTCGACGCCACGTGCCCTTTCGTGAAGATGGCGCAGGAGCGGGCCGTGGAGCTGGCGGATGACGGATACGCCGTTCTGGTCGTGGGCGAACACGACCACCCGGAGGTGCTCTCGATCACGGGGAGTCTCGCCGGAGAGGCCCTGGTCGTGACCGGTCCCGACGACCTGACCGGACACGAGATCCCCAAGCGGGTGGGTGTCGTCTGCCAGACGACGCAGCCTCTCGAGCGGCTCCGGTCTGTCGTCTCGCGGCTGCTTGAGACCGCGCAGGAGGTCAAGGTATACAACACGATCTGCCACGCGACATCCGAGCGGCAGGTCAACGCGCTCGATCTGGCAAGGGCCGTCGACGTCATGATCGTCGTGGGAGGGAAGAACAGCGCGAACACCAGGCGTCTCTGGGAGCTCTGCCGCGAGACGGGCGGAGGCGCCTACCACATAGAGACACCCGACGAGCTGGATCCCGCGTGGTTCCGGGGCACGGACCGGGTGGGTGTCACCGGAGGAGCATCCACGCCGCAGTGGATCATCGACGAAGTGGTTCGCGCGGTCGAGGAGCTCTAAGCGCTCCCGCGAGGGAGAGGAAAGCCGCCCTCAGTCGGCATGTTGTTGCTGTGAGTCAAGAGAGGAGATGAGTGACCGGATGTTCGAAGACAAGACTCTGAACCCGAACTCCGAGCCTTCGCCCGATGAGGAAGGAACGGACAGCGTAGTGAACGAGGACGCATCGCCGTCCTCCGACGACACACCGATCGACCGCCCCGCGACGGACGCGGGCGCCGATCAGATCCCGGCGACCGGAGACGCGGATGCCGAGGCCGCAACGCCCGGCGACACGCTGGTCGACGCGTCCGAGGTGGCGGCTGACGCCGGCCCGAAGCCGCCCGAAGCCGTGGCCACGGCGTCGCCCGAGACCGAGGATGAGGTCCCGGAGGATGACGCCCCGAAACAGCCGGCGCTTCCGATACCGAGCGAGGAGGATCTCGAAGAGCTCGGCTACACGCTCGAGCAGTACACCGAGATGGCCGAGATGTACGACTCCACGCTCAAGTCGATCGATGAGGGCGAGCTCGTCAAGGGCACGATCCTCTCGATCAACGACTCGGAGGTCATGGTCGACATCGGCTTCAAGTCGGAGGGACGGATCCCGATAGAGGAGTTCCCGGAGCCCGAGGAGCTGTCGGTCGGCGACGAGATCAGCGTGCTGCTCGAGGCGACGGAGGACGCCGACGGCGAGGTCAAGGTCTCGAAGCGCAAGGCGGACTTCCTTCAGGTCTGGGACAAGATCAAGGAAGCGCACGACGACCAGCAGGTCGTCGAGGGCATTCCGAAGCGTCGGATCAAGGGCGGCCTCAAGGTCGACCTGTTCGGCGTGGAGGCGTTCCTGCCCGGCTCGCAGGTCGCGCTCAGGCGCATTCCGAACCTCGAGGAGCTGCTGGGACAGAAGCTTCAGTTCCGCATTCTCAAGGTCAACAAGCGCCGCCGCAACATCGTGATCTCGCGTCGAGTGGTCCTGGAGGAGGAGCGCCAGATCAAGAAGGAGGCCTTGCTCAAGGAGCTCGAGGTCGGCCAGATCAGACAGGGCACCGTGAAGAACATCACGGACTTCGGCGCCTTCGTCGATCTCGGCGGCATCGACGGCCTTCTTCACATCACGGACATGAGCTGGGGCCGCATCCGCCACCCCTCAGAGCTGGTCGCCATCGGTGACGAGCTCACGGTCAAGGTGCTCAACTTCGACCCGGAGCGGGAGCGGATCTCGCTCGGCCTCAAGCAGCTCGCCGAGTACCCATGGGAGAACGTTGAGGAGGAGTTCCCGGTCGGCTCGCGCGTCCGTGGCAAGGTCGTATCGATCACCGACTACGGCGCGTTCGTGGAGCTCAAGGAGGGCGTGGAGGGGCTCATCCACATCTCCGAGATGTCATGGACGCAGCACATCCGACACCCTTCGAAGATCCTGGGCATCGGGGACATCGTAGAGGTCAA
>CAZAQL010000122.1:0-7586 GCA_964487295.1 uncultured bacterium | reverse complement strand
CTCTCCGCGACGGTCTCCTCGTGCGGCAGCCCGAGCTGCCCGGTGTCCAGCAGCGCGCCGCTGCCGAGGTCGTTGATCACCGGGATGCCGTACCGCGCTCCCAGCGTGGCGAGCTCCCCGGCGCTCACGCGGGCGACGAACCCCTCGATCGAGTAGTTGCTCCAGTGGGCCTTCATCAGCGCGGCCGTTCGGGACGTGTACGCCCGTTCGAAGTCCTCGATCCGGGTTCGGTTCGTCGTCCCGACCTCGACCATGCGAACGCCGGAGCGACCAAACACCTCGGGGAGACGGAAGGAGCCGCCTATCTCGATCAGTTCTCCGCGCGAGACGATCACGTCCCGTCCGGAGGCGAGCGTGTTGAGCGCGAGCAGCACGGCCGCCGCGTTGTTGTTGACGACGAGAGCGTCCTCCGCCCCGGTGAGCTCGCAGAGCGCGTCACGTACGAGCTCATCCCGGTGCCCGCGGCCTCCGGAGGCGAGATCGAACTCCAGGTTCGAGTACGCGCCGGCCACGGCGGCGGCCGCCTCTATGGCCTCGACCGCGAGCGGCGACCGGCCGAGATTCGTGTGGATGAGGATCCCCGTGGCGTTGATGACGGGGCGAAGGTCTGCCTGAGCGAGAGCTCGCACACTCTCGGCGACGACGTTCAAGATGGTGTCACGAGCGTCCTCGGGCGGAGACGTTTGGAGCGATGACATCGCCACGGCCGCCTCCGCGCCGTCTCCGCCATCGCCGTCAGGAGCCTCGGTCAGCGCCAGGCGGATCTCGTCAAGCGCCCTCCGGACCCGCCGCACAACGATCGGCCTGGGCGCGACGTCGGCGAGGCCGCACGACTCGATGTGGCGCATTGCGAGGTCCACTGAGGGGATCGAGCGCAACGTGTCCTCTCGCCCGTCTCTTGACGACATAGTGTTCCTTGGTCGGTGTGGTGAGGAGACCGCGCCACGGGGTCGGCGACGCCCCGGCGACGCGCCAGCTTATCGCCGTATCTCCACAAGGGTCAAGTGATTTCAGCCCGCTCAGGACCCATCCAGAGCGGGCCCAGCATCAGCGACAACCATGCAGTATGTCGTAGCAGCGCCGCGGCCACGACGCCCGGAGCGGCCTGCCATGCATCGCTCACGCGAGGAGATGACGTGTTCCCTGCTGGCACGTGGATTGCAGATTGAGTGGTACGCAGAGGAAGGAAGGCCCTCTCCGGGGCTCGATGAACACCCGAGACAAGGAGGTGTCAGGAGGACAGCTAAGGGCGACGCCCGGCGGGAGCCGGGCTCCGGCTATGCCGGAACAGGTGGAGACCCGATGCGCTGAGAGCGCCACTGCAACGCGGGCGCGGCGCCGGATGGGAGCAACGACTCAACAGGGAGCGGAGAGATGTCCAAGCGCACGATTGCTTTTGTGATGATGATCCTCACGGTCCTGGCCTTCGCCACGGCCTCGAGTGCGAGGCTTGAGACGGCCGACTACACGACGCACGTTCCGCAGCACGGGGCGCGCAGTCCGATCATCCTGTTCTTCGACGACATGGAGGGCGGGACGAACGGATGGACGTCAGTCGACAACACCGCCTCAAGCGTGCCGAAGTTCCACCTCGACACGTACTACGCCTACCAGGGGACCTACTCGTACTGGTGCGGCGAGTTCAACCCCGCCTTCTCCGGCGGAGATGGATACGGCAACGGGTGGGATCAGATCCTTGAGATCCCTGCGACGGACGTGACGGGCGCAACCTACCCCGTCTTGACGTTCGCCTACCGGTTCGACTCGGAGTTCGGTTACGACTACACGTACGTCCAGGCCGAGAGCCTCGGTACCTACGTCAGCATGAACGACGGCTACAACGGGTCGAGCGCCGGATGGCAGGACTACGGCGACTACGGCTTCATCATGGTGGGGTACGACAATCCCATCAAGGCCCGCTTCCGCTTCATCGCCGACGGCGCATACTCGGACTCCGACGGGCTCTATGACTCGGACGGCGGCGCCTTCCACGTCGACAATGTCAAGATCTTCGACTTCTACGGAGGCTCGGTCTACTTCTACGACGACGGTGAGGCGGGCGGCCTGTGCACGCCGACCGTCCCGGCCTCCGCGGGCGACTACTGGCATCAGATCACTCGGGCCTGCCCGGCGTACAGCGACCCGACCTCGTGGTGGTGCGGCGATGACGCCGACACCTCCCTGGTCCCGGGCGGTCTGGACAACTCGCTTATCTCACCCCAGGTCAACATCTCGGGCAGCTCCGTCTGCACGCTCCGTTTCCTCCTGCACGCTGAGGTCCCGACGGTCGACAATGACTACTGGACCGAGGAGATCACCGTGGACGGCGGAACGACCTGGTACCTGACGGGCGCCTGGTGGGGTGACTTCGGCGGGTGCGACGGCTGGGGCACCTCGGGGATCTCCGGCACCGACATTACGCCGTACCTCCCGGGCACGCTGTTCCAGTACCGTCTGACCTTCTACACGACAGAGAACGGATGCGGCCCCGGTGTCGCCGGTGGCGCGGGCATCATGCTCGACGACATCTGGCTCGAGGACTGGACCGGATCGCCGGTCGAGGCCACGACGTGGGGCAAGCTCAAGGCCATGTATCGCTAACGGAAAACGTCGCTCTGGGGGAACGCAGAGCCGAACGGACGGAGGGCGGCGCGCCAGCGCCGCCCTCCGTTTCATTGATGCGCCGTCAGGCAGGTCGCGGAGTCGGCCAGCGCCCCGCCTCCGCCTCGCCCGCTGAGCCGCCCGTAGCGGTGCGCCTTCTCACCCGCTGAGCCACCCGTAGCGGTGCGCCTTCTCACCTGCTGAGCCGCCCGTTGCGGTACACCGCCTCACGCATAGCGCAACAGCACGTAACCACTCGCGAGAGCGAGACAGATAGCAGTCAGGGGTACCCCGACGCGCGCGAAGGCCCCGAATCTCAGGGGCTCACGCTCCTTCTGCGACATCCCCAGTACGGCGATGTTGGCCGCGGCCCCGACGAGTGTTGCGTTGCCGCCCAGGCAGGCTCCGGCGGCCAGCGCCCACCAGAAGCCCAGCGCGAGCTCAGGCATGCCGGCCTCCGCGAAGTGGTTGACGACGACCTGCACCAGCGGGATGAGCACGGTGACGGTCGGCACCGCCGAGAGGAATGCGCCGAAGAGGGCGGTCCCCCAGAGCAGCAGGACCATGAGGACGCGCGGGTCCTCCGAGACGGCCAGGAAGGCCCGAGCGAGAGCGGCGACGATCCCCACGCGGTCGAGCGCGCCGACCAGCACGAAGAGACCGATGAAGAAGAAAAGGACCGTCCATTCCACGTCCACGAGGACGGTCTCGGGATCGATGCGGGTCACGATAAGCAGGATCGCAGCTCCGGCCATGGCGACGGTGGCCGGCTGCAGGTGCAGCTGATGGTGGAACATGAAGCCGACGAGGACGATCGCCAGCACGGCGAGCGACCTTCCGAGCAGACCGCGATCCTTGATGGCCTGAGCGGGCTCCACCGCGCTCATGGTCCGCATCTGGGCTTCATCCGGTGGCGTGAAGAAGTCCTTCCCGCCCCAGACGCGCAGGAACACCATCGCCACGACCATGCAGACGAGCGCGAGGGGTCCCAGATGCACCATGAAGTCGATGAAAGAGAGCTGCCCCCCCGTCGCCGGCAGCAGAGCGCGGCTGCCGATGAGGATGTTCGGCGGGTCGCCGATCATCGTCGCCATGCCACCGATGTTCGCCATCATGATCTCCATCACGAGGAACGGCACGGCGCGCTTCCCGAGAAGGTCCGAGATCAGGTAGATCACGGGCACGATCATCAGGACGGTTGTCACGTTGTCGATGAAGGCGGAGGCGACCGCGGTGATGGCGCCGAAACCCGCGAAGATGAGGAAGATCCGCCCCCTGCCGTGGCGCGCGACGCGCAGCGCGAGGTAGCGGAAGACGCCGGTCCGCTTCAGGACGGCGACGATGAGCATCATTCCTACGAGCAGACCCAACGTGTTGAAGTCGATGAACTCGACCGCTTCGGACTGCGTGATGCCAAGCCCTGGCAGGAGCAGGACTGCCAGCGCTCCGGCCAGGGCTATTGTCGTTCGGTTGATGCGTTCGGTGACGATGAAGTAGTAGGTGATGACGAAGATCGCCGCCACCGCGGTGACCGCGTACATGTCAGGCCTCTCGTGACCCCGTCAGGCCGCTACTGCTCTCCAAGGACGTCGCTCTCCTCGAAAGGCGGGGCCTCGTTGCCCATGTTCTCGAGCATCCACTGGGCCGACTCGGCGAGCTCCGAATCGGGGTAGTGCTCGAGCATCCTGTTGAAGGCATTCCGCGCCGCATCATAGTTCCCGAGTTCCTCCGACTGGATGAACCCGATCATGAACTGAGCCTCGTCGGCGTGGTCGCCATCGGGATAGGAGAAGACGAGCTCCGTGTAGTAGCCCATGCGCTTCAGCGGATCCTCGGTCTGCTGCGCCAGCGTGAAGAGCTCCTCCTCGCTGCGGGTCTTCGGCGCGAGAACCTCCTCGTTCACCACGGCACCCACCTGCTCCTTGAGCTCCTCGATCCGCTCCGCGTAGAAGGCGCGCGTCGCGGCCGGGCGCAGGCTCTGTTCGATGATGTCCCGGACCTCGTCGAGCGGCTTGACGCCCTCCGGAGAGAGCTCCTCGATCCGCACGATGTGCCACCCTCTGTCGGACCTGAGTGGCTGTGTGATCTCGCCCACGGCTCCCTCGAACAGGCTCTCGATGAAGACGGCGGACATGCCCGAGGTCTGCAGCGCGTCTCCGCGCTCGAGCATCCTCGTCAAACCTCCGGCCTCGCGCGTCGCTGCATCCTCCGACACGTCTCGTGCGACGGAAGCGAAGTCCTCCCCCGCGAGCACGCGCTGACGCGCAGCGACCGCGTCGCCTCGATCGGCCGTCATGATGTGCCTGAACTTGATGCGGGCCTTCTGTCTGAACTGCTCGGGGTGCTCGTCGTAGTAAGCGACGATGTCTTCTTCGGGCACGATCGTGCCGCCCTCGATGTCATCCTTGTAGAAAGCCTGGATCATGGCCCTGCGCGTGACGGCCTCGACCATTCTGCGCACCTCCGTCGAGTCCTGATACCCCTCGCGCTGAGCGACCTGGAACAGCACTTCCTCCTCGATGACCCGATCGAGAAACTCGCGCATCCCCTCCGGACCGGCGAACTGCTGCTGCGTGAACGGCGGCAGCTCGGCGAGCTTCTCCCGGAGCTCGAACTCCGTGATCGTCTCGCTGCCGACTCGCGCAACGATGCGCCCCTTCTCGTCGGAACAGCCGAATAGCGTGAGTACGACGGCGAGTGCGATGACGGCGCTCAAGAGCCTCGTCGTGTTATGCATAGCGACACCTCCGGGTTCCCTCGGGGGGCCTCGTGAGGCCCCCCGGAGGTACGACGTCTGCTACTCGCGGATAACCCAGACCTTGATCTCGGCGTGGATGTCCTTGAAGAGCCTCACGGGCACAGGGAAGACGCCGAGCATCTTGATGTGCTCATCCATGACGATGCTCGATGCATCCAGCGTTATGCCCTGCTCCTCCAGCGCCGTGAGGATCTCGCGCGGCCCGACCGAGCCGTACAGCTTGTCGTTCTCGTCGGCCTGTACGCGAATCGTGCACGAGACACCGGAGAGCTTCTCCGCCATGATCTCGGCCTGCCGAGTGTCCTTCTTGACCTGCATGTCCCTGAGACGGACGGTGGCCTTGAGCTTCTCAAGGTTGCTGGCCGTGGCCGGCAGCCCTTTGCCCGTCGGAATCAGGTAGTTCCGCCCGTAGCCGTCCTTCACGGTGACGACATCACCCTGGGAACCGAGTCTCGGGACGTCCTCCATCAGTATGAGCTTCATCCTTCCGTCCTCCTCGACACAGCATCACCCAGGGCCTATGCGTGCCTGTGGTGGCGTCCCGTGTACGGCAGGAGCGCGATGTGACGCGCCCGCTTGATGGCCTCCGCAAGCTGACGCTGGTGGCGGCCGCACGTACCCGTGACGCGCCGCGGCACGATCTTGCCGTGGTCGCTGATGTAGCGGGTGAGTCGCTTCTCATCCTTGTAGTCTATCCGCTCCACCTTGTCCTGGCAGAAGCGGCAGACCTTGCCGTGCCTCTCTCGTCTCGGCATGACTTCCCTCCGTCTGCTCGAGAGAGCGGCGCACCCCTGATGGGGCCGCCTACTCCTCCAGGTTGATGGTCATGTGCCTCAGGATCGACTCGTCGAGCCGATAGGCTGCGCCCAGCGTCTCGATGGACGCCGGCACGCCACGGAAGGCCAGGAACGCGTAGTGCCCCTCCGTCTGCTTCTTGATCGGGAACGCCAGTCGTCGCTTGGTCCAGCGATCCCACTTCTCCACGGTGCCGCCTTCCTTCGTCACCAGTTCCTCGATCTTGGCCATGAGCTGCTCGATGGCCGCATCATCGAGGGTCGGCTTGAAGATGAAGGCGGTCTCATACGACCGCGTCATGCTCGAACCTCCTCTCGGTCGGACTTCGACCCCGCCGCGAGGGCGGGGCGAGGAGCCCCGGCGTCCCGCCGGGCGACTTCCTCCACCACTCCAATGCGTCCACCAGGACGTCGATCCCGATAGCGGAACGTCGGTTCCCGAAGACGCCTCCTACTGGAAGTGCACGAGGACCACGTCACCGTCCTTGATGATCGAGTCCCGGCCTTCCGTCCGCACGTGCCCCGCGTCGCGGGCCGCGTGCATCGAACCCGCCTCAACGAGGTGCTCGTACGATACAACCTCTGCCTTGATGAACCCCTTCTCCATGTCCGTGTGGATCCTGCCCGCAGCCTTTGCCGCCCCGGTGCCCGCAGGCACGGTCCACGCGCGCACCTCGGTCCCCTTGATCGTGAAAAAGGTGACGAGATCAAGAAGGCGGTATCCGGCGCGAACGAGCCGCACGAGACCGGGCTCGGCGAGGCCCCAGCCCTCGAGGAACTCGCCACGTTCCTCGTCGGCCAGTTCCGCGAGCTCGCGCTCGAGCGTGCCAGCCAGTGCGACGACCTTCCAGGCCGGCTCACCGGTCGCTTCCGCGATCCGGCCGACCCAGCGCGACTCCCGTTCTCCGGCGTCCCGCTCGCTGATGTTCGCCACGTAGAGTGAGTCCAGGGCGGTCAGAAACCGGTACTCCGCGAGCGCCGCGCGTTCATCAAGACTCAGCGTCTGCAGCCGCAGAGGGACACCCCGCTCGAGATCCTCGTGGGCACGCTCGAGCAACGGCAACAGTCTGGCGGCTTCCTTGTCCCCACGACCGGCGTCCTTGCGACGCCTCTCGAGGTTCCTCAAGGCGGTGTCCATGTCGGCGAGCACGAGTTCGGTCTCGACGATGTCAATATCGCGCTCGGGATCGACTCCCTCCTCGACGTGACTCACAGAGGGGTCTTCGAAGCAGCGCACGACGTGCGCCACGGCGTCGACCTCGCGGATATTGGCGAGGAAGCGGTTGCCCAGTCCCTCCCCTGTGCTCGCGCCGCGAACGAGTCCGGCTATGTCGACGAACCGGATCGTCGTCGGCGTCAGCTTCTCCGGCTCAAGAATGTCCCCGAGCCTCCGGAGGCGGTCGTCGGGAACCGGGACCACACCCACGTTGGCG
>CAZAQL010000121.1:0-7603 GCA_964487295.1 uncultured bacterium | reverse complement strand
GCCGAAGCCGCCGATGCCCTTCAGCACCTCGGTGCGCAGGTTGTCGGAATAGTATTGGGCGACGGCTGCCATGACGTTAAACGACAGCGCCCCGGCCGGACCCGGCCCGAACTGGTTGTCCACGAAGGCGAGCCGCACCCCGCAGGCATCCTCTGGTCCGCGCATCGGAGTGACCTCGTGGACGGGCGTGAACGCGGCGTGCGGCGCGTCCTGGCGAATGAGCTCACGTCCGGCCAGTCGGTCCACCCAGCTCACGATTCCGTCGCCCGGCGTCCACTCGATGCGGACGTGGTCGGTCTCGAGCGCTCCTCCCGGGAGCGCTCCGTCGACCGCCGCCCGACACGCCGGTTCGACAGCGAGTTCGCGCCGTTCCCCCGGGGCGAGGTCCAGCCACACGAGATACTCCCCACCCGTCGGCGTGTTCGCGAGTTGCGACGGCAGCTCGACGCCAACGGCATCGACAACGCGTGCGCCCCGGTCGAGGCTCAGTTCGTTGAATTCGTAGTGACCGACGGGGAGCCTCGCGAGGCCGCTCACACGGTACGCAAACGGGTTGAGGACCGCGTAGCGAAGCGGCACGCCCGGAGCGAGCCCGCACGCCCCGAGCCCCGCGAGCGCGTCGTCCTCGAGTCCGGCAACCAGGTCGTGCGCCACCGCCGCGTACGCCTGCTTGCGCGCCGAGATCGCCGTTACGAGCGGGTGCCACGGCTCGGACATCGCGCAGGCGTGACTGAACGTGTGCTCGGCATACAGCATCATGGCGTCGACCGCGCGGCGCTCCAGAGACTCGGGCGCCGCCCCCTCGTCGCCGACGGTGCCGGGCGCGGCTGCAAAACCCCCGCCGGAGACGTCACTGCGCGCCCCGTCTCCGGCGGCACTCGCGCGAAGCGCTCGCACGCGACGGAGCCCACGCTGCGCCTCGCGGATGAGCCGCGTCCCGGACGGGCTCGAGCCCGGGCCGTCCGACCACCAGTCCGGCCAGTCGCCGCGGCAGACAGGGAGCTCGAGGCCCTTCTCGCCCAACTCCGCGCGTAGCCGTCTGAAGAAGCCCGAGAGCGTCACCATCTCGATGCGGCACAAGGCCTCGTGCTCGGCGTTCCAGCGCTCGATCATCTCGACGACGCGGCGGGAAGGCGGACCGTTGTCGGTCCTCAGGCCCGACGCCATTACCGGGATGACGTCGAACGGATATCCGCGCGATTGGAGCGACTCGACGTAGCGAGGGATCCTGAGGCCGGCCACGCGCCAGTGGTCGTGGAAGATCATGTCCGCGTCGCATTCGTCCTTGGTCAGGTACGACGATACCGCGTCCGGAACGAGCCCGAGCTCGTTGCCGTAGTGGTAGTGCTCGCCGCTCCAGACAAGAACACGCCCCCCCGAGGGTGACTCCCACCAGAAGGGGACCTGTGTTCCGCCGAGCGGGTACATCCCGTGGTGCGTGTGCACGCACGAGAAGAGGTTCCCGACACCGTGCTCGAGCATCGCCTCGGAGTAGGCCCAGCCTACCCCGTTGATGTCGGCCGTCATGGCCGAGTCCAGCTCGACACCGAGTTCGTCACCCACCACTCGAGCTCTGCGAAACGCCTCGCGCAGCAGGTCGTAGCCGATGAGCTCATTGAAGTTGAGATACCCGGCGGTGAGACCGATCGACCCCTCGCGAACGGCCAGGGCGAACCGGTCGCGCTCGGACGCGCCCGCGGCCTCGAGGAACCGCTCGACGGCCCACAGCGTCTCGCACGTCCATGCGAATCCGTCGAAGAGAGGCCCTCGCCTGCCCGCCGTTTCGCGGGCGATGGCGAGGGCCTGTCTGACGAAGTCCACGTGCCGCCGTTCGATGCGGCTCTGAAGCTCAGTGTATCCGACGTCGGTGTGCGAGTGATGGATGAGGAGCAATCTCGTCACAGAGCGGCTACTCCCGGCGGCCCACGAACATGTTGGCGAACCAGCTGAAGAGCGATATCACGATCGCGCCGAGAAGGGCCGGGCCGAACCCGGCGATCTCCATCCCGGGGAGAAGCCATGCGACGATGCCGAGCAGTGCCGCGTTGATCACGAGCAGGAAGAGGCCGAGCGTCACGACGGTCAGCGGCAGCGTCAGGATGACGAACACCGGACGGACGAATGCGTTGATCAGCCCCAGGATGATGGCCGCGAGAAGTACCGTTCCGAACCCGGTGACCGTGATCCCGCCGACAACGGTGGCGGCCAGCCAGATGCCCACCATCGCGATAAGGAGTCTTCCGAGAAGTCGCATATCATCTGCTCCCTGTTCTCAGGGCCGCCTCCAGGGATCCGTCGCGTGGACGGCGAGGATCTCTCCGAGATACGACCGGTGGTAGTCCTTCTCCGGATACGAGTCGTTGATCGCCGGCTCCACGAACCGTGCCGGGTCGAAGTCATGCCAGTAGATGGTGCGGCACTCGATGATGAGTTCCGCCTCCTCGAAGCCGGGTGCGGCGACCTTCGTCGATGGGATCGGGGTCAGTCCGGACTCGGCGATCTTGTCACCGTCGCGCCCCGACTTCGTGCCCAGGAGCTTGAGCGCGTCCCGGCGCTCCTCAGGAAAGGCAGTCAGGGTGAACTCGCCGTATCGCTCCATGAACCCGTAGGTGTGCCGGACCGGACGGACGACGGCCTGCGCGACGGGGCGGTTCCACATCGCTCCGAACGTCCCCCAGCCCACGGTCATCGCGTTGAAGTCGCCCTTCTCGAGATCGCCCGCGGTCAGGAGCAACCACTTCGAGAGCCAGAGCCTGCTCGGATTGATGACCAGCTCCTCCACCGGGATCGGCTTCCTTGTCATTCTCCCTCCTGTCTGTTGTCCTCGAGCTGCCTGAGCGTCAGATCTTCTCACGTCGGTCGCCCTCGAGCGGCCTGAGCGTCAGGTCTTCTCACACCGGTCGCCCCCGAGCTGCCTGAGCGTCACGACCGTCGCTCCCCATCCACCCGCGTCGCCCGCCAGCCTGAACGACACGACGGTGTCGAGCCGCCCGAGGATCGCGTGGACGGTCTCGCGCAGCGCGCCGGTCCCCTTCCCGTGGATGATCCTCACCTCCAGGATGCCTCGGCTCCGACACTCCTCGAGGTAGTCGGGAACGAGCGACTTCACGTCGGACGGCCGGAACGCGTGGAGATCCAGCGTCCCGTCGATGGGAAGCTCAAGCACGCCGCCTCCTTCGCGAGCGCCCGCCGGCGGTTCTCCCCCGCCGACGCTCCCCTGGAGATGCCCCGCTACTTCGCGCCGCGCCGGTCGGCCAGAAGCTTCCCGCCGACGCCCACGTTCATGGGGCCGTGTTCGCGGAGCAGGACGACGATGTGCGCCCGGTCGATGCCGAACGCCGTCTCCGCCGCGTCGGTGAGCTGCGCAACGAGCGCCCTGCGCTTCTCGATATCGGCGATCGCCGGTCCGTCCACGGTGATCGTGGGCATGGCTTCCTCCTCAGGTGTGTGTCCTGTGCACCCGCCAACCGTGCCACATGCCGGGCCGGGATTCAAGTCCGCACGCCCGTCCGGGCCGGCATCGTCCGGACAGGAACGCCCGTGCGGCCACACCCTCGTGGAGACGCGCGGATCGGACCTCCCTCGGAAAGAGGCGGGCCCCCTCGATGAGGAGGCCCGCCCTGTCGTTCTCTTTGCTCCGTACGAAGCTCCCCGGCGGCGCCGCCGGGGGTCTCACGGGGGCGACCCGCGGGTCACTACCAGTCGCTCTCAGGAACGCCCATGCCGCTGCGGTCGGGCCACGCCGGGCGGTCCGGGTGACGCACCGGATGCCGCGTCAGCTCGTCCACCATGTGGCGTATCGCCGCGTCGAGCTGCGGATCCCCGCCGTCGACCATGAGCGCCGGGTCGTCCACGACCTCGATGTCGGGCGCGACCCCGTATCCCTCGATGCCCCACGTGCCGTCGAGATCGACGAACGCGAAGGTCGGCACCGAGACGTACCCGCCGTCGATGAGACCCGGGTTGCCCGACAGCCCCACCAGTCCGCCCCACGTCCGCGTACCAATGAGCTTCCCGGCGCCGAGCTGCCGGAACGTGTAGGGGAAGCTGTCGCCGCCGGAACCGGCCGACTCGTTGATGAGCAGACACGCCGGGCCGGGACGACCGAACTCGGGCTCCCAGTCCATCTCACGCTGGTGCTTGTGCGTCCAGTAACTGACGACCGGCTGGCTTACCATCCGCACGAACGGGTAAGGGCTCTGTCCGCCGCCGTTCCACCGCTCGTCCACGATGAGCGCGTCGTACTGCCGCGCGTTCTCGAACTGGCGCCTGAGGTCGTTCGCGCCCCGGCGGCCCGTGTCGGGCACGTAGACGTATCCGACGCGCCCGTCGCTGGCCTCCTCCACGTGAGCGCGGTTCCTCTCGATCCACGCACGGTACTTGAGGTCGCCCTCGTTCGCGAGCGTCTCGACCACGACCTCGCGCGCGTCATCGTCGATCCTCGGCTGCTCGCTCACCGTGATCGTGACCGTCATACCCGCCAGACCCTGGAAGGCGGCCCACGGATCCTTGGCCGTGTCGATGGGGACGCCGTTGACCGCGAGCAGGTAGTCGCCGACCTCGACGTCGACGCCGGGCTGGCTCAGCGGTCCCTTCGCATCGCCGTCCCACGTCGCGCCCTGGAAGATCCTCGATATGCGGTAGGACCCGCCATCAAGCTCGAACTCGCACCCGAGAAGGCCGACCGAGACGCTCGGCGAGTCCTCGTAGTCCTCGCCGCCCATGTAGTACGCGTGACCGACGTTGAGCTCCCCGATCATCTCCCCGATGACGTACGAGAGGTCGACGCGGGACCCGCAGTAGTCGATCATCGGTGCGTAGTCGTCCCAGACGCCGTCCCAATCGACGCCGTGCATGTTCTCGGCGTAGAAGTAGTACTTGTAGAGGCGCCACGCGTCGCGGAGCACCTGCCGCCACTCGACGCGGGGCTCGACGGTCACGAGCATGCCGTCGGTCGACACCATGGCGTCCCAGCTCTGGCCGGGCGCCGCGTCCACGATCGCGAAGCCGCGGTCGCCCCAGGCGACGATCTTATTGCCGTCCCCCGACATGGCGAAGCCGTAGCAGCCGGGAATGACCTCCTGCTCCATCTCGTCCTCGTTCTCGACGTCGACCAGGATGACCGTGTCGCCGCCCCGCAGGCAGAGGAGCTGGTTCGATGCGTTCACGGCGAGGTTGTAGAAACCGCCACGCTCGACAGGAAGCAGGATGGCGCGCTGCTCGAACCCCTCGAGGTCGATCTCGATGCGTTCGACCTCGGCGTCCTCCGCGTCCTCATCCTCCCCGTCCTCGGCGTCCTCGTCGCCGTCCTCACCGTCCTGCTCGTCCTCCTCGACGTCCTCGTCATCCTCCCACTCCTCGACGTCGATCTCCGGGGCGAACGGCGACTCCGTCTCCGCAGAGAGCGGCACGACGTAGAGGCGGTCCGTGTCGTCGTAGACCCAGTCCCAGGTCGTGTCGTCGTACGTGCCGGAGCCGAAGTCCGAGTTGCTCGCGTAGAAGAGGTACTTGCCCTCACGGTCGAACGTCGGCCACGTGACATCGAAGGCGCCGCTCGTGACCTGATGCGTCTCCTTGGCGTCGATGTCGTAGAGGTAGGCGACGGCGTTCATGTTCGGACCCGGGTAGTCCATGAAGGCGAGCCAGTTGGAGTCGCTCGACCAGCTGACCGGCTGCGAGTGGTAGCCGGAGAACTTCCGCACCTCTCTCGTCCAGCCGTCCTCGACGTCGTGGACGTACAGAGTGCCCGTCTGGTCCCAGAACGCGATGCGCTCGGAGTCGGGTGACCACAGGGGGCGTTCGATGTAGCCGAGCCGGTCGTCCGTCAGCTGCTTCGTCTCACCCTTGCCGTCCGACTGCATGATGAAGAGTTCGTAGTCGTCCGACACGTCCGACGTGTAGGCGATCCACTTCCCGTCCGGGCTCCACGCCGGGTTCCGCTCGGCTGTGCCGTTCGTGCGCGTCAGGTTCTGCGGCGTGCCGTTCTCCGCGGGCAGCGACCAGATGTCGCCGCGCGCGGACACGACCATCCGCTTGCCCGTGCTCGATATGTCGCCGTTGTCAATGAGCTCGGCCGCGTCGAAGACCTGCGGCATGAGACGGTGATGGTCTCCCGGGATCGTGACCTTCACGGCGTGCGACCGCTCTGTCGCCAGATCGAGCAATCTGAGCTCGGAGCCGAGCTGGTAGACGATCTCGCCCTGCCCCTCGGGGCCCGGACCGATCGACGGCCACTTGACGTCGTAGTCGCCGTGTGTCGTGACCTGCCTCGAGTCGCCGGTCTCCAGATCGTAGGCCCAGATGTTGAGACGGTGCTTCGGACCGGCGTCCGAGAGGTAGTAGAGCGTGCCTCCGAACCACATCGGGATGCTGTCCGTTCCGCCCCAGTCGGTGAGCTTGCGCGACGTGTGGTCCTTGAGATGGAAGAGCCACAGGTCCGACGCGCGGCCGCCCATGTAGCGCTTCCACGTCGAGAAGTCGCGGGAGAAAGGCGTATACGCCAGCCATTCGCCGTCAGGGCTGATCGCGGGATTGAAACCGTACGGGACCGGCAGCCTCTCGGGCAGACCGCCCTCGGCGTCGACGGTGAACAACTGGTAGGCGACGGGAAGGTCACCGTGCCCGTAGGCTCCGAACACGATGTCACCATCGCGCGTCCACTCGAACGGGAGCTCGCTCGACGGGTGGTGCGTGACGCGAAACGGCACCCCGCCGTCGACCGGCAGCGTGTAGATGTCGCTGTTCCCGTCGTAGTTCGCCCGGAAGACGACGTGCTCTCCGTCCGGGCTGAAGCTCGGGAAGGTCTCGTACCCCTCGACGCTCGTGAGCCTGGTGGCCATGCCGCCCTCACGGGGCGCGAGCCACAGGTCGTTGGCGTAGCGGAACACGATCTGGGTCTCGCTCACGTCGGGGTACCGCATCATCCCCGCGTGAGGTTCCATTGCGGAAGCCGCCGTGACGAGACACACGGCGGCGACTACGGACAGAAGTCCGACAAGGAGCAGCCTCGGCATGCCAATCCCCCTCTAAATGGGCGCGCCTGACGGGCGCGCGTTCCTCGGTCAGCCAGTCTATTCGATGCGGATCACCCCGTGCAGGTTGACCCGGTCCTCACAGAAATCGCGCCCGTGGCGCGTCGGCCGGTGCTGTGGCATCCGGCGATGCCCAACCTCGATCACGTTCGCTATCGTGCCCGCCTCGCTGCTGACCGTCGCTCAATCGCGGCGGAGCTTCAGTCATGCCGGAGCGCGGTCACGGGATCCACGCGAGCGGCGCGCGCCGCGGGGTAGATCCCCGCCAGGAGGCTGACGACGACGGAGAAGCCGACGGCGCCCAGAATGAGCCACACGGGCATGTAGAAGAGGTCGGTCTCCGCGACGCCGTAGGGTCTGATGTAGGCGTTCGCGATGACGTTGGCGAGACGCGTCACGAGCCACCCGAGCAGCAGTCCGAGAACGCCTCCCAGGAGCCCTATGACTCCCGCCTCGACGAGGAAGATCCGCCTGATGTCCCACTCCCCGCCACCGATGGCCTTCATCACGCCGATCTCGCGCGTCCGCTCGAGGATCGAGGTCACCATGGTGTTGGCGATCCCCAGACCCGC
>CAZAQL010000120.1:0-7627 GCA_964487295.1 uncultured bacterium | reverse complement strand
CGGGTGGGTGGCGACGCCGCTCATCGCGGCGCTTATGGCGTTCTTCGGGCTCTTCTTCCTGCAGAACGTGTTCGACCTCTCGGTCGCCAGACCGGTGACGTACCAGATCCCCGAGAGCGCGGAGGAGCGCCTCGTCGAGGCCGGCATCGACATCGCCGATCTCGATGCGGTCGTCGGCGAGGAGTACCCGACCGCGGACGCGCTGAACGACGCGCTGAAGCAGGAGACGCCGCTTGGCTTCCACGACCGCGAGTCGGCTGTGCGGATCGCAAGGCGCGAGCGTTACACCGTCACCCCGGAACGCCTCGACCGTCTCGACCTCCGGCTTCTCACGGTGAGGCAGGTCCGGGCGCTCATGGATCTGAGCGGGCAGAGTTTCAACTACGCTTGGGAGTTCGAGGACGCGCTCGTGGAAGGCAGCTCGGAGTGGGCCCCGCTTCCCGACACCAGGGAGAACTACCTGGAGAACAAGCGGCTCTGGAGGAACCTCGAGTACGTGCTGGACGCATTCAGGGACCATGGGCGTCCCGGAGAGAGCGGGAGGTGACCGTGAAGGGAACAGCGCTTGTTGCGATCGCCGTCGTCGTGGTGGCAGCGTGGACTCCATGCTGTCTCGCAGACGACGCGGGGTGGGCGGACGAACTCGAAGCGTTGCTGGCCGCAGGGAGCGCGGAGGAGAGGGAGGATCTCATCGGTCGCGTGATCGAGGCCGAGCCGCCGTGGCACGAGGTCGTCGAGGTCATCCGCGAATGGTCGCCGGCCGATGCGTTCGTCTCGGGCGACGCCGAGCTGCGGACCACCGTCTGCGTCGACGGGGTCGAGCGCCCGTGGGTGCTCGTGCCCCCTTCGGACCACGACCCGAGCACGCCGACACCGCTTCTGGTGGTACTTCACGGCGGCGTGGGCCGGGCGACGCTCATCGAGGATCCCCTGGAATACGCCGCCGAGAGTCACTTCGTCGGGCTTGCGCGCGACCGCGGGTGGTTCGCGCTGCTCCCGTTCGGCCAGATCGACGCCACGTGGTGGGACGAGGTCGGCATCGCGAACATCGAGAACCTCGTCCGCGAGGTCAAACGCGAGTTTCACATCGACGACGACCGTGTCTACATGGCGGGCTTCTCGGACGGCGCGTCCGCCGGGTTCTTCTTCGCCATGACGATGCCGACCGACTACGCCGCCATCGTCTCGCTCAACGGTCACATCGGCGTCGGCAGTCTCGACGGCGATCAGCCGACCTTCGCGAGGAACATGGCGGCCGTGCCCGTCTACGCGACGACGACGTTCGAGGACGGGCTCTACGCGTCGGAGAAGATGCGCGGCACCATCGAGATGGCGCAGGCGGCCGGAGCGGACATCCTCTACCGGGAGCTCGCGGGCGAGCACGACATGGATCCGTTCGCCGAGAGCGAGGTCCCGCTTATCGGCGACTTCCTCGAGCGGCATCCGCGCGACCCGTTCCCGCCGTCGATCGAGTGGGAGGCGACCGGCGAGCTCTTCGGGCGCTGTCGCTGGCTCTCGATCGATGCGTACGCGCCCGAGAGGACGGCCCGGTGGCACCGGGACCGGAACGCGGTGCTCGTCGACGACAGGATCACCTTCGGATTCCACCCCGACTGGGAGGCATCGGAGGGCGGTGACGGCGTGCTCGTCGATGGGCTGTCGGACGGCGACTACCCGGCGGTCCGCATGGGGCTCGCCGCCGGCGACCTCATCGTGCGGGGCGGGCGTCCGGCCGACGGCGAGACCGGCTCGGCCTGGACGGAGATCCGCTCGCTCGACGACCTCGACGCGTTCAAGTCGACGCTCGCGCGCGGCGACGGGTTTATGCTCGAGGTCGAGCGAGACGGCGAGACGCTGACCCTCGACGGCGAGCTGGATCCCGTCGGGTACTACAACGTCTTCAAGCGCGAGCGCCCGAGCGCAGCGGTCCGCGCGAGCGTCTCGGGCAATCGCGTGAGCGTCAGCCCGTCCGCCCTCGGGGCGTTCAGCGTCTACGTCTACCCCGAGCTGTTCAACATGGACGAGCCGGTGATCGTCACGGTGGGAGAGAGGGTCCTGCACGACGCCGTGGTCGAGCCGGACGTCGAGTACACGCTGCGGGACTTCCTTGAGCGTCGCGACCGCGCGATGCTCTGCGCGGCCCGGCTCAGCTTCGAGCTCTGATCTCAAGGATGGCGTCGGCGAGGTATTCGTACTGCTCGATGCGGTTGTAGATCTGCGCGGAGATCCTGAGAATGCTCCCGGGGCCGCCGGGGACGGCGAGCACGGGGACCTCGATGCCGTACTCGTTCCGGAGCGCCTCCTCGATGGGGTCGAAGGCGAGCGCCGTGGTCTCGAAACGATAGTCGCCCCTGCCGAGGGGCACGCTCGCGAGCGTGCCGATCATCGCGTCGGGGCAGGGCGGTTCGGCCCCGAGCCGCTCGCACAGCACCCGCCGGGCCTCGAGAGCGAGGCCCCGATTGGCCTCCATCAGCTCGTCCCACCCGCCGGGGAGCAGCCCGCCGAGGAAACGGATGCACTCGCCGACGCACAGGTACGCCGTCACGTCGCGGGTTCCCGTCCAATCGAACTCAAGCCAGAAGCGCGACCGGTCGGTCCGCGTCGAGTTGGCGCCGTGGCTGATCGTCAGCGGCCGGATGCGGTCCTGGCGGTCACGCCGCACGTAGAGGAGCGCCGCGCCCTTGGGAGCGCACAACCACTTGTGGCAGTTCCCGGTGTAGTAGGTCGGTCCGATGCTTTCGATGTCGAGCGGGACCATGCCGGGGGCGTGGGCCCCGTCGACCATCGTGTCGACGCCGCGGTCGCTCATCTCGCGCACGATCTCCGCGACGGGCATGACCATGCCCGTCAGACTCGTGATGTGATCGAAGAGCCCCAGCCTCGTCCGGGGCGTGACGCGCGCGACGATCGCCTCCACGGCCGCCGCCGGCGACTCGATCGGGAACGGAAGGTCGACCGTGACCACGGTCGCCCCCGACCGTTCGGCGACGAAGTCGAGCGCGTTCCTGCAGGCGTTGTACTCGTGGGACGTCGTCAGAAGCTCGTCGCCGGGCTCGAACGAGAGCGACCGCAGGACCGTGCTCACGCCGGTCGTGGCGTTCGGGACGAACACGAGGTCCTCCGCGTCCACGCCGACGAAGCGCGCCAGCTCTGCGCGTGAGTCGTCGTACGGCTCCTCGATGTCCCGGACGAAGAAGGCAAGCGGCTGTTGCTCGACCCGTTCGCGCCAGGCCGCCTGTCTTTCGAGGACGGGCCTCGGGCAGGCGCCGAACGACCCGTGATTGAGAAAGGTGACCGCCGGGTCGAGTCCCCAGTGTCGCGCGTGCCGGCTTCCCCCGGGTCCCGTCCGGTCGATCATCCCTCCGACACCTCGGTGATCCGCCACTGCTTCTCCTGCCAGCCGTCGGGGTCCCACCGACGCATGCCGGCCTGCTCGAGCTCCTTGAGAGCGGTTCGCATGAGCTCGAGGCCCCGCGCCGCGTCGCCCTCGGCGACGGCGATCTCGCCGAGATCCCAGCGGCTGAAGCCCATCCACTCGAGCGCGTCCCCGTGTCCCTCGTCGCGCATCCGCGTGGCGAGGTCGAGCGTCGCCTGCATCTCCTCTTCCGCGACATCGAGATCACCGCGAAGCCTCTTGACGTGGGCGACCGAGTAGTCCGCGATGAGCCTGGGCAGATCCTCGCCGCTCTTGTAGTGGTACTCGCGCGCCCTCTCGAGCGCCTCGAGACCCCGGTCGTACTCCCCGGCGTCCACGTAGTCCCAGCCCATGTTGTTCCACAGCGGGCCCAGCCAGCCGGTGAGTTCGCCGGCCTCGGCCATCGCGATTCCCTTGCGCGACCACTCGAAGCGCTCCTCGGACGGAGCGACGATGGCGATCATGTGCGTCGCGTCGACGGCTCTCTCGTAGAGTTCGTTGGCCTCGCAGTAGTCGTAGAGCTCCTTGAACGTCTCAGTCGCGGTCTCCTGCTCCTTGTTCGTCCACTCGAAGCGCCCCCGCACGGCGAGATAGCGGGACCAGCCGGGAGGATCCTCCGTGCTCGCGACGGCCGCAGCCCGTTCGAGCCACTCGCGGCCGGTCTCGCGATCCCCTGTCTGGAGCAGAGCTCTGGCGCGCATGGAGGCCGCCTCGGCGAACGCGGAGTCGTCGCCCGCGGCCTCGGCGTCGTTCGCGATCAGTTCGAAGAGCTCGCCTGCCTGCGCGTACTGGCGGTTCGAGAAGACGCTGTCCGCTTCGGCGATGCGGTCGGCGAACCTGCTTCCGCCCTCGCCCGAGCATCCGGCGAGAGCGACGAGGAGCGCCAGCGCCGCGATCAGCAGTCGCGCGTTCGGGCTCGCTGTCATGGTGGAACCTCCATTCAATGAGAGTCGTCGCCGGGCTCCGCCGGGCCGGACGCCGAGGACGGGTGGCTGTGTGTCGGGAGTTCGTCGATGATCGGAAAGCTGCTCAGGTCCTTCGCGAAGGCCGCGCGAAGGAACGAATCGACCCACCAGAAGACATCGTGCCGCCTTACGGCCTGGCGCATGCTCCGCATTCTCACTCGCCGGTCGTCGCGCGGCATCTCGAGCGCCTCGTGAAGAGCCTCTGCGATCCCAACGACGTCGTGCGGATTGACCAGCAGTGCGGCCTTGCCGAGCTCGGCCGCCGCGCCCGCGAACTCGCTCAGGATGAGAACGCCCAGCTCCTCAGTGCTCGCGGCGCAGTACTCCTTCGCCACGAGGTTCATGCCGTCCTTGAGGGGGGTCAGCAGCGCGATCTCGGCCGTCCGGTAGTAGGCGATGAGCTCGGTCTGATCGAGTGGCCGGTAGATGTAGTGGATGGGCACCCAGCCGGTCCGCTGCGTGAACCGCCCGTTGACCTCACCGACGAGGCGCTCGATCTGCGTCTTGAGCTGCTCGTACTCGGGAATACCGCGACGGCTGGGAACGACGATCTGCACGAGCGACACGCGGTTCTGCCACTCCGGATGACGCTCGAGGAGACGACCGAAGGCGTCGATGCGATGCGGGATCCCCTTGCTGTAGTCGAGCCGGTCGACGCCGAGCACGAGCTGCCGGTCGGGGAGGTTCGCGTGGATCTGCCACGCGCACTCGGCGACCGCCTCGCTCTCGGCCCGATCGGCGAAGTACTGGAAGTCGATGCTGATGGGGAACGCGCCGATCCGGAACTCGCGGTGCTCCATGGTCAACCCGCAGACCTGGCCGCGGCCGCAGTAACTGGCGCCGCCGAGGATCGCGCGGATGCAGTGCACGAAGTTGCGGCGGTCGCGCATCGTCTGGAACCCGATGAGGTCACAGTCCGTCAGCGCCGACAGAACCTCGGCGCGCCAGGGGAGGCGAAGGAACATGTCGAGCGACGGGAAGGGGATGTGAAGGAAGAACCCGATCTTCCCCTTGAAGCCCATCTGCCGCAGGTACTTCGCGGTGAGCATGAGGTGGTAGTCGTGCAGCCAGACGAACGCATCACTGCCCGCGGTCCGCATGATGACCTCGGCGAACCGCCGATTGACCTCCTTGTACGTCGTCCAGTAGGAGGGATCGAAATTACAGTGGGACTGGAGGTCGTGGAAGAGCGGCCAGATGATCTCGTTGGAGAACCCGCGGTAGTGCTGCTGGACCTCCTCGGCGCTCAGCGTCACCGGCACGAGCGAGTAGCCCACCTGCCCGGCGAGCGAATCGAGCGCCTCGGTCACGTCGCCGCCGCCGGCGTTGCCCGGCCAGCCGATCCACGTGCCCCCCCGGTCGCGCAGCACCGGCGCGAGCGCGGTGACAAGTCCGCCGGTCCCCGGCTCGATGTTCCAGCCGTCCTCGCCTCGGGAGAGGACGACCGGCAGCCGGTTGGAAACGACGACGATGTGCCGGTTCCTCTCAGACATGTTCACGACTCCTTGCGGGCGCGTTGGTCTCTGACCGTCTCGAGCCACTGTACCAGAAAACGCCGCACGTCGGGCACATCCATGAGCATCGCGTCCGCGCACGTCGGCGTGGTCGTGTTGCCGACGCGAATCGACGTGCCTCGACCATCGAGCGCTCTGAACGCGTCCTCGTCGGTCGGATCGTCCCCGATGTAGACGACGATGTCGACGTCCGGTCGTTCTTCGAGGAGCGTTCTCACCGCCGTACCCTTCGTTACGTCGTCGAGTCTGAGCTCGACGCCGCCCAGGAACGAGCGACACTCGAGACCGCTGTCGGCCGCGCCCTCGGTCCAGAGGCCGCAGACAGCCCTCTCCATGGCGTCGGCGACAGGCGGCGTAAGACCCCGTGTATGCAGCGCGACGCTTGCCGGTTTCCGTTCGACGCGGTCGCGCGGGGCGAACTCGAGCGCCTCCGCCTCGGCGGTGATGAGGCGAGCGCATTGAGCCGCGGTGGGGAGCATCGTGAACCACCGGCCGTCCGGATGGCGGAACTCGACCCCCTGGCTCCCGGCGATCGGGACCGCGAGGTCGCCGAGGAGCTTAAGCAGCTCCGCGATCGGGCGGCCCGTGACGACCGCGAGCTCCGTCCCGGCGGCCCGGATCGCGCGGAGCGTCTCCGTGATCCCATCGAGCGGGAACGCCTGCATGCGGTCGACCACGAAGGGCGCAAGCGTCCCGTCATAGTCGAGGAAGAGCATGGGGCTTTGAGCGACGGCAAGGCGCTCCCAGAAGCCGTCGAGCTCCGAGACGTGAGGTGTCTCTGCGATCGCGTCCGTCATGCCAGCTCGATCCGGTCCCGCATTCCGGTGGTGAGGGCCACCATGGCCGTCAGGTACTCCCGCAGGTGGCGCGTCAGGAGGAAGTTCTCGCGGACGAACTCCCTGGCCTTCCCGCCCATACGTTCGAGCCGGTCGGGGCGCTGGAGAAGATAGCACATCCTGAGCGCCGCGCCCTCCGGCGTCGAGACGAGGAATCCCGTGTGGTAGTCGATGACCTGAAGACGGATGCCGCCAGCGTTGCCGCCGATGACGGGCTTGCCCTTCCAGAGCGCCTCGGTGACCGTCAGGCCGAACCCCTCGCGCGTCGATTTCTGGAGGACGACGTCGGCCGCGCGCTGCAGGGCGTTGATCTCGCGGTGCGCGTCAGGGGGGAGCAGGAGGATGTGGATGTCGGGGTCTCCGTTCGCGGCGGTCTCGACCGCTTCGAGCACGGCCGCCCCCTCCGGGTCATCGGTCGCCGTGCCTCCCGCGAGTACGAGCTGGAGGTCCGGGCACTGCTTCCGCGCGAGCCGGAACGCCTCGATGACTCCGACCGGATCCTTGAACCAGTCGAACCGCGAGACCTGCACCGCGAGTCTTCGCGACCTGTCGATCCCGTGGCGTTCACAGACCGCGTCGATCTCATCGGCCGGCAGATCGACGTTCTTGTCGCTCAGCGGATCGATGCTCGGTGGGATGATGTACTGCCAGTGCGGGAGCCGCTGCGCGAAGTCCGGCAGCGAGAAGACACTCGCGTCGTACTCTCGGACGTACTCCCTGAGGTGCTTCCAGACAGCGCGATGCGGGCGGCTCGCGTCGATGTGGCACCGCCAGATCCAGGGGCCTTTCCGTTTGTAATGGGCGATCATGGGAAGCGGTTGGGGATCGTGGATGACCACGAGGTCGTGGGTCAGATGATTGCGCACGGCGTTTTCATAGATCACGTCTTCGTAGATC
>CAZAQL010000119.1:0-7667 GCA_964487295.1 uncultured bacterium | reverse complement strand
GTCAACCGCGGCTTCCGCATCGAGATGAACAGCGCCATCGGCCCCTACAAGGGCGGTCTCAGATTCCATCCGAGCGTGAACCTCGGCATCCTCAAGTTCCTGGCTTTCGAGCAGGTCTTCAAGAACAGCCTCACGACGCTCCCGATGGGTGGCGGCAAGGGTGGTTCGGACTTCGACCCGAAGGGCAAGAGCGACAACGAGGTCATGAGTTTCTGCCAGAGCTTCATGGCGGAGCTGTTCCGCCACATCGGTCCGAACACGGACGTCCCGGCGGGCGACATCGGCGTCGGCGGCCGTGAGATCGGCTTCCTGTACGGCATGTACAAGAAGCTCCGCAACGAGTTCACCGGCGTCCTGACGGGCAAGGGTCTCAACTGGGGCGGCAGCCTCATCAGGCCCGAGGCCACCGGCTACGGCGCGGTCTACTTCGCGGCCGAGATGCTCAAGACCAAGGGCGAGAGTCTCGAGGGCAAGAACTGTCTCGTGTCGGGCAGCGGCAACGTCGCTCAGTACACGACCGAGAAGATCCTCGACCTCGGTGGCAAGATCCTCACGCTCTCCGATTCGGGCGGCTACATCTACGACGACGAGGGCATCGATCGCGACAAGCTCGCGTTCGTCATGGAGCTTAAGAACGTCAAGCGCGGTCGCATCAAGGAGTACGCGGACAAGTACTCGAGCGCCGTGTACACCGCGGTCGACAAGTCGCTGGACTACAACCCGCTCTGGAACCACAAGGCGGATTGTGCCTTCCCGAGTGCAACGCAGAACGAGATCAACGCCAAGGACGCGCAGAACCTCGTGTCGAACGGCGTCTACGTCGTGTCCGAAGGCGCGAACATGCCGACGGTCCCCGAGGGCGTCGAGGTCTTCCTCGACAAGAAGATCCTCTACGGACCCGGCAAGGCCGCGAATGCGGGCGGCGTCTCGGTCTCCGGGCTCGAGATGAGCCAGAACAGCATGCGCTACTCGTGGAGCCGCGAAGAGGTCGATCAGAAGCTTCACGGCATCATGAAGGCGATCCACAAGGCTGCCTACGAGACCGCCGAGGAATTCGGCACTCCCGGCAACTACGTCAACGGCGCCAACATCGCCGGCTTCCTCAAGGTCGCCGACTCGATGATGGACCTGGGTTCCGTTGGCTAGGATGTGACGCGCCGGCCGTCTACGACCGCGGCCACGCGACGTATCATCAGAGGGGCCGGCCGCTCGCGCGTCGGCCCCTCGCTTTTGTGAGGCGACCAGCTGGAGGTGAGTATGTCACGACGATGGATAGGTGTTCTGTTGGCGGTGACGAGCCTGGCCCTCGTGTCCTGCGCGGGTGGCGGAGGCGAGGCTCCTCTCGAGGAGCTGGTACTGAGCGACGGCGTCGTGACCGCGGCGGGATCGGACGATCCCTTCACGGGCGTCGGCCTGGCCTATCACGACGGCGGCGAGACCAAGGCCGAGCTGACGTTCGTTGACGGGAAGCTCGACGGCCCGGTCGTGCTGGTCAACCTCGATGGCTCGACCTTCCTCGAGGGCCAGTTCGCCGACGGGGCCCCCGCGGGCGAGTGGACCATGCACTACCCGGGCGGCGAGGTCATGGGCGTGATGACGTACGAGAACGGTCGGCCCAGGACGCTGGCGAGTTACGACCGCGAGGGGGTTCGGCGCAGGCTCGCCGAGATGGATGACAGCGGCGTGAACGGGAGGCTCAGCATCTGGATGGGCGGTCCCGGTGATCCGCCCGATGTCGTGTCCATCGAGAACATGATGGTCGTCACCGACCGTGGCCAGGAGCCGTTCGACGTCTTCTTCCTTCACGAGTTCGTGCACATGACGCTGCCGGTCGACCTCAGGCCGCTCGTGCCGCGGACCGAGCGGCGGGACTCGCGGACCGAGGCGCCGAAGGTCATCGCGAGGGTGGCGCCGGACTATCCGCCCGCGGCGATCGAGGCGGGTGTCGAGGGAGTCGTCATGCTGAGCGTGAGGGTCAACGAGCGTGGACGTGTCGAGTCGGCGGAGGTCGTCGAGTCGATCCCGGAGCTCGACGACGCGGCCGTCGAGGCCGTGCTCCGGTGGGAGTTCGCGCCGGCCATGCAGGGCAGCGTCGCGGTTGCAGCGGAGATCATGCTGCCGGTGCGGTTCTCGCTGGACGAGGTCTCGAAGTAGGCACTAGCTCTTGAGGTCGCCCTTGTCGGGCAGGACCGTCTTCCCCGGCTTCATGATGACGCCGAAGCCGCTTCGGCTGTTGACGACGATCTCGAGCGGCTCATCGAGACCGATGTGGCGGACGTGCTCCGACTCGTCCTCCGGCGTCTGCTCCATGAGCCAGTCGCTGTCGAGATGGGATGACGGTCCTTCGGCGCCGAGCGTGAAGTAGCCGATGCCGAACGACGTGATGTTCTGGAAGAAGTGGGTGCCCTGGCTGGGCTCGACGGTGATGCCCTCCATCTGCGTCTCGACGATGCACCGGGCGCCCGAGATGTGGGACCAGGCCACGGGGATGCCGAGCCAATGGTCCGCGCTGCCCCAGCGCCCGGGACCGATGAGCAGGTAGGGCCTGCCCGCGCTTCTGAGTTCTCGATTGATCCTGCCGACCTCGCCGACCATGTCGACCGTCTTCGAGCGGTCGAATGCGTCCGGCCGTACGAAGACGATATCGCTGATCCCCCTGATCTGCCCGTGCCCCAGCGTGTTCTCCGATATGCAGATCGTCTCGTCCGGACGGATCTCGGCGAGCTCCACCTCCTCGGTCGACACGTCGAAGACGAGCGGCCGTATCTGGAGGAACGTGAACTCGTGCGGGGCTTCATCCTCCTGCGAGAGGTTCACGGCGAACTCGATCTCGACGTGCGTTGAGAATCCCGCCTGACCAATGTCCATGAGGAAGTCGAGCACTTCGGCGAGCGGGAACGCGTCTCCCGAGAGGACGCCCGCCATCGTCACGAGCTTCACGCCTTCTCGGTAGACTCCCTCGTAGACGCGGTCGTTCTGCGGCGAGTAGACGGAGCCGACCGGTGCGAGCGTTCCGTGCTCCATGGCCGTCTCGAGGTCGAGCAGCACGAGGTTCGAGTCCGCCTGGAGCAACGGCTCGCGGACGGGCGCCGGCCTGGTCATGTCGAGAGCGAAGAACTGTCGTTGCGCGTTCTCGAGATACGCCTCCGTGGAAGAGAACTGGAAGAGACGCCGCGGCTGCGCGGGTGAAAAACGGATGCAGCGGCCGCCGTCGACGACCATCCTGCCCATCCCGAGCACCGCCGACGCGACGCCGTCCTCAGGCTTGAGCCCCTTGACGGGGTAGTAGTCGTACGACCGTGCAACGCCCGCGATGTCCGGGTAGACGTATTCGCCGTGTCGCCGTCCCGTGACCTGCTGGACGACGACCGCCATGCGCTCGTCCTCCAGGCGGTTCGGTGTCGATTCGATGTAGCTCTTCGAGTCCGTGCAGTACGTCGACGCGTAGACCAGACGGATGGCGCGGCAGAGCTCCTGGAGCCGCGCGTCGATGTCCGGGTCGCCGTTCGGGAGCATGTAGGTCTGGTAGATGCCAGCGAACGGCTGGTACGAGGAGTCCTCGAGCAGGCTTGAGGAGCGGACCGCGAGCGGGTAGGTGATGCGCTCGAGGAACGTCCTGAGCTCCTGGCGGATCTCCTCGGGCAGCTCGGCCTCGAGGAACGCGCGCCGGATCTTCTCGTCGTCCGCGTCCGAGAGGGCCAGGAGCGAGAGATCGTTCTCGCGCATGAACTGCTCGAACACGTCGGTCGCCACGACCGTCGTCGGGGGCACGGTGATCCGAACGCCCGGGAACCTCCGCTCGATCTCGTACTCGCCGATGAGCGAGTTCATGAAGGCCAGACCGCGCCCCTTGCCGCCGAGCGACCCCACGCCGATCCGGGTGAACGCGCCCTCCTCGTCGAACGAGTCGCTGTAGAACTCCTGTACGAGTCCCGCCCGGGCCCTGGCGCGGTACTCCTTCACGGCGCGAAGCAGGTAGGTTCGCAGCTCGTCCGCAGAGCGGAACTCGTCGGCCCCGATCGGTCGGATGGCCTTGGCGAGATCGAACTCCGTCCGCGCCATGAGCCACATCGAGAAGTCGTTGCGGCGCGCGTGGAACAGAAGCGACTCGTCGGGCACCTCGCCGAGCGCCGCGACGAGCTCCTTGAGATCGCCCGCCTTCGCCATGACCTCGCCGCTCGGCATCCGGAAGACGAAGTCGCCGAACCCGAGGTAGTTCCGAAGGAACCTCTGAACCTCGTGAAGCAGCGTCGGGGAGCCCTTGTTGATGAACGACGCGCCGAGCTCCCCGGCGACCGCCTCGTTCTCGGGCTCGTTCGAGTGCAGCAGCATCGGGATGTCCTTGCGGTCCTCGCGGATCGCTCGGATCAGATCCGCGCCCGCGTTCGCGTCGCAACGGCCGCGGTGCGGGAACCGCGCGTCCGTCATGACCCCGAGCACGTGGTCGCGGAACTTCCGGTAGAGAAGCTCCGCCTCCTCGTACGAGGCCGCCAGGAGGACCTTCGGCCTGGCGCGCATCCTGAGCAGGCGCTGCATCCTGTTGACGCCCTCGCCCATGAGGGCCTGCGTCTGCTGCACGATCTCCGTGTAGAGCATCGGCAGAAAGATCGAGTAGAAGTGAACGGAGTCCTCGACGAGCAGGATGACCTTGAGGCCCGAGAGCGATGTGTCGGCGGCCACGTTCAGCGCATCCTCGACCCACTTGATGATCGTAAGGAAGAGCCTCGCGTCGCCGAGCCACACAAAGATGCGGTCGACGCCGAAGTGGTCGTCGCGCGCCTCCAGGAGCGCGAGCTCCCGCGTGTCGTAGGCGAGGAGCACCACCGGCAGGTCCGGGGCGATCTCCTTGAGCTGTCTGCCGAACTCGAACACGTCCATCTGTCCGACGCGGGGCATCGTGATGACGAGGTCGGGCGGCTCCTTCCGGACGACGGCGATCGCCTCCTCGGCCGTCGAGACCCGCGAGAACGCCGGCGCCGAGGACAGGTTGAGCTCCTGGTACTCCGAGAAGAGCATCTCGCCGAGATTGCCGTCCTCCTGGAACGTGAAGGAGTCATAGAGACTCGAGACCAGCAGGATGTTGTGCACGCGCCGCTGCATGAGCGACGAGAACGGCACCCTGCGGCGCCCGGTCGTTCCGGCGATCTCGGCGAGCGTCTTGTAGTCCATGCGCTAGTCCATCACCGGCACGGGTGTCGGCGTGTGGACCGTCTCCTTGATCAGGATGAGAGCGTTCTTCGGCGACGTGATCGCGTCGTAGCCCCGCTTGAACTCGTCGTAGTCCTCCACGGGCACGAGCGGCGACTTGATCGTGATGCTCTTGCGCCAGTAGACCGTTTGCCGCGAGGCATTCCACGTGCACGTGAACTCGAAGTCCGCGTGCTCTCCCTCGATGGAGACCGGTTCCGGAAGATGCTCGACCGTGAGCGATCGCGGAAGGAGGATCTTGGCCTCGTACCATACGCTCGAAGCGCAGTACGTGTCGAAGGGCTGCGTCCGTTCGGTGAGCCTCGGAACGCTCGTGAGCTCCGCGAAATCGTACGGGTACTCGGGTACTCGAAGGATCATCATGTCGCCCTGTGTGACCGCGAAGTCCGGCGCGTCGATCGTCTGGCGGATGTTGATCCGCTCCGTCAGGTCGCCGAGATCCGTATGCCAGGAGTCGACCGAGACCGCGCCCTGCGAGAGGGCGTTCGCTGCCTGGTCGAAGAACCGCTCCTCCTCCGACGGCGTCGCGTCCTTGAGCGCGCGGCGCGTCCTTCGGTCGAAGTAGCCGTGGGGCTGGCCCGTCACCTGGACCCGGGCGGAGCCGTCGTCGTTGAGCTGGATCGAGAGGAACTTCGAGGCGGTGTTGTCGTCAGGCTCGAACTCGGGGATGCGGACGAGGTCGCCCGTCCCGTCCTCGTGGACGACGAACGCCATGTTGCCGCGTCCGAGCTGGAAGTACTTGTAGGCGGCGTCGTCGAGCCATGGGTCGAGGAACCAGTATCCGCCCTCCGTCGGCAGCGCGAGCACGAGCGTGTTGAACTGCTGGAGGGTGGGGATCTCCTCGACGAACGTCGTCCGCCGCATGGGGATGGCCGCCGGATAGGCGTCGATGCCCTGCGAGCGGAGCATGCTGACAAGCAGCACGACCTGGTCGCGGCAGTCGCCGTAGAGGTTCTCGAGCACCGCGCCCGCGTCGTTCGGCTCGTATCCGCCGAGCCCGAATCTGAGCGAGACGTAGCGCACGTTCCGGACGACGTCGAGGAAGATTGCGCGCGTCTTCTCCTCGTCGGTCGAGAGGCCCGCGACGGTCTCCGCGGCGCGCTCGGCGACCGGACCCGTCGTCTCGACGTGCGGGTAGAACTGGCCGGCGAAGGAGGCGGCGACCTCGCCCCACGAGTCGTACGTGCTGAAGTAGAGCCTCGGGAAGAGCTCCTCCGCCGAGAGTGTGTGCTCCTCGAGCGTCACGCCCGGGACGTCGCGGACCTCCCAGCGGTCACCATGCTCGCTGACGTCGCCCTCGAAGCCGATCCACCCCGGGACGAGCTTCGTCTGAAGCTCCACGCCCTCCGGCGTCTCGATGCGGACCTCCTTGTGCTCGATGGGATCGACCGCGGCGAAGTGCTCGATGCCGCTGACCTTGCCGTCCGGCGTCGGATCGCGCTCCTCCAGAAGCTGGAGCTCCATCGTCGCCTCGCGTCCGGCGACAGGGAAGGAGATGACCTTCTGAAGAACGTTCGCGTAGATCGAGGCACCCTCGAGGAACGCGGGCGTCACGTCGTTGACCGCGTCCTCGTCGACCTCGACCTCGCGCCCCGTCTTGCGGACGGTCACGCCCTTGACGAGCGTGAGGCGCTCGTTGTCGCTGTTGTAGGTGAACGACGCGTTGCTGTACTCCTCGCGTCCCATGAGCGTGAGCACCTTCGTGAGCCGGTTCCACTTCCCCTCGTAGCCGCCGTCCTCGCCGATCGTGATGAGCTTCTGGATCTTGAGGAAGACGGCCGAGGCGTCCGGATGCTCCTCGAGTCCCGGCGCGTCCTCAATGAGGGTCGGCACGTCCGTGTCGACCCACTGCTCCGCCCCCGCGACGCTCGCGACGAGGGCCAGTGCGGCCAGGATGATCGTCAGGCGCTTCATCTAGCCCTCCTCTCTCTTCATCACGATCTCTCCGCGGATGGCACGGCTCGCCAGGCGGCCCGCCTCCTTCATGGAGCGATACTCTGTCGGCGAGATGTCGAAGGAGTCGACGCCGAAGGTCTTCTCGTAGCGGACCTGCGCCGCCCCGCCGGTCTCCGAGGCCGGCACGAACTCGTACGTCATGCTCAAGCTGATCGGTCCCTCCTGGAAGTCGACCGGATCGGGCATGCTCTCGACGACGAACCCGTCGGGGATCTCGATGGTCGCCTCCTCCACCATCCCGATGGAGGTTCCGATCGCGAGCGGGTACTCGCGCTCGGCGAGGTTCGTCAGGCGGCCGACCAGAAGCTCGGACAGAAGGTCGAAGGCGCCCGTCGCCGTCGGCAACCGGAAGAGCATGTACTCGCCCGCGTCGAGCGCGTAGTCCTCGATGCGGTAGCCGATGGTGTTCGTCGAAACCGCATCGATGCCACGACACTCCGAGACGATACGCATTCGCAGCTGCCCCGGCCGGGCGGCCGCGCCGGCGCCGGTAAGTTCGCGCT
>CAZAQL010000118.1:0-7670 GCA_964487295.1 uncultured bacterium | reverse complement strand
AGCGTAGCCGTTGCCGGCATCCCCGATCCGACGCAGTCGACGATCGTGCTGGATGGCCAGACGGCCGTTGACGGCCTGATGACCTGCCCGGCGGGCGATGCTGACGCCTACGAGTACATCAAGGTCACCGCGAAGCGCTCGGACTCGACCCCGATCCAGGGGATCCCGTACACGAGCTTCTTCTTCACGGTGTCCGGTGGCGACGTCACCTTCACGGCTCAGGCGACTGAGACCGACGTGAACGGCGAGATCCTGTTCAGCGTGACGGCCGACGAGGCGATCGCGCATCCGAACGGTGATCCGGTGACGGGTAGCCCCATCGACATCGACGTCCAGATCTACACGGTTGCTCTGGACGCCGGCGTTTCGTTGACCTGCAACTCGGTCGACTACAACCTGGACGGCACGGTGGACCCGATCGACTTCGGTAAGTTCGCCGGCGACTTCAACCAGGCTCAGGAGCGGAGCGACTTCAGCTGGAGCGGCGGTGCTGTTGACCCGATCGACTTCGGCAAGTTCTCGGCTCACTTCGGTCACTAGATCTGGCTCACGAGGCATCTCAGACGAAGCCGGCGTCATCGCCGGCGGACACCAAGGAGGAAGCTCCATGAAGGCACTCGCCAAGACCGGGATCCTGCTTCTCGTGATCCTCGCGCTTGCGACGACGGCCTCGGCCGGCTGGAAGCCGGAGGTCGTCATGGGCCCCGGACTCGACTCCGGGCGCACGCCGTACTACCAGGACTGGGACCGGACGCTCTCGGCCGACACGCTCTACACGCTGACCGGTCTCTACTATGTCGACTCCCTCTCGAGCCTCACGATCGAGCCCGGCACGGTCGTCCGCGGCGACACGGCCGCCACGCTGATCGTGTCGCGCGGCGCCAAGATCCACGCCACCGGCACGCCCGACCGCCCGATCGTCTTCACCAGCCTCAAGGACCCGGGCAGCCGTGAGCCGGGCGACTGGGGCGGCGTCATCATCCTGGGCGAAGCGCCGGTCAACAAGGTCGCCCCGCTCATCGAGGGCGGCCTCATCGGCGGCACCTACGGCGGCAACATCCCGGACGACGACTCCGGCGAGTTCTGCTACTGCCGCATCGAGTACCCGGGGTACCGGTTCGCGATGGACAACGAGGTCAACGGCCTGACAATGGGCGGCGTCGGCTCCGGCACGGAGATCCACCACGTGCAGGTGAGCTACTCGTTCGACGACAGCTACGAGTGGTTCGGCGGCACGGTCGACGGCCACTACCTGGTGGTCATGGGCGGCACGGACGACGTGTTCGACTCCGACTTCGGCCACGCCGGCAAGCACCAGTTCTGCTTCGCGGTCCGCGATATGGACTACTGGGACCCGACCGGCCAGAGCAACGGCTTCGAGTCTGACAACGACGGCACCGGCTCGAACGACGTTCCCTACACCGAGCCCATCTTCTCGAACGTCACGATCGTCGGTCCCGAGCGCACGGACGCGCTCGTCGGCACGATCCCCCCGGGGAACTCCTACCAGTTCAGCGGCGTGATCCGTCGCGCCTCGAAGCACAAGATCTTCAACTCCTGCATCATCGGCTTCCCGTGGGGCTTCAGCATCCGCGACGCGCAGACGCAGACGTGGGCCACAACGGGCGAGATGAAGATCATGAACACGAGCATCGCCGCGAGCCTGCTCGAGACCGGTTCGACCTGCGTGCACGATGAGGGTCGCTGGTCCGGCGTCCGCGCCTGGTTCGACACGCCCGCGTTCGCGAACGTCGGCTCCGACCCGCGCAACCCGAGTTCGGTCGGCCTGACGGACATGAGCGACCTCAACGACCCGAACCCGGTCCCGGCGGTCGGCTCCGAGCTCATCGGCTCGGCCAGCTTCACGGACCCGGACCTGGTCGGCTTCGAGGCCGTGACGTACCGCGGCGCCTTCGATCCGTCCCTCCCGATGGAGGAGCAGTGGACGGCCGGTTGGACGAACTTCGACCCGCAGAACACGGATTACGATCCGGACGCGGTCGGTGTCGAGGACGAGGTCGCCTTCAAGAGCCTGTCGCAGAACTACCCGAACCCGTTCAACCCCGTGACGAAGATCGCCTACAGCATCCGCCAGGCTGGTCCGGTCGAGATCACGGTCCACAACACGGCCGGCAGGGTCGTCCGCACGCTTCTCTCCGAGGAGCTGGCGGCCGGCACGAACGGCTACGTGGTGTGGGACGGCACCGATGATGCCGGCGAGAAGTGTGCCAGCGGCGTCTACTTCTACACGCTGAACGCTCCCGACATCAACGAGACTCACAAGATGGTGATGCTGAAGTAGCTAACGTTGTACGCGAAGGGTCGCTCGATCCAACGTGGCAACGACAGCGGGGGCCGGACTACCGGCCCCCGCTTCCCGTCTCGGGAGGATTGAAACGACTTCCGGCGACGGGCGAGTTCGCGACGATCTCGTCGAAGACGTGCGTGACGCTGCCTCCCTTTCGCCCCTCGACGACCCGATGCGGCACGAGCACACCGTCCACGGGACGGTAGTCCTCCACATACCAGTGATACCCGATGTTCGTCAGCAGGCCGGTCTCAAGATCGAAGTAGAGAGTGTAGTAGGTCGGGTTTCGGTCGGTCTCGACAGCGCAGACGGGGCGTCCCTCGTAGGTCGTGACGCCCGCGTATCTCATCTCCAGGAAGTACTCCCCTATCCTGATCGGCCCCTGCGGGTCCAGAAGGAACGCGAGCTTCGACCGGTTCGGCTCGGTGCTCGTGTTCACCTCGCCGTCCTCGAGCGTCCACGCCACGGCTCCATCGAAGCCCTCAGCGAAATCGCCTTCCGGGGCATGTTCGACACGTGCCCAGCGGCCGCCGTCCCCGCCGTACGCCTCGAATCGCGTGATCTTCGCCGGTCCGGCCCAGGGTCGATCGTCCACGACGCGCCCCGTCGCTACCCGGGACGAAACACCCTCGAGCGCCTCCCGTCCCCCGAGCGCCCTGTAGTAGCGCTCGAGAACCTCGGCGATCGACGCCGGCGGCGTGCCATGGCGCCCGGCACGCCCAGCCGGCGTTGCCGGCGCCGCGGTCGCACTGCGGGCCGAATCCGTCCCCGGCGATGCATCTGCAGCCCGGCATACACAGGGGCGAATCGAAGGACTCTGTGACACCGCGACCGTGACCAGGAGGACCGCTGTCAGCGTTCGTGTCATCCGTCTCACACTCCCACCTCCTCGCATGGAAGGTCGACTCGCATGGGGGTGCTCGTAGGACGCTCTCGGCGGCTCTCCTCTTCGCGCCACGGCCGGACTCCGGGCCGGGCGAGCCGGTGGGGCACCGGCGCCCCGCGGATGCAAGGTCGCGCCACGTGGCGAGGCCGCCGCCGGGCATCCCCGACGGCGGCCTCCTCTGAGCCATCCATCCACTCCTCGCTCAGGGCCATTGCCGATGGCGAGACTACCTCAGAACCACCATCTTCGTGCTCAACCGCGACGCTCCGGAGGGCAGCTCCACGTCCGCACGGACGAAGTACACACCGGACGGTACTCGGTGGCCGGCGGGAATCTCGAGGAGCGTGCGTCCTCCGGGGAACACCCGGTCGGCGAGAACCGCGACCTCCCGCCCGGCGACGTTGTACGCCACAACCGTCGCCCGCGCCGACTGCGGCAGGCTCAGCACGACGGCGGACGGCGCCGCAGCGAGTCGCGCGGGCTCCTCCACCGGATCGGTCGGGGCGCCTTCACCACCTCGCCCCTCCGTCCCGAAGCCTGGCGACGCCAGCAGGATGGGGATGATCGTGTCGGGCTCATCAGCGACGAGATACCGCGTGCGCTTGAACGCTCGGTTGATGTTCGAAACGGCCTGCCAGACCGTCTTGCCCCTGAGCCCGTACGTCTCGCCGCCGGCGAGCGCCGTGTTGGCGAGTCCGAGGACCGCGCCCACGCTCGGAACGACTCCCATCGTGTCCTCGAGGACGGCCATCAGATCGTCAGGCATTCTGACGGTCATCGTGTCGCAGTCGGCGCAGAGGGAGTCGTCCTCGGTGCCGTAGAGCCCGTCCTCTCCGGGCAGCGCCGGGACGGTCATCATGACGGACGACACGACGAGGTCACAGAGGTCCACGTCGAGACGGCAGTTCAGCGAGAGCGCCACCGTCTCCCCCAGGAGCGCATTCCTGAACTTGCCCTTCCTGTTCGCGGGGAAACCCTCCGGCAGGACGCAGTCCGTATCGACGACGGCGTCGACGAAGTCACCGGTCAGCGCGGACGGGCGCCCGCCGCCGGGCAGCCCGGCCACGATGCACGGCTCCCCCCCGTCCTCGAACGCTACGGAGCGCCCTGGAAGACCGATGATGAGCGGGTCGCCGACCGGGATGAGACTGTCGACGAGCGCGGGGATTTGAACACCGTTGAAGTCCCTGTGCGGATTGCCCCAAACCCCGTCATCGAGCGTTGTGTAACAGACCTGAGCGGGAAGAGCGGACGGGATGAGGACGAGCAGTGCAACGGTGACAAGCAGAACGTGATGCATGACTCTCATGTTCGCGGACCCTTCCACCCCCACGGTAGACCCGTCCCCATGCAACACCGGGACGTATGAAGGGCAAGGACCATGCCTGCGACGGTTCTGTAACGGTGACATCCGTCAGATGGTCACGGACCGGGCGCCCTCCGCGGCGGAAGCTCCGCGAGTGGCGACCTCGATGGAGCGTTCATATGTCGAGGATGAGCTCGTCCAGTGGACGTTTCGGGACGTGATGCACACCGTCGTCGTCGCGCCAGTAGCCGACGTCGCCACCCTCCGTCGCGTCGTCGAGCACGACCTTCTCGGCCGGCTTCCCGATCGCCACGGCCAGGAGGATCTCGTATCGCGCCGGGATGGAGAGCGCGTCGCGCAGCTTCTCCCGCTTGACCGATCCGAACATGCAGCCGCCCAGACCACGCTCGGTCGCGCCGAGGAGAATGCTCTGAGCCGCGATCCCGTGATCGCAGCCGAAGGACTCGCGGAGCTCGGTGTCACCGAGGATGATGATGTACGCGGTCGGGCGCTCGTTCGGCTCGGGGCCCGGCCAGTCGGGAAGCCCTCCGGCCCATCCGAGATGCTCGTAGATGAGGGCGTTCCGCTCGGGCTCCGCGCTCAGGATGAACTTGAGCGGCTGCCTGTTCATCGCCGAGGGCGAGCGCCGCGCCAGTGCTACGAGTTCGCGCAGCGTCGCGATGTCGACCGCGTGTGAAGCATCGTAGCGACGGTAGCTTCTGCTCTTCAGAATGAGCTCGTCGAGCATCGAGGCTCCTTCCTCTCGCGGCGGTCGCCCCTCGACCGCCGCATTTCCGACCGAGCGGCCGCCCGCTCCCGGGCACGGCGAGATACCGGCGGCCGCGCCTGCTACGCCGTCGCGTTCGCCAGTCGACCCATGAAGAGGATCGCGCCGGTCTCCTTGTCGCGGATCATGAAGAGGAACGGCCGGTCGGCCCGGAACTCCGGCGCCATCTCGACCGACGTCCTCGCCATGACCACCGCCGTCGCCGCAGCCGCCTCCGTGCCTTCCTCGTCGACCGCGATGAACGCCTTGTGGAAGACATTGCTGATGAAGAGGTCGCGCTCCCCGGTCATCCCCGAGAAGTCGGCGTCCCGGAACGCGTGGTGCATTCCAAGCGCGATGAGGTCGGTCGAGAGGTCCTCACTCCCCCACGTCATCTCGAACCTCGGGAGGCGGACGTCGACCTTCTGCTCCCGCATTCCGTCCAGCCACGACTCGATGAGACCGGTCGAGAGCCCGCCCTCGACACGCTCCAGCCCGCCCAGGAGCTCCTCACGCGGGAGGACGACGAGCATCGAGAGCCGGTCTCCCTCGTACGGCATCTCGAGGACCTGCAGATCCTCATCCTCGTAGTACCCGAACGTGCCGCGCTGCATCATCATCCGCACCTGAGCGTCGCCGGCAGCCCCGTGGAACGTCTCGTCCCTCGTCGACGCCTCCTTGAACTGCGACGCCCAGACGCCCTTGAAGTAGACGGCGTTGGTCAAGACGAGCGCCGTGACGGAGTCAATGCCCCCCTCGGGGATGAGGTTCTCGATGCGTCCGTCCGTCTCCTCCTCGGCCCAGGCGTTGATCGCAAGCCGCGCGCCATCGGCGTCGCTCTCGAAGTCGACTCGGCGCATCCCCGCCCCGTAGTGCTCATCGAGCCGCCGGGTGAACTCCTCGAGGAATCCGTAGCCCTCCTGTCCCCACAGGCTGTTGGCGGCACGGAACTCGTAGCCGTCGTCCTCGGGCGCGCCGGCGAGCGAGCGTTCGAGAGCGCCCGAGGCGCCCGCCACCGCGTCGCGCGCGAGCCGCGTGTGCATGGTCGCTCCGGCGACCGGCAGGTGCATCGCCCCGGCCATGCCTTCCGCCGTGTGGCCGCGGGCGCCCGTCCACGCCATCGTGAGCGCCGTCGCCACGCTGTACGGCGAGAAGAACATGTTGTCGCCGCCCCTGGCCCGCAGGTAGAGGTCGATGGCGAACTCATTCATGGAGGCCGCCATCTCCCGCGCGTCCTCCGACGATGTGGTGACGGTGGCGACCGGCTCCTCCGCGTCTCCCGCGTCCTCCGCCTGCGTCTGGCTGCACGCCGCCGCGGCCACGAGGAGGCAGGCGGCGACAGCGATGACCCCGGCCGTCCTTACCCAGGAAACCATGCGTTTCATCGTGCTCCCTCCGTTGACCGCACCAGTGAGTGGATCCGAAACCGTCCCGCGCGACCGGGCTCGCCGCTCGCGGGCGCCGCCGGCGAGGCCCAGGCACCGCGCCTGGCTCGACCGACTCGCCCTCTCTCTCCTACCACACGGCCGGCCCTCGCGCCAGTCCCACCTTGACCGACCCGCGCTGCTCTTCTACGGTTGCATCCGCACTCCGTGCGAACGGCCCTGCGATCGTGGAGGCCCGATGATCCAGCGCGAGCGCATCAAGCTGCTCAACGAACGTCCCGTCGCGACCGGCCGCTATGTCCTCTACTGGATGCAGCAGTCCCAGCGGACCGCGATGAACCACGCGCTCGAACTCGCCGTTCACGAGGCGAACGAGCTCGGACTCCCGGTTGTCGTCGTCTTCGGCGTGACGCAGCGCTTCCCGGGCGCGCGCCGTCGGCACTACGAGTTCATGCTCCGGGGCCTGGCGGAGACGTCAGACGTCCTGCGCTCGCGGGGGATTCGATTCTCGCTCCGGCTCGAGCCGCCGCCGCGCGCGGTCGCGTCGCTCGCGGACGGCGCAGCCATGATCGTCACCGACCGGGGCTATCTCAGGATCCAGCGGTCGTGGAGGCGGAAGGTCGCACGGTCGGCCGCGTGTCGCGTCGTGCAGGTCGAGAGCGACGTCGTCGTGCCGGTCGAGGTCGCCTCCGACCACGAGGAGTACGCCGCTCGGACGCTTCGGCCGAAGATCGAACGGCAGCTCGACGCCTACCTCGTGCCGGTCCGGGAGACGTCGCTCGAACGAGACTCCCTGAGGCTGCGGCTGCCGGGGGAATGGCACCCCAACGGCCGGTCCCGGGTTACCCTGGCGGCGGACGGCCGGCTCGTTTCCGTCAGCCGCGCCGACGAAGTCGCCGCCGGACGGCGACTGCTCAACCAGATGTATCCGCTGCATTCCGGTTACGGACTGCCGGCGACTTACTCGCTGGTGGTATTCCTCGCCGGCGCGGGGCTTCTCTGGCTGGGGTGGACAGGGG
>CAZAQL010000117.1:6990-7704 GCA_964487295.1 uncultured bacterium | reverse complement strand
GAATGGTGTAACGACTTGGGCGCTGTCTCGACCACGGACTCGGCGAAACTGTAGTAGCGGTGAAGATGCCGCTTACCCGCGACCGGACGGAAAGACCCCGTGGACCTTTACTGCAACTTGATATTGGGTTTTGGCCAGGTTCGTGTAGGATAGGTGGGAGGCTTTGAAGCGGGGGCGCCAGCCTTCGTGGAGCCAACCTTGAAATACCACCCTTGCCTTGTTGGAATCCTAACTCTGCGCCGTGATCCGGTGCGAGGACAGTGTCAGGTGGGTAGTTTGACTGGGGCGGTCGCCTCCTAAAGTGTAACGGAGGCGCTCAAAGGTTCCCTCAGCGCGGACGGCAACCGCGTGTCGAGTGTAAAGGCATAAGGGAGCTTAACTGCGAGGCATACAGGCCGAGCAGATGGGAAACCAGGACTTAGTGATCTGCCGCTGCTGTGTGGAAAGGGCGGCACTTAACGGATAAAAGGTACCCCGGGGATAACAGGCTTATCACCCCCGAGAGTTCACATCGACGGGGTGGCTTGGCACCTCGATGTCGGCTCAGCGCATCCTGGGGCTGGACAAGGTCCCAAGGGTTTGGCTGTTCGCCAATTAAAGCTGCTACGTGAGCTGGGTTTAGAACGACGTGAGTCAGTTCGGTCCCTATCCGTCGCGGGCGTAGGATACTTGAGGAGAGCTGCCCCTAGTACGAGAGGACCGGGGTGGACGAAC